>JABJEX010000042.1 GCA_018663035.1 Porticoccaceae bacterium
CAAAGGCGGCAGAGTAAAGCAATAAGCTTTCTGCGCAATGTGACAAATTGTCGCAGGGCAGCTTTGTTTTGGCTGGTTGAGCGAAACGGGTTACTATGGCGGCCGACACCAAAATGGCTTGAAGAGTTAACAGCACTATGGAACCTCTATCCGACGATCTGCAAGAAAACCTCGACCGCCTCGTGGTAGAGTGCCTTGAAAAGGGCTGTATCTGGGGGCTTCAGGATGCTCAGGGCGACTGGGCTCTGGTTAGCTCTGTTGATAACGAGAGCATAGACGTTATGCCATTTTGGTCCGACCAGCGGCTTGCCGAGGCGCTCTGTGATGGCGACTGGGAGGTGTATCAGCCAGTAGCCGTAGAGATGGAAGAGTTTTTAGATGACTGGCTACCGGGGATGCACAGCGATGTGTTGATGGTTGGCGTCAACTGGAACCAGAATCTCGAGGGACAGGAAATGGAGCCTCTGGATTTACTGGAGGAGTTTGAGGCGGAGCTCGACTGAGCCAAGTCTCTTGGCAGCAGAACGCAACGCTACTGCACAGGAGCCTGCTCGCGTGATTTGCCGGCAGAGACTATGCAGTCTCTAGATGCCCAGACCACCTAAAACAACTATTGCATACTGAATAGAATGTTTTGCAAGCCCCTTGACCTTAGATATAAACCTATTACTATGCGCGGCTGATCTTCAGAATCCCTCAAATTTATGTTTCTCGATAGTTTTTATAATCAAAATGCCGCTGACTTGACCATTAGCGCAGAGCAGGGCAGTCGCTTTGCCAAGGCTGTGAGCAATGACTTTAATCCGATTCACGACGCTGATAGCAAGCGCTTCTGTGTTCCCGGAGATCTGCTTTTTGCTATTTCGCTCCAGCGCTATGGCCTGAGTCAGGAGATGTCCTTTACCTTTTCTGGGATGGTATCGGCGGATACAGGGCTTCTATTTCCCGAGGCTCCGGGGGAAGAATTCGAAATTATCGATGGTCGCAACAAATGTTATCTGCAGGTTCAGCGATCAACAGAGGCCGTCTTCGATCAGGATATGATCGAGCAGTTGGTGCGCAGCTATGTGCTATTTTCTGGCCAGAATTTCCCCTATATTCTGGTGCCACTGATGGCGCAACACAATGTGATGATCAACCCGGCCAGACCTTTGGCAATCTACCAGTCCATGTCTCTTCATCTCGATCGTCTCGATCTGAGTCAGCCCTCAGTGGAGCTTGCAGATACCCAGATGGTTGTCGATGGCAAGCGCGGTGACGTAGAGCTGCAGTTTCGCCTTATGGATGGTGGTAAGCTGGTTGGATGCGGGGTCAAGAAAATTATTCTCAGCGGCCTGCGGGAATACCAACAAGCCGCTGTAGATGGAATGATTGCCGACTATAAAGCTTGGCAGGCTAAATTCTAAGTCAGCCTGCTAGCGCGCCAAAATGTCTTTCAAAAAGCGCCCCGTATGGGAACCTTTTACTAGTGCAACCTCTTCCGGTGTGCCCTGTGCCACAATCTGGCCGCCACCAGAACCACCCTCGGGCCCTAGGTCCACAATCCAGTCTGCGGTTTTTATCACATCCAGATTATGCTCGATCACTACTACGGTATTGCCGTGGTCTCTCAGTCGATGCAGTACGGCCAACAGCTGCTCAATATCGTGAAAGTGCAGGCCGGTCGTTGGTTCGTCAAGGATGTAAAGAGTCTTGCCAGTATCTCTCTTTGAGAGTTCTTTCGACAACTTAACTCGCTGTGCTTCACCGCCAGACAGAGTGGTGGCAGATTGACCTAGGCTGATATACGACAGGCCAACATCAATTAGGGTTTGCAATTTACGGGCAATAGCGGGAATGGCATCGAAGAATTCTCGGGCATCCTCGATGGTCATCTCTAACACCTGATGGATATTTTTGCCCTTAAAGTGAATATCCAGAGTCTCGCGGTTGTAGCGCATACCTTTGCATACATCACAGGGTACATAGACATCAGGCAAAAAGTGCATTTCTACCTTGGTTACGCCATCGCCCTGACAGGCTTCACAGCGACCACCTTTAACATTAAAGCTAAAGCGGCCAGGATTATAGCCTCGCGAGCGAGCTTCTTGGGTGCCGGCAAATAACTCGCGCACTGGCGTAAATATGCCGGTGTAAGTTGCTGGGTTGGAGCGCGGTGTGCGACCAATTGGACTCTGATTTATGTCGATGCATTTATCCAGATGGCTCAGCCCGGTGATCTCACTGTGGGCAGCGGGTTTCAAGGTGGTGGCCTTATTCAGTGCCACCGCTGCCGCTGGGTAAAGCGTTTCGTTAATCAGAGTGGATTTACCCGAGCCAGAAACCCCAGTGATGCATGTGAACACGCCCTGGGGAATTTCCAGATTAATGTTTTGAAGATTATTGGCAGAGGCACCGGTAATTTTTAAGCTCTTGCCTTTACCGCTGTTGCGCTGCTCGGGCACCCTGATGCCCCGCTCGCCAGAGAGAAACTTGCCGGTAACCGAATTTTTATTCGCTTTGATCTGTTTTGCTGTGCCTTCTGCGACAACTTGGCCGCCGTGAATTCCAGCGCCAGGCCCTATATCGATAATATGATCGGCCGAGGCAATGGCGTCCTCATCGTGCTCGACCACAATCACGGTATTACCCAGATCTCGCAGGCGAACCAATGTCTTGAGGAGTCGTTCATTATCACGCTGATGCAGGCCAATTGAGGGTTCGTCGAGGATATACATAACCCCGACAAGCCCCGCACCTATCTGGCTGGCTAACCTAATACGCTGAGCCTCCCCGCCAGAAAGGGTATCAGCGCTGCGATTCAGTGACAGATAGTTAAGGCCCACGTCGACCAGGAAGTTAAAGCGCTGGCGAATTTCTTTGATAATCTTTTCGGCGATTTCTCCCTGGCGACCTGGTAGATCCAATCCCTCAAAGTACTGGCTACAATCGCCCACGGGCATGCAGACTATGTCCTCAATTCGACGGTTATCAATAAATACATTGCGCGCCGATTTACGCAACCGAGTGCCCGAGCATTCCGGACAGTTGGACGTGGCCATATATTTTGTCAGCTCTTCACGCACCGAATTAGACTCTGTCTCTCGGTAGCGGCGCTCCATATTATGGATAACCCCTTCAAACTTATGCTGGCGGCGAAATACTGTACCGCGGTCATTGACATAGTTAAAGGTGATCTCCTCATCATCACTACCGAATAGGATCTTCTGCTGATGCATGGGCGAGAGATCTTGCCAGGGTTGCTCTATATCAAAATCATAGTGATCGGCCAGGCTTGTGAGCATGTTGTAGTAGAACAGCGTGCGACGATCCCAGCCGCGAATAGCGCCCTCAGAAATCGAAGCCTCTGGGTGCTGAATCACCAAATCAATGTCAAAAAACTGATGTACGCCGAGACCGTCGCAGGTAGGGCAGGCGCCAGCCGGGTTATTGAATGAAAACAGTCGGGGCTCTAATTCATTGAGGCTGTAGTTACAGACAGGGCAGGCAAACTTAGCGCTAAAAATCTGGTCGGGCTGCTCGGCGTCCATATAGCTGATTGCCACTAAGCCTTCGGCGAGATTGAGGGCCGTCTCAAACGACTCGGCCAATCGCAGTCCAATATCAGCTTTGACCTTAAAGCGGTCTACTACTACCTCAATGGTATGTTTTTTCTTTTTGTCCAGGGCAGGAGCCTCGTCCAGATCACAGACTAGACCATCAATTCTGGCGCGAATAAAGCCCTGTCGGCGCAGGCTTTCAAACAGGTGGAGATGTTCGCCCTTGCGATCTTTAATAACAGGAGCCAATAGCATCAGTTTGGTGCCCTCGGGCAGCGCCAGAACCTGATCCACCATCTGGCTAACCGTCTGAGCATTGAGAGGCTGGCCGTGGTCCGGACATCGTGGTTCGCCGGCACGAGCAAATAGCAGGCGCAGATAGTCATAAATTTCGGTGATGGTACCCACGGTGGATCGGGGGTTGTGCGAGGTGGACTTCTGCTCGATGGAAATTGCAGGTGATAAACCCTCAACATGGTCTACGTCGGGCTTTTCCATCATCGATAAAAACTGTCGAGCATAGGTACTTAAAGACTCGACATAGCGACGCTGCCCTTCTGCATACAGGGTGTCAAAGGCCAGTGATGATTTTCCAGAGCCAGACAGGCCAGTGATAACAATTAACTTGTCTCTGGGTATATCGAGGTCGATGTTTTTAAGGTTGTGGGTGCGTGCGCCGCGGACCTGAATGGTATCCATGAATGCTTCTTATATCAGTTGAGTTAGGGTCTGGTTAAGGGCCGGGTTAAACAGTCAATTATAGGGCTCAGGCCCGCATTTCGGCAAAGTGAATTTGCTAACGCTCCTTTAGTACGGTTTAAAACAGGCCCTAGACCCTATTTAAAAAATATTGCTGATAAATATTCTCGCCACTGGTTTGCGCTGTTAAGATACTGAATCAAACAATAGACCCTATTTGAAAACACCTTGACTGAAACTGCTCATTCCTCGACGCCATTTTCAACTGTAGAGCGACGTGCGACGGCCTCTCTGGCCAGTCTGTACGGCTTTAGAATGCTCGGGTTGTTTATGGTATTGCCGGTTCTGGCCCTATACATGGACGACTATGCAGATGCCAGTCCGCTAATGTTAGGGCTTACTCTGGGGGCTTATGGGTTAACACAGGCTCTGTTGCAAATACCCCTGGGTCTGCTGTCGGATCGCATTGGTCGTCGGCCGGTCATTATTGGCGGTCTTGCTCTGTTTGTGGTCGGTAGTTTGGTCGCGGCCTCTGCGGATACCATGGCTGAGCTTATTCTGGGGCGCGCATTACAGGGTATGGGTGCCATTGCCAGTACCCTGATGGCTATGGTGACAGACCTGACTTCGGAAGAGAATCGCACCAAAGCTATGGCTGCCATCGGCGGCAGTATTGGCCTAGCCTTTATGCTGGCAATGATCGCAGGGCCGCTAATTGCAGGCTATGCAGGTCTATCTGGCATATTTTGGGTCACTGCTGTGCTTGGGCTTGCTGGCATGGTCATTTTTGTGGCGCTGGTGCCCAAGGTCACTGTGGTACAAAAAAACCGCGAGACGCTCGCAGATCTCAGTCAGATCGCAATATTGCTAAAAAACCCGACTCTGATGCGCCTCAATCTAGGTATTTTTGCGCTGCATCTTGCCCTGATGGCCGCCTTTGTGGTGATTCCTAATATTCTTACCCAGGAGCTAGGTATTGCCTCAGAGAATCTGTGGTGGGTTTATTTGGCGCTATTGGGCGGCGGGTTTGTCGCCATGGTGCCGGCAATGATTCTTGGAGAGCGTTTCGGCAAGCAGAAACTGAGTTTTGTCACAGCGGTGGGCTTATTGGCTATTGCTATGCTGGTGTTGGGGCAGGAGCGCGGGGCTGTGCTAACGCCCCTAATGTTACTCGTGTTTTTTGCTGCGTTTAATTTACTTGAGGCCTCGCTGCCATCCTGGTTGAGTAAAGCCTGCCCGGTGGGCAATCGCGGCACCGCCATGGGTATTTATTCCAGCAGCCAATTTTTTGGCGCCTTCGTGGGTGGCACTTTAGGCGGCTGGAGTCTGCAGCACTACGGCATCGATGGTTTATTTTTGATCTTGGCTGGACTGTTGGCAATCTGGTGGGTTTTGGCTCTGGGCTTACAGGCGCCGAGACCGCTGCAGACATTGGTGTTGCAGGTTGGTGATGCAGATCATCAGGATTTTGCAAAAATAATTTCAAATATAACTGGCGTAGAAGATATACTCCTTCTCAAAGGCGAGCAGTTGGCCTATGTCAAAGTTGATAAGAAAACGGTCGACATGCCAAGCTTGAAACCGTACTTTAACCGAATTTAAACAGGCACAGAACAGGGGAAAAACATGGCACGCGGAGTCAATAAAGTCATCATTGTGGGCAACTGTGGACAGGATCCGGAAACGCGATTTTTGCCTTCTGGCGGTGCTGTAACCAACCTTAGTCTGGCTACTTCAGAAACATGGAAAGATAAAAATACTGGCCAGCAACAGGAACGTACTGAATGGCATCGCGTGGTATTTTTTAATCGTCTTGCAGAGATTGCAGGCGAATATGTTAAGAAGGGTTCAAAGCTCTATATTGAGGGTTCATTGCGTACCCGCAAATGGCAGGCTCAGGATGGCCAAGACCGGTATACCACCGAGATCGTCGGCAGCGAAATGCAGATGCTAGACAGTCGTGGTGGCCAGCAGGGCGACTATGATCAGGGCGGTTATCAACCTCAGAGCGCACCCCCGCAGCAGCAGAGCGCGCCTCAGCAGCAAGCCCCAAGCCAGCAGCAAGCACCTCAGGGAATGGATTCTTTTGACGACGATATCCCTTTTTAGGTCTAGTTGGTCGGCTCAGTAGTATCAGACTGGGTATCCTATAAATTTGGGACTGCTGTCTGCAGCAGTCTCGCATCAAAAAATTATTGATTATGAGGTTGTTATGAGTATTCAAGTTGGCGACAAAATTCCGGCGGGTATGTTTTCTGTTATGGGCGCTGAAGGCCCGACAGGTATCAGCACGGCTGATATCTTTGATGGCAAGAAAGTCGTTCTTTTTGCCGTTCCCGGTGCATTTACCCCGACCTGCTCGGCGGCTCATCTACCTGGGTTTGTGGTGCACGTTGATGAGATTAAGACCAGGGGTGTCGATACCGTTGCCTGTATGTCAGTGAATGATGTCTTTGTTATGCACGCCTGGGGTCAGTCGGCCAATGCAGAGCATCTGATGATGCTAGCTGATGGCAATGCTGACTTTACCAAGGCTCTGGGCCTTGAATTAGACGGTACAGGATTCGGTATGGGTACCCGCAGCCAGCGCTTTGCAATGATTGTTGAGGATGGCGTGGTCAGCCTCTTGAATGTCGATGCCGGTGCGCTGGAAAGCTCCAGTGCCGAGGCTATTTTAGCTGCGCTGTAAATTACCGATTGTCACTAGAAGTCCGGGAGCTGCCTGTGGTGGCTCCCTGCAACAATCCCTGTTAAAGCGTTTAGCTTTACCCCTTGGCTGTAGGTCTTAGCCATCACTCACTTCCCTCCAGTACAGATTAAAACTTAGCTCTGAGCCGCTGTTGCAGAAAGCTGCTTCCCCGAACTGATTTCAGAGATTGCCCCAGTTATGGCTTTTGTGCCAGTATTGGCGCACTTATAATTTGGAGCCGGCCATGACCCATCCTGTCAAGAATTCGTTATCTTTTTATCCTCTACTTGGAATAGTTTTGCTGCTGTGCAGCCTGATGAAAACAACGCCTGTAGCGGCGGCACTGACGGATTATCAACAGCGCTTAGATACAGTGGCGGCTAATCAGGGGTTTGCAAATCAGGACCAAAGACTGACTGCTCTGATGGATATTATTTACGAATATCAGGTTACCGAATATCCAGAGTACGCAACCTGGCTGGGCTACCCAGGGCAGGATGATCGCTGGACCGATTCCTCTCAGACAGCCATAGATAGGCGGAAGGGCGAAACCCGAAGTATCCTGGGTGTGCTTGAGAGTATTTCAAAGGCATCCCTGAGTAAGACTGCCCAGCTGGACTATCAACTTATTCACAAAGAGCTGACGGCGGCCATTGTGTCACAGTCCTACGCAGATGACCTGATGCCAATTAATCAGATGGGCGGTGTGCAACAGGATATAGCCTCAATGATTGCAATGATGCCTCATCGCTCCGAGGCCCAATATGAAAATATTGTTTCACGCCTCGAGAGTGCCGGCACTTTAATTGAACAGAACATCGCCATACTTAGGAGCGGGCTAGAGCAGGGCATGACGCCACCGGCCATTACTCTGCGTGACGTGCCCCAGCAAATTTTAAACCAGCTCTATGATGACCCCATGGACAGCCCGTTGCTCGCTGCCTTTAAACAGTTCCCCGAGGCTCTGTCGGAAGATCAGCAGAGGCAGCTGCGACAGCGAGCTGTGGCAGCCTACAGCACCGGCATTGTCCCGGCTTATCGTCAACTGCTTGATTTTATGCGCGAGCGATACATCCCCAATGCAGTGCAAACTGTAGGTCTCTCTAATCTACCCAATGGGCAGGCCTGGTATGCGCATAGGGCCGAGCAGTCCACCACGACTAACCTGAGCCCAGAGCAGATACATAAGCTAGGGCTTAGTGAGGTAAAACGCATCAGGTCAGCCATGGAAGATATTATTCGTGCCTCTGGTTTCAAAGGTGACTTTGAGGCCTTTACCCATTTCCTGCGCACTGATCAGCAGTTTTACTTTACTTCCAAGCAGGATCTCTTGCGCGAGTACCGCGATATCGCCAAGCGTGCCGACGCCCAGTTACCGCCATTATTTGGCAAGCTGCCCAGGCTCCCCTATGGCGTAGAGCCGATCCCCGGCTATGCAGAAAAGTCGCAGACAACGGCTTATTACAGACCGGGAGCCCAGTCAGTAGGGCGGGCAGGAATATTTTTTGCCAATACCTACGCCCTTGAGACCAGACCTAAGTGGGAGATGGAAGCTCTCACACTGCATGAAGCCATGCCCGGCCACCATTTGCAGATTGCCCTTGCGCAGGAGCAGGACGATCTTCACAGCTGGCGGCGGGATATGTATAACGTGACTGCGTTTGTCGAGGGCTGGGGGCTGTATTCTGAGAGTTTGGGGGAGGAGATGGGCTTCTACAAAGATCCCTACAGCAAATTCGGTCAGCTTACCTATGAGATGTGGCGGGCCGTGAGACTGGTGGTAGATACAGGTATGCACTCACTGGGCTGGAGTCGGCAGCGAGCTATAGATTTCTTTATCGCTAATAGCGCCAAATCCGAGCACGATATCACCGTCGAAATTGACCGTTATATCGTCTGGCCAGGTCAGGCTTTGGCCTACAAAATGGGAGAGTTAAAGATCAAAGAGCTGCGCGCCTTTGCCACAGCAGAACTTGGCGATGCGTTTGATATCCGTGCATTTCACGACTTGGTTCTGGAGGCCGGGCCTATACCGCTAGATATTCTTGAGCAGCGTGTTAGAGACTGGGTGGTATTCACTGCGGGCGCGTAGAGCTCAGCAGGTAAAACCAGCAGCAAAAAAAAGGCGGTCACCTGAGGTGCCGCCTTTTTCAATGCTTAATCTGATAGCCACCGGAGCTGGCAGATTCAATTAGCCTTTGTAGCGCTCCATTACCAAGGTTGCGTTGGTGCCGCCAAAGCCGAAGCTGTTGCTCATTACACGATCTAACTGCTTATCTTTGGTTTGCAGCAGAATCGGCAGGCCAGCCGCATGTTCGTCGAGATTGTCGATATTTGCAGAGCCGGCGACAAACCCACCTTGCATCATTAGCAGGCAGTAAATCGCTTCATGCACACCTGCTGCGCCAAGGCTGTGGCCTGAGAGCGACTTGGTAGAGCTAATGTCTGGGCAGTTGTCGCCAAAAGTATTGCGAATAGCGCCCAGTTCGGCAATATCACCCACAGGGGTGCTGGTGCCATGGGTATTGATATAGTCGATTGGGCCTGAAGCCGATTCCATCGCCATTTTCATGCAGCGCTCTGCACCTTCACCGGATGGGGCGACCATGTCAGCACCATCTGATGTGGCACCATAGCCGGTCACTTCACAGATAATATTGGCACCGCGCGCCAGCGCATGCTCGAGTTCTTCGACGATTACGGTCCCTGCGCCTAGGCCTGGAGCAAAGCCGTCACGATCAGCGTCATAGGCCCTTGAAGCAACTTCCGGTGTATCATTGAATTTGCTGGTCAGTGCGCCCATGGCGTCGAACATACCTGCCATAGACCAGTGCATATCGTCGGAACCACCGGCAAGCAGGATATCCTGTTTGCCCAGTTGAATTAATTCTACGGCATGACCAATACAGTGCGCACTAGTGGCGCAGGCCGAGGCCAGGCTGTAATTGACGCCTTTGACTTTAAACGGCGTCGCCACGTTGGCAGAAACGGCGCTGGCCATAATCTGAGTGACTCGGTAGGGGCCGGCACGCTTGATGCCGCGCTCACGCATTACGTCGATGCTCTCTACAAACATTTCTCCAGACACGCCACCAGAACCCATCACAATGCCAGTGCGAGGATTGGAAACCATCTCAGGTGTCAGTCCCGCATCTGCAATGGCGCGGTCTGTTGCTATGTAGGCGTAAGCCGAGGAAGGGCCCATAAAACGCAGGATTTTGCGATCAATATGATCTTTGGGGTCAATATCCAAGACGGCGCCAACATTGCAGCGCAATCCCATTTCTGCAAAGTCTTCACGACGACGGATTCCGGAAATTCCTTCTCTTAAAGACTTAGTTACGGTCGCTCTGTCGTTGCCCAAGCAGGAAACAATACCAAGACCGGTAATAACTGCGCGTCTCATGGGTAATCCTCTTACTATTCGTTGGTTGTGATCAAATTAAAAATTGTCTGTGCTTTCAAAAAGACCCACTTTTAAGTCTTCAGCAGTGTAGATCTCGCGTCCGTCCACCTCTACTGAGCCATCGGCAATGCCCATTACTAGGCGTCGCTGGATCAATCTCTTCAAGTCTAGCTTATAGGTAACTTTCTTGGCTGTGGGCAGTATCTGACCAAAAAATTTAACGTTGCCAGCGCCCAGTGCGCGACCGCGGCCACTGTTGCCATTCCAAACTAAGAAAAAGCCCACGAGTTGCCAGAGGGCATCTAGGCCAAGACAGCCAGGCATTACTGGGTCGCCTTCAAAATGGCAATCAAAAAACCACAGGTCAGGGGTAATATCAATTTCAGCAATAATCTGTCCCAGACCATGTTTGCCACCGTCATTATTGATTTCAATAATGCGATCGATCATCAACATGTTAGGCGCTGGAAGCTTGGCGTTACCTGGGCCAAATAGTTCGCCACGGGAGCTAGCCAGCAATTCATCTTTGGTATACGAGGACTTCGGAGTAAAGGACATGATTTCCTTGGGGGTTACTTTTGAGCGCGCATCGTAACCAGTTCTGCTCCTCCCGGCAACCTTTAAACGTCAGGAGGAGCGTCTAGAGCCGCGGAATTGCTAGCCTCGGAGGCATTATTATTAAAGATTTCCGGTTGACAGATGAGCGAGTGCTCCCTAGCATGCAGCCTTGTTTACTACCGACTGTTAATAATTAATGCTGCCTTTCCACCGATCCATAAAGCAAGAATTTTCCGCTGTTAACCAGTTGATTATTGACCAGCTGCAGTCAGATGTGGGGTTGGTGGAGAATATTGGCCAGTATATTGTTAACTCTGGCGGCAAACGTCTGCGCCCGGTGGTGGTTCTGTTAAGTGCGTTAGCCAATGGCTACAGCGGCCAACAGCATATCAAGATGGCCGCTATTATCGAGTTTATCCACACTGCAACTCTGCTGCACGACGACGTGGTGGATGTGTCGGCACTGCGACGTGGCCGCGAAACCGCCAACTCTCACTGGGGCAATGCTCCCAGTGTGTTAGTGGGGGACTTCCTTTATTCTCGCGCTTTTCAAATGCTGGTTGATATTGCCGATCTGCCGATTATGGGTTTAATGGCAGATGCCACCAATATCATCTCTGAAGGTGAGGTTCAGCAGATGGCCAACGCTGGTAATGCTGAAGTAAGTGAAGAGATGTATCTTCAGGTAATCTATCGCAAAACTGCCACCCTATTTGAGGCTGCTGCTCAGGTTGGCGCCTGTTTGGCAGGGGCAGATCAAGCATCTATGGCGGCCTATGGCAGGCATCTTGGAATGGCTTTCCAAATCGTTGATGACGTTTTGGATTATCAGGGCGATGCGCAGACCACTGGCAAGAATGTGGGTGATGATCTCGCTGAGGGAAAGATGACAATGCCACTGATCTTTGCGAGAGATAACGGTGATAGCGCTGGTCGGCGCTTTATCTGCGACACCATCAGCAACAAGACCGCCGAAAATTTTGCAGAAATTCTCGCCTTAGTTCAGGCCTCTGGTGGTATTGACTACAGCATGCAATGTGCCCGTCAGGAAGCTCTGTTGGCCAAACAGGCGCTAGAGAATTTGCCCGCCAGTAACTTCAAAACTCAACTTAGCGACCTCGCTGATTTTTCAGTATCCCGTCTTAATTAATCCTGAGCCCGTCTCCATTTGATTTGCTTTAGAGGCGCTGCGTTATTGGCGCAGAGGCATACAAGCATTGAGGTTGCAGCCCCAACAGTGACTCGTAATAGTTATTATTCCTAAATCGATTACTTGATAATGATATTTTTTGCTAGCATTCACGTAAATTATAGTTAACGAGCCAATCATATCTAATTTTAGGAGAATTGAGTGAACGTCGGAATTCCCTCGGAAATAAAAGCCGGTGAAAAACGTGTCGCCATGTCCCCTGCCAATGTCCAGAGTCTAACGGACAGAGGTGTAACCGTAAGAGTCCAGACGGGCGCAGGAACTGCTGCAGGCTATCCGGACGCAGATTATGCCGCTGTGGGAGCGACCCTCACCACAGATCGATCAGAGATCTTTGCCAAGTCAGATATTATTCTGCAAGTTCAGAGCTTTGGTTCCAACAATGAAAACAGTGGCGAAGACTTGGCCATGCTGCGCAGTGGACAGCTGGTGATCGGCATGATGGATCCTTTGGCATCTCCCCAGGCGGCACAGGCTGTTGCCAGTACTGGCGCTACTGCGATTGCCCTAGAGATGGTGCCGAGGATAAGCCGGGCTCAGAGCATGGATGTGTTGTCCTCCATGGCAACCCTGGCGGGCTATAAGGCGGTGATTATGGGGGCCTCAGCAGCGCCGAGAATCTTTCCAATGCTGATGACCGCCGCAGGCACGTTGCAGCCAGCGCGGGTTTTGATTATGGGCGTAGGCGTTGCAGGGCTTCAGGCCTGTGCCACAGCTAAGCGTCTCGGGGCCGTGGTAGAAGCCTATGACGTGCGCCCCGCAGCTCGCGAGCAGATTCTCTCCGTGGGCGCCAAACCCGTAGAGTTGGATCTAGACACCGGCGAGTCAGAAGGTGCTGGTGGCTATGCTAAAGAACAGGGTGAAGATTTTCTGCGTCGTCAGCGGGAGTTGATGACCGAGGTGGTTGCCCAGCAGGACATTATTATCACCACCGCCGCAGTGCCCGGCGCCAAGTCACCAATTCTGGTGACCGAAGAGATGGTTAAGGCGATGAAGCCAGGTGCTGTTATTGTTGATCTTGCAGCCGAGCGAGGTGGCAATTGCGCGCTGACTGAGCAGGGTAAGACGGTAGAGGCTTATGGCGTGACAATTCTAGGGCCAGAGAATGTGCCCTCAGAGATGGCCTATCACGCCAGCCAGATGCTAGGGAAAAATATGCAGACATTGCTGGAGTTGATTCTCGATGAGCAGGGAAGTCTCAAACTTGATTTTAACGATGAAATTATTGCAGGTACCGTAGTTGCCCATGCTGGAGATGTCCCGCATCCCCATATGCGCAAGTTACTGAATCTGCCTGAACTACAGACGCAGGAGGTTTAAATCATGGAGATTCTAATTCTTTTATTAGCGCTCTTTGTCTTGTCATTGTTTCTTGGGGTTGAGTTAATCACCAAGGTACCTCCTACATTGCACACGCCGCTTATGTCGGGTACCAATGCTGTATCTGGCATCACTCTGGTGGGCGCTCTGCTCGCTGCTGGCTCCGGTGGCTCCCCACTGCTGGTCAACCTGCTGGGATTTGTCGCCGTGACTTTGGCAACCATCAATGTGGTAGGTGGTTATCTGGTCACTAACCGCATGCTTGCAATGTTCAAAAGGAAATAAGCCATGAGTCCATCGATTGTAAGTGCAGTTTATCTTTTAGCGGGCATCCTGTTTATTCTGGGTATCAAGGGCCTGACTAAGCCTAAGACCGCAGTGCGCGGCAACCAGCTATCTGCTCTGGGCATGTTGATTGCCGTAGTTGTTACTCTGCTGGACAGCAGTATTGTAGATTTTAGCTTTATTATCGCCGGAGTTTTAATTGGCGGAATTGTTGGCGCGACCATGGCGCTGAAGATTCAAATGACGTCCATGCCGCAGATGGTAGCACTGCTCAATGGTTTCGGTGGTGGTGCGTCCCTGACCATTGCTCTGGCGGAATACTTCTCGAAAGTCGGCGCAGATCCATCCTCTTTTGCCCAGCTGGTGACACCGATTGCAGTTGAAAGCAGCGCATTTGGCGCGGGCCCAGAGGGAACAGTTGCCTTAATCTCCATTGGCCTAACGGTACTGATTGGTGCAGTAACTCTCACTGGTAGCTTTGTTGCCTTTGCCAAGCTCCAAGAGCTAATGAAGAAAAGCTATGGCCTACCTGGTGGCCCGATCGGCAATGCTCTCTTTTTGGCCGCCGCGCTGGTCGCTGTGGTTTTACTAGTAACTAACCCCGGCAACAGCCTGGCCATGCTGAGCATAGTTGCTCTAGCACTGCTACTGGGGCTGTTTTTGGTGATGCCCATCGGTGGTGCAGACATGCCGGTGGTAATTGCATTGCTCAATTCCTACTCTGGTATTGCGGCTGCGCTAGCAGGCTTTATTCTCGGCAACACTGTTCTGATTGTCGCTGGTTCACTAGTGGGTACCTCAGGATTGATTCTCACTCAGATCATGTGCGTCGCCATGAATCGTTCATTGGCCAATGTCCTGTTCGGCAAGATGGCCGCCGGTGGCGAGACAGTAGATGCTGACGAGATTTACGCAGGCAAGGTAACTAGCGCCCAGCCGGACGAGATTGCCATGATGCTGGAGGTCGCCAAACGAGTAGTTATTGTGCCCGGCTATGGCATGGCTATGGCTCAGGCTCAGCATGCGGTTCGCGAATTGGCGGATGCCATGGAATCTAGAGGTACAGAGGTTGAATATGGCATTCACCCGGTTGCAGGGCGTATGCCTGGGCACATGAATGTTCTGTTAGCAGAGGCTGAGGTGCCTTATGACAAGCTAGTGGAGATGGACAGAATTAACCCAACCTTTGAAGATACTGATGTGGTGATTATTATTGGTGCCAATGACGTCACCAATCCCATGGCCAGAGAATCAGAGGGAAGCCCAATCTATGGCATGCCGATTTTGAATGTAGACAAGGCTAAAAATGTCGTGGTCATCAAGCGCTCACTGAGCCCGGGCTTTGCCGGTCTGCCCAATCCGCTGTTCGCTATGGACCACTGCCTAATGGTTTATGGTGACGGCAAAAAGGCTGTTATCGACATGACCACCGCACTTAATCAGAGCTAAACCTGGTTCAGCCGCTATAAACCCCGTGGTTTTGCCCACGGGGTTTTTTATATCTATTGATCCTCATCAATCCAGTTTTTGGCAGCTATTGAAAACTTCTTAAATGATCCCCAACTAACTGAGTAGGTAACAACAAACTACTTTTTGGGAATCAAAATGCGCATAGACAAACTTACTAACCAATTGCAAAACGCGCTGGCCGAGGCTCAGTCAATTGCTGCGGGCAATGACCATTCTGCAATTGAGCCCAGCCACCTATTTTTAGCTCTGCTCAATCAGCAGGGGGGGTCGGTGCGGCCAATCCTCAATCGCGCTGGTTACGATGTTAGCGGCCTGAAAGAAGCCATTAATCGAGATCTCGACAGAATGGCCAAGGTAACCAGCCCCAGTGGAGACGCTAATCTGTCTCAGGATCTCGGCCGTTTGCTTAACATGGCAGATCGAGCGGCCCAACAGCGGGGTGATCAGTACATCTCTAGTGAGATGGTGCTTTTGGCTGGTCTCGAAGACAGGGGGTTACTGGGTAAAACCCTAGCTAAATATGGCGATACTAGCAAAGCTAAGGCAGCTATAGACTCAGTTCGCGGTGGTGACAGTGTCAAGCATCCGGATGCCGAAAGTCAGCGCGAAGCGCTCGATAAATACACTATTGATTTAACCGAGCGCGCAGAGCAGGGCAAGCTGGATCCGGTTATAGGCCGCGACGATGAGATTCGGCGCACTATTCAGGTATTACAGCGCCGCACCAAAAATAACCCAGTTTTAATCGGTGAGCCAGGTGTAGGTAAAACTGCCATTGTCGAGGGCTTGGCCCAGCGCATTGTCAATGCAGAGGTGCCCGAGGGCTTAAAAAATAAACGTGTTCTGACGCTGGATCTGGGCGCCCTGTTGGCGGGCGCCAAATTTCGCGGTGACTTTGAGGAGCGCTTAAAAGCAGTACTCAAAGACCTCTCCAAACAGGAAGGGCAGATCATCTTATTTATCGATGAGATCCATACCATGGTGGGCGCCGGCAAGGCCGAGGGCTCCATGGACGCAGGTAATATGCTTAAGCCAGCACTGGCCCGTGGAGAATTACACTGTGTAGGAGCCACGACGCTGGACGAGTATCGGCAAAATATAGAGAAAGATGCCGCACTGGAGCGACGCTTCCAAAAGGTGCTTGTGGAAGAGCCAAGCGAAGAGGACACCATTGCTATTTTGCGTGGCCTCAAAGAGCGCTACGAGGTACACCATGGTGTTGAAATTACCGATGGTGCGATTGTGGCTGCAGCGAAACTCTCTCAGCGCTATATCACCGATCGGCAGCTGCCGGACAAAGCCATAGATCTCATTGATGAGTCTGGTAGCCGCATTCGCATGGAAATTGACTCTAAACCTGAGGAGCTAGATCGCCTCGAGCGTCGTTTGATCCAATTAAAAATTGAGCGCGAGGCCGTCAAAAAGGATAAGGATGCAGCAGCCGTTAAGCGCCAAAAGAAGCTTGAAACTGAGATTGCGGAGCTAGAGAGAGAATATGCCGACCTTGAAGAAATTTGGACGTCGGAAAAAGCCTCTATGCAGGGTGCAACCCATATTAAGTCGGAGCTTGAACAGGCTAGGGTCAACCTTGAGGCCGCTCATCGCTCAGGGGATTTAGAGCAAATGGCACAGATTCAGTACAGTATCATTCCCACTCTCGAAAAACAGCTGGCCAGTGCCGGTGCCGAAGAGCAGGTAGAAACGCGACTGCTTAGAAACAGGGTGACGGAGGAAGAAATTGCCGAGGTCGTCTCAAAATGGACTGGTATACCAGTGTCTAAGATGTTGGAAGGGGAGCGAGACAAGTTGCTGCGCATGGAGGAGTCGCTGCACAGCCGTGTAATGGGACAGAATGAAGCCGTGGTGGCTGTCTCTAACGCAGTGCGCCGATCTCGTGCAGGCCTAGCTGACCCCAATCGCCCCAATGGCTCTTTCTTGTTTTTGGGCCCAACTGGTGTGGGTAAAACCGAGCTCTGTAAGTCGCTGGCAGAATTCTTGTTCGACAGTGAGGACGCCATGGTGCGTATCGATATGTCTGAGTTTATGGAAAAACACTCAGTGGCTAGGCTAATAGGTGCGCCTCCCGGTTATGTGGGCTACGAGGAGGGCGGCTATATTACCGAGGCTGTGCGCCGCCGCCCCTATTCTGTATTACTGTTGGATGAGGTCGAGAAGGCCCACCCAGATGTGTTTAATATCTTGCTTCAGGTTCTTGATGACGGCCGCTTAACGGACGGTCAGGGGCGCACGGTTGATTTTAAAAATACGGTAATTGTCATGACCTCTAATCTAGGCTCTGACGTTATCCAGATGCTCGCGGGCGAAGAAAATTACCAAACCATGAAATCGGCAGTGATGGATGTTGTCGGAGCGCACTTCCGTCCTGAATTTATTAATCGCGTCGATGAGACCGTGGTCTTCCATCCCTTGGCGCTAGAAGAGCTGCGCGGTATTGCTAGTATTCAGCTGGAACTACTGAATCGCAGATTGGCAGAGCATGATCTCAGTCTAGAGCTTACCGAGGCTGTAATGGATAAGTTATTGGACGTAGGCTTTGATCCTGTTTACGGCGCACGGCCACTAAAGAGGACGATTCAGAAGTTGATCGAGAATCCTTTGGCGGAGAGTATTCTGGCGGGTAAGTTTGCCCCGGGCGATCGTATCTCTGGAGATTTGCAGGATGATGCGGTGAAGTTTAGCTAGCCAAGCACCTAAATATTGAGCAGATCAGAGTCATGGGTTCAGTGAGTGGGCTGCGATAACATAAAACAGTCGCAGCCGCTCCCTGTGCCTCTAAAAGGCTCTACAACCTGTGCCTCTGAAAGGCTCTACAAATAGCCAACAAGAGGGTCCCCACCTGAATAACTGGTCAAGCTGGCCAGGGAGTCGATAAACAGGTAGAACAGTTCCGCCTGCGAGGATACATCTAACTTAGCGTAGGAATTTTTACGATGGAGTTTCACGGTTTCTGGGGAGATACCTAGGCGCTCGGCAATGGATTTGGTGGAATGACCGTGGAGGAACAGCTGCACCACCTGACACTCTCGATCAGTAAGGTAGGCAGTACCAAAATGCTTTAATGCACTGTCTAGCTGACCGGGCAGTTGATTGTCTGGGCTGGCTGAGGCGACATTTTGTGCGGCCCACTGAGCTTTGCAGATGGTTTCTATCACTGCACTTATATCAGACAGAATCCCTATCTGAGTGCGATTAAACCGCTGAGAGATCGACAGCCTGCTCAGGGAAATATTAACAAACTGATCGGGACAAATATGGAACAGATAACCCACCTCATCCTTGATTTCAGTATGTTTAAAATAACTGCGGTAGTATTCAGTTTTCTCGAACCCCTCTGGGGCCAGGTCGCTCAGCCTATGCAGTCCGGATTTGCTCTCATCTACGGCAGCGCGATAAAAGGGATCGAGCAGGAAGGCGCTGGCGACAAACTTGTCTATCTGAATCTCCCGCTCCATGGGCGGAATATCGTTGTAGTGCACCAGCGGATTTTTCCCGCGGTAGTAATGCAGAATTACAGCATTATCAAAGGGCACCAGACTTCTTAGCATACTCAGTAAAAGAGAGGGGAGGCGATCGCTGCCAACCTCCGGCAAAATTGCCGCTAGTCGATCACTAAAATCTTGAAGCTGGGTGCTCATTACAAACCTATGCTCTGATTTAGGATTGGAATTGGTCTGGATTCATAAACATTAGACGGACAACCAGACAGTCCTCAGAGGGCTCAACCGCCATCATCAGCACATTGATATCCTCATTAATCTGCACGCCGCTGGGCAGATTGAACAGAATACCTCCGTTGTCCTGGTTAGTTAGGGTGCGCAATTCCTTGAGCTCTTTATCTTTGCGAACCTCAGTATCAAACTTTTGCAACAGCGCCTTGAGGGAAACTTCGAAGTTTGGATAGTTGAATTGCCCGCGGTACTCGCTGCGCTCTAGTTCCAGTTGAATCGGAATCGAGGCGCCGGTGGTTTCTGATGTCAGCTGACCGGACCTAACCTTAGTGCCCTGTTTAAGCTCTTTAAACAGCTTTTTTGCATCTTCTGGTTTCTGCTTAATAAAGCCGGCAACCAACAGATTGGCTCCCAGATTAAATAGTTTACGTGCGTCGATATTAATTGTTTGCTTCTCGGTCATCACTTGCCACATCTGTTAATAAAAACAGGGACTCTAACCCAAACACCTAGTAAATGTAATAGCCAGCATTAGATTTTCTGCCTCAGGTCGGTATCAGCCATAGGTCAGTCGTTTCTATTATCACGGTGTTCAGAATAGGTGTTTACCATTGCGCTGTTTCTATGCTGTCAGATGGGCGCGCTGGGCTCCTAATTGGGTTCTTCATTGGCCTCCCCATTAACCTCTCCACCGGCCTCACCGCTGGTCTATAGTTGATGGATGTCCAGGGCAGAATGACAGACTGTTTCCTGAGTGGCGGTTGAGCTCATAATACTTAGCTGCTAGGCCCATTGTGTCCCAGCTCTAATTAAAGGTTATTGATTGCGATGGCGATAAGTGCATTTGATCTATTTAAGATAGGTATCGGGCCCTCTAGCTCGCACACGGTGGGGCCAATGGTTGCCGGGCATCATTTTGTGCAGGGTCTTAAAGCGGCGGGATTACTTTCTGAGGTAGGCCGAATTAAAGCAGAGATGTATGGCTCCTTGGGCGCAACAGGTCGGGGGCACGGCACGCCAAAGGCCATCCTGCTGGGGCTGGAAGGTGAATTGCCAGAGTCGGTAGATGTGGCTGGCATTGCTGATCGCGTGACAGCAATTCGCACGCAGGGGCGCCTGACACTGGCAGGTGAGCACAGTATCAGTTACAGCCATGAGCACGACCTTATACTGCATCGCCGAAAGGCACTGCCTTCTCATCCCAACGGTATGAGGTTTACCGCTTACACCCCTTTGGGCCGCGAGCTGATGCAGAAAGTTTTTTACTCTGTTGGCGGTGGCTTTGTAGTTGATGAGTCGGCCGCTGATAGCGACTGCATTATTGAAGATAGCCACAGGCTGCGGTATCCCTTTGACACAGCAGCAGAGCTTCTCAGCCTCTGCGAGCAGCACAGCCTGAGTATTTCTCAGCTGATGCTTGCCAATGAAACCGCTTGGCGTAGCGAGCAGGAAACCCGAGACGGCCTGCTGCATCTCTGGTCGGTAATGCAGTCCTGTGTAGATAATGGTATTGCCAATCAGGGGGTGCTACCCGGCGGACTTAATGTGCCGCGGCGGGCGCACGAGCTACACCAAAAACTGATATCACGCCCCGAGGCTGCCCTCGCGGATCCCCTGGCAATTCTGGACTGGGTTAGCCTATATGCCCTAGCGGTGAATGAAGAAAATGCTGCTGGTGGCCGTGTGGTAACTGCGCCCACTAACGGCGCTGCTGGAATTATTCCAGCGGTCTTGCACTACTATATGCGTTTTGTTCCCGCAGCAAATGATGATCGGGTTGTCAGTTTCTTGCTTACGGCAGCTGCCATTGGAATTTTGTATAAGAAAAACGCCTCGATCAGTGGTGCTGAGGTTGGCTGCCAGGGTGAGGTGGGCTCTGCTTGTTCAATGGCTGCTGGCGCTCTGGCCGAGGTCTTGGGAGGCAGTCCATCGCAGGTTGAAAATGCCGCTGAGATTGGCATGGAGCACAATCTGGGGCTGACCTGTGATCCAATTGGTGGGCTTGTTCAGGTGCCCTGCATTGAGCGTAACGCCATGGCCGCCGTTAAGGCCATTCATGCGGCGCGCATGGCGCTGCGAGGCGACGGATCACATTTCGTATCGCTGGATAAGGTTATTCGCACCATGCGCAAAACCGGTGAGGATATGAATAAGCGCTACAAAGAGACCTCAAGAGGTGGACTGGCAACCCATGTTCTAGAGGTGCCAGTCAACATCATTGAGTGCTAGTCGATCAATCCGTACTTATCTTTGAGAATCTGGATAATCTCGGCCTTGGGATTTTCTGACATTACCAGAGGTTCGCCGGTAATCTTCTCAGCCATGCTGACATAGGTGTCAGAAACGGCCATGATGACCGACTCAGGTAGAGCGTTGTCGGCAGCTAGGGCCAGACGCTCTTCCATACGGTTCTTGTCCAACAGAATATCTGGGTCTGGAAAGTGGTTCAGAAGCATCTGACGAAAACCCTCTTTGGAGTTCTCCACGACCTTCCCCGCTCTGTAACTTGGGCCATCCCATATTCGCGATGAGTCTGGTGTTCCTACCTCATCCATATAAATCAGTTTTTCGTTGCCAGCGCGGTCTGTCACGTAGCCAAATTCAAATTTGGTATCTACAAACACCTGGTCCAGTTTGGCCAGCTCGTCACTGATAACGTCAAAGCCTTCTGCGAGCAGTTTTTCATAGACATCAATGTCTTCTAACGAGTTGAACTGGAAGCTCTGATAGTTATTTTCGATATCCGTACGGGAGACATTCACATCATCTACTTCTGGCACGCCCGGTATACCTTTCAAAATCCCTTTTGTGGAAGGCGTTATTAATAGCTCTGGCAGCTTTTGATCTCGCTCGAGACCCTCGGCAATTTGGATACCACAGAAGTCCCTCTCGCCCTTGGCGTAGGAGCGCCACATAGAGCCAGTAATATACTGTCGGCAGATCGCCTCAATCATCACGGGGCGTGCTTTTTGTACAATCCATACCAGCGGGTGCGGCACATCCAAAATATGACTATCGGCTAGGCCTTTTTCACGAAACAGCTTGAACCATTGATTCGAAATGGCATTCAAGGCAGCTCCTTTTCCTGGCACGCCTTTCATTCCGCCTTCACCTTTCCAGATACATTCGAACGCAGAGATACGATCACTAATTACCATGATCGCTAGCGGAGCATCTGGAGCAACGTCATAGTTGTTCTCTTCAATCAGCCGGCGGCTGTCTGCCTCAGTCAGCCAGTAGACTGAACGGACTTTACCGCTGTGCACTGGTTGGTTGGTGCGGATTGGAAGATCGTTGTTTGACGCCAATACTTTGTCAGCAAGACTCATAATTAATGCCCTGTGGATTCCTTTGGATTGATTTAGGTTGCGGCCCTTGAAGGCGCCTATAATACCAACAGACTGGTAGCTGAGCAAAATTTTTGCTGTTGAATCTAACTGCTGTCCAGCGCGTATAATTCGCAACTTAGAGGTTACCTATGACACATATACTGATTACCGGCGGCAGCGGTTTTATCGGCCGCCATTTTTGCCAGCAGGCCTGCCAGCTGGGCTGGCAAATAACCGTGCTCAGCCGCAATGCCAAGGCCGCTGCAAAACGTCTACCTGAGGCAGTAAAAGTGATCGAAAGCCTTGAAAATATTCCGCCGCAGCAGCAGATTCACGCGGTTCTAAATCTAGCCGGCCAACCTCTGGCCGATGGGCGCTGGACTCAGGCTCGCAAACAGGTCTTTTATTCCAGCCGCATTGGCACCACCGAGCAACTGTACCATTTCTTTTCTGCGCGCCAGCAAAAGCCCGAGGTACTGATCAGCGGCTCTGCAATTGGGTTCTATGGCGCTGGTAATGCTGATAATCAGCCGGTCGATGAGTCGGCCAACAGCAGGGATAATTTTTCTCATCAACTCTGCAGCAGCTGGGAGCAGAGCGCGGCCAAGTTTGAGCAGTTGGGTACAAGAGTGGTCTGTCTACGTACTGGCATAGTGCTGGGTGAAGAGGGTGCGCTGGCCAAGATGTTACCTGCTTTCAAGCTAGCTCTGGGAGGGCCCATGGGCGATGGCAAGCAGTGGATGCCCTGGATCCATATAGCGGACATGGTGGCTTTGATACTGCACTGTATAGACAGGCGCAACCTCTCCGGTGCCGTCAATGCCACAGCACCTAATCCGGTAACCAACAGAGAATTCAGCGTGCTGCTGGGCCAAGCCTTGAGTCGTCCTGCAATTTTCACTATGCCTGCACCGATCGTCAAACTGCTATTTGGCGAAATGGGTGAAGAGCTACTATTACAGGGGCAGAAGGTCGTGCCACGCAAACTTCAAGACAGCGGTTACAAGTTCCAGTATGCTCATTTGCAGCACGCATTAGCAGAATTAGTGTAAATACCAATAATAAAAAGAGGGGTCAGAGATGACACAACATTTTACAGACAAAACCGTAATTATTACTGGCGCTTCCGCCGGCGTAGGGTCTGCCTGCGCGCGCGCCTTTGCAGCGCAGCAGGCCAAGCTGGTTTTAGTGGCGCGAGGCGCTGAGGCCCTAGAGGCTATTGCCGATGAATTGCGCGCCCAAACTGAGGTGCTTACGGTGGCCATGGATGTGGCTGATACGGCCCAGGGTCTTGAATTGTTGGCCAAGGCCGAGGCGCACTTTGGTGCAGTGCATGTGCTGATAAACAACGCAGGTATGCATTCGCGAGGAGACCTTGAAAAGGTCAGTGTCGCCGATGTGGCTGCTATGGTAGATATTAATATTCGCGCACCTATGGTGCTGTCCTGTGCGGCCATCCCCTATCTGCGACGCGCTGGGTCTGGAGCCATCGTTATGGTGGGTTCTCTTGCGGGCCGTGCGCCCCTGCAAGGTGCGGCCACGTACTCTGGAACCAAGGCCGGATTGCGCGCCTTTACCTATGCTCTGGCCGACGAGTTGAGGGATGCAGGGATTAATGTTGGCGTAGTGTCTCCCGGCCCTATAGATACCGGCTTTATTATGGATGAGATCGATCAGGTCGAAGACATTGTATTCTCCCAGCCTATGAGCACCGCGGCTCAAGTGGCCGATGCAGTCATGTCCATCGCTAGGGGAGAGGAGGAGGAAATTTCAATGCCCTCTCTGTCAGGCAAACTAACGACCATGAGTTACCTGTTTCCTAAATTGCGACGCGCACTGCGCCCCAAACTCTACGCGCAGGGTCGAAAAAATAAAGATAAGTACCGCAATCGGGCTACTCAGTAGCCCCCACATTTCAGAAACCCCGGGGTATCTAGGCTTAATATGAAGTTAAATTTTATCGATCAGGGCGCTGGGCCAGTGGTGATATTGCTGCATGGTATGTTTGGCTCTCTCAGCAATCTGGGCAACCTTGCCCGCCGCCTGGCCGCGAACTACAGAGTTATCTGTGTTGATCTGCGCAATCATGGAGACTCGCCCCACGACAGCGCCATGGATATTCCTCTGATGGCGTTGGATATTGTTGAGCTTGTGAATGATTTAGGCTTAGATCAGGCCCATTTAATCGGACATTCCCTCGGTGGCAAGCTGGCAATGCAGGTGGCGCTCAATCAGCCGCAGCTGGTAGCTAGTTTGGTGGTGGCGGATATAGCGCCAGTCAGTTACCCGCAGAGCAATAGTCTCGTGGTCGACAGCCTGCAGACGCTTGATAGCCAGACTGTCGCCAGTCGTGCAGAGGCAGACCGGATTTTGGCTGCGTACATTGAGGATGCGCCGACTAGGGCCTTTATTTTAAAGAATCTCCAGCGCAATACAGCAGGCGATCTACAGCTCAAATTAAACGTAGACTCGATCATTGCCAACTACGGCACCAAGTTAGTTCAGGCGCCAACTGGTGATCCTTTCAGTGGTCCTACGCTGTTTATTAAGGGCGAGCTCTCTGCCTATATCCAGGACCGACACCGAGATATGATTAAGCAGTTATTTCCGCAGGCTGAACTAGAAATAATTGAGGGGGCAGGGCACTGGCTGCACGCTGAGAAGCCTGAGTCGTTTAATAACCTAGTAAACAACTTTCTCGTCGCAAATGGCTGAACAAACAGCGCAAACCATAGTAGAATCCGCCGCGTGAAAAATCGTCTCCAACCAAGATCAGGACAGCACAATGTTTGAAAGTTTAAAACCGGTAGGCATGGACCCCATTTTAGGCCTCATGGCCGCCTTTAGAGCGGATACTCGCGACAATAAAATCGACTTGGGCGTAGGTGTTTACCAAGACGATCGTGGGCGCACCCCGGTAATGGCATCGGTCAAGCAGGCAGAATCCAGATTGATGGAGCTGGAAATCACCAAATCTTATCAGGGTATTGCCGGTGATCCAGAGTTTAACCAGCGGATGCTAGAACTGCTGTTTGGCGCTGACCACAGTATCCTTAATTCTGGGCGCATCAAAAGTATCCAGGCCCCCGGAGGATCAGGTGCACTGCGCGTCGGTGCTGAGGTAATACAGCGTGCCAGACCTGACGCCGAGATCTGGGTGGGTGTACCCACATGGCCGAATCATGTGCCGCTTATGAGCAGCGCAGGCCTCAAGATTAAAGAGTATCCCTATTACGACCTCAGCAGCCATGAGATCAACTTCTCGGGCATGATGGATGCTCTCAGACAGGTACCGGCCGGCGATATAGTGCTGTTGCACGGCTGTTGTCACAATCCTACAGGTGCAGACCTCAGTCGAGACCAGTGGGATCAGATTGCCGACCTAGCTCTTGAGCGAGGCTTTATCCCCTACATCGACACCGCCTATCAGGGTTTGGGGGATGGCCTTGATGAGGACGCCTATAGTTTGCGGATGATGGCAGAGCGCCTGCCAGAACTGGTGGTTGCATCATCCTGTTCTAAAAACTTTGGTCTGTACCGCGAGCGCACTGGCTCTATCACTTTTATCGCCGAAAGTGCGGAACAGGTTGAGGTGGTCGCCAGCCAAGCTATGGCTGTAGCTCGCCAAACCTATTCTATGCCGCCGGCCCACGGTGCACTGTTGGTCTCGCTTATTTTAGGTGATCAGGAACTGCGGGCGGCCTGGCAGACTGAGTTGGATGAAGTTCGTCACAGAATTCAGTCGATGCGAGGCCTGTTGGCTGAGGGTATTCAAAATAATGCGGCGGGGCAGGACTTCAGCCACATTGTTCGTCAAAAAGGTATGTTTTCATTTCTGGGGTTAAAGCCAGAGCAGTTGGATGCCCTGCGTGAGGACTATGGCATCTATATTGTGTCCTCCAGCCGTGTCAATCTTGCAGGGATCAATTCCAGCAATATAGGGTATCTCTGTGATTCAATTTTGGCGGTGCTCGATAAATAGCTAGCGGCTTTCGATAGCCTTAATCACTGCGTGCAGCGACTCTTCAATACTGAGGTCGCTGCATTCAATGACAATATCTGCGTAGCGGTTGTAAAGAGCGCGCCTCTCAGTAAATAGCTCTGCAAAACTTTGGTCCGGCCTGCGAGCAATACCGCGAGTTGCAAAGTCATTGACACGTTTTTCCAGTTCCTCAAGGCAGACATCTAAAAATACCACCAGCGCCTGCTCCTTCAAGCGCAGCATGCCTGGTTCGGAGTACACAGCGCTGCCGCCGGTAGCAATGACTCGATCAGTTAGGGTTTCAGATAACAGCACCTGTTCCTCGTAATGGCGCAGTGCTAGATAGCCCTCATCGTCGCTGATCTGTTGAAGAGTTTTTGACTGTTGCACCTGAATACTGAGGTCGGTGTCGCCAAAGGCCAGACCCAGAGTCTTGGCTAAAAGGATACCCAGCGTACTTTTTCCCGCACCGGGCATACCAATCAATACAATACTTTGCCTAGCCTGTTCCATAATGTTTAGCCGTTAGAGGAGTTGGCGCTATTATGCCTGAAATTACTTGAAATCAGGCTACAGTCTGTATAATCGAGCTATATCATTTACAAGAAGCACAATATGTCCCATTTTCAGCGTATAGGATTACTTGGCAGTCTCGATGTTCCTGAGGTTGTGGAATCTCTTCATAAATTGGAGACCTTTCTGAAAGCCCAGGGTCGCGAGGTAGTCTACGAAGAACAGGCCGCCGATTTGGTCGACTGGCCGCTGGACAAGGTCTTGCCCATCGAAGAATTTCCGGGCGCGGTCGATCTGTGCATGGTGGTCGGTGGTGACGGCAGTATGCTGAGTGCTTGCCGAAAAATGGCCGCCTGCGGCATTCCACTGTTGGGCATCAATCGCGGGCGTCTCGGGTTTTTGACCGATATATCTCCAGAGGAGATTGAAGAGCGTGTCTGGCCAGTGCTGCAGGGGGAGTACAAGCAGACTAAGCGTTTTCTACTGGAGACTACAGTGACTCGCAACGGTGCTGAGATAGCAGCGGGAACTGCGGTCAATGACGTTGTACTGCACCCCGGGATGTCAGTGCGGATGATGGCTTTTGAACTCTACGTAGATGGCGAATTTGTCTACAGCCAGCGCTCGGATGGTCTTATTGTAGCTACCCCCACCGGTTCAACAGCCTATGCGCTATCCGCAGGTGGGCCGCTGCTATTTCCTGAACTGGATGCCATGGTCGTTGTGCCTTTGAACCCGCACACGTTGAGCAGCAGACCTATTGTTCTGCACGGCAATGCCCGGATTGAGATAAGGGTTAGCTCAAGAAATGAATTACATCCGCTTATTACCTGCGATGGACACAACGACTACAGCTCCGAACCCGGCGATATTATTAGCATCAAAAAGCATGCAAACGATATTTTGCTGATTCACCCTAGCGATAATAATTTTTATGAAGTTTGTCGATCTAAACTGGGCTGGGGCAGTCGATTAGGCGTAAAGAAACCCACTGAATAGGATACTTTACCGCCATGTTTGACCAGTTTAATTGGCGCCTTGCCGCCAAGCGTTATCCAGCAGTGACCCTGCTATTACTCGCGAGCCTGCTGGGAGCAGCCCTGGCTAGCTGGGCCTTCCCTCTGGCTAGACTATTTATGTTTGGCGGTCTGGACGACGGGCAATACTGGCGGCTTGTCAGTCCTATATTTTTGCACTTTGGCCTTATGCATCTGGCCTTTAATGCGCTGTGGTTGGCCCTACTTGGCTCACGAATCGAGCGACTCTCTGGATCTCTACACCTGCTACTTTTTGTCGCATTATCTGGAGCCGTATCTAACTGGATTCAATATAGCTGGCAGGGTAGCGCACTTTTTGGCGGTATGTCCGGTGTTGTCTACGCGCTGCTGGGTTATATTTGGATCAAGAGCCGTTTTATATCTCATCCGCTACTGCAGTTACCTCCCGGCGTACTCGGTTTTATGCTGGTCTGGTTATTGGTGGGGATGAGCGGTATTTTAGAGACCCTGTTGGGTAGCGGTATTGCCAACGGCGCCCACTTAGGTGGGCTGCTTATAGGCATGTTGCTCGGTATGGTATTTGGCCTGATCTCGGCAAAGAACTCCTAACAGTACTGAGGTAAAGACAATAACCATGGATCTGCGACAGTTACTCGACAGCATTACCCCAGAGGTCTATGAGGCGCTCAAGCGCGCTATTGAAATAGGTAGGTGGCCGGATGGTCGCGCGCTGACCGACGGACAAAAAGAACTCTGTATGCAGGCGGTGATTGCCTATGATCAGCGCTTGCAGCCTGAGCAGCGCACCGGTTTTGTGCCGCCTAAAACCAGCCCCTGCGAACCAGCCAGCGATGCAGATTCAATACAAACTATTAAGTGGACAGACTAATGCCAATACAGCTAACCGGCCATCTGAGTAAAATGGAGGTAGAACTGGCGGATACTGTTCAGTATCAGCTGCCCCTCGACGACCAAAAGGTTGCTTTAAATAGCCTTATTGGCAGCTTGATAAGCATTGAGCATATTGGTGATATTCATTGTCTGCACTGTGGGCGACGCTCTAAAAAAAGCTTTAGTCAGGGCTACTGCTACCCCTGTTTTACCAAACTTCCCCAGTGCGATACCTGCATTATGAGCCCGGAGCGATGTCATTTTCATCATGGCACCTGCCGAGATCCGGCCTGGGGTGAGAAGTACTGTTTTACTGACCACTTTGTCTATCTAGCCAATAGTTCAGGCGTCAAGGTTGGCATTACTAGAGGCACTCAGCTACCCACGCGCTGGATTGATCAGGGCGCTACTCAGGGGTTGCCGATTTTTCGGGTGCAGGCCCGTTATCAGGCTGGCCTTATAGAAGACTGTATCCGCGAGCATGTGGCAGACAAAACCAGTTGGCAAAAAATGCTGAAAGGCGATGCAGAGCCTGTAGATCTGGCGACAATTCGCGATGAGCTCATAGCAAAGTCAGAGCCGGGCCTCGAATTACTTGAGCAGGAATTTGGCTTACAGGCTCTACAGCGCCTGTACAGCGAGACCATTACCGAGATTAATTTTCCGGTGCAACAGTACCCAGAAAAAGTGAAGAGCTTTAATCTGGATAAGCAACCCCTAGTTGAGGGTGTACTCAAAGGTATCAAAGGCCAGTATCTTATCCTCGATACGGGTGTAATCAATATTCGCAAATACACTGCATACAATGTGCAGTTTACCGCTAGTTAAGCTAAGGACATTGCCAGTGAAAGACGCTTTGCCACAAACCATATATTTAAAAGACTACCAGGTGTCCCCATTTTTGGTAGACACCACAGATCTTGTTTTTGAACTGGGTGACGAGCAGACTAGGGTAACCAGCAAGTTGGCGATTCGCCGCAATCCAGAGAGCACAGAGCAAGACGCTAGCCTTGAGCTAAATAGCAAAGGTGATGTGCAGTTGCAGTGGATAGAGGTAGATGGTCAGCGTCTGCAAGACAGTGCATACAGTCTCTCCGATCATTTGCTGCTAGTACCGAACCTTCCGGCTAGCTGCGAACTCAGTATACAGGTGGTGATTCGACCCCAGGACAATACCTCCATGATGGGCCTGTACAGGTCCCGCACCATGTACTGTACCCAGTGTGAGGCCGAGGGCTTTCGCCGAATCACCTACTTCCCTGACCGACCAGATATTATGTCGGTGTTTAGGGTCAAGATTATTGCCGATAAAGCTAGCTATCCAGTTTTACTGTCCAACGGCAACGCCATTGAGCGCGCAGATCTCGATGGGGGTCGCCACAGCGTGACCTGGCACGATCCGTTTAAGAAACCGTCCCACCTATTTGCGCTGGTAGCTGGCACCCTATCTGTAGTTGAAGATAGCTTTACCACTATGTCCGGCCGCGAAATTCCCCTACAGATTTTTGTTGAGGAGAAAGATCTCGATAAATGCGATCACGCCATGCTATCCCTGAAAAACTCTATGCGCTGGGATGAAGAGGTCTATGGTCGGGAGTACGATCTGGATATTTTCATGATAGTGGCGGTAGACGACTTTAATATGGGCGCTATGGAAAACAAGGGCCTAAATATCTTTAATACCTCCGCTGTGCTGGCCAACTCTAAAACTGCAACCGACGCTTCATTCCAGCGCGTCGAGGCCATTGTTGCTCATGAGTATTTTCACAACTGGTCTGGTAATAGAGTAAATCTTCGAGACTGGTTCCAGTTGAGTCTCAAGGAGGGTTTCACGGTCTTTCGCGACACCCAGTTTTCTGCGGATATGAATTCAGTCACGGTGAAGCGCATCGAAGACGTCGCCTTTTTGCGTACCCATCAGTTTGCCGAAGATGGCGGCCCAATGTCTCATCAGGTACAGCCTGACTCCTATATGGAGATCAATAATTTTTACACCGTTACTGTGTATGAAAAAGGCTCAGAAATTGTTGGTATGTACCATAGCCTGCTGGGGCCAGAGACCTTCCGCAAGGCTACCGACCTCTACTTTGACCGCCACGATGGCGAGGCAGTAACCATAGAAGAATTTGTGTGCGCTATGGAAGACGCGAGTGGCCGAGACCTCAGCCAGTTCCGCCGTTGGTACAAGCAATCTGGAACCCCTGTGTTAACTGTGCAGTCAGAGTTTGACGCAGAGGCTAAAACCTACAGCCTGAACTTTCAGCAGAGCTGCCCAGCGACCCCGGGGCAGCCAGAAAAACAACCTTTTTTGATTCCAGTAAAGCTAGGCCTAGTCGCCGCAGACGGGTCTGATATGGTAATTAATGCCGAGGGTCAAACAGAGATCATCTTTGAAATGACCGAGGCGACTCAGCAGCTGGTTATCCACAATATCGACCAGTGGCCGGTGCCTTCGTTACTGAGGGGTTTCTCCGCGCCCGTCAAGCTGGAATATGATTACAGTCCTGAAGAGCTGGCTCATCTTATGGCCCATGACAGCGATGGTTTCAATCGCTGGGACGCCAGCCAGGCCCTGACTATGTCTGTTCTTGAGCAGCTGATTGAAGACAGCCTGCACGACCGCCCCATGGTGCTGGATGGTCAGCTGATAGAGGCATTTAAGGCGCTTTTAGAAGACGAGTCGCTAGACAGTGCAATGGTCGCCCTGATGTTACAGCTGCCCAGCGAAGCCCTATTGCATGAAGAGACTGAGACTGTCCATGCTGCAGCTATTCACGATGCTCGCTCGTTTATGCGCACCGCTCTGGCCGGCTGTTTGGCGGAGCAGTTGCAGGCAATTTATCAGCGCTACAATGTGCAACAAACCTATCAGCCAACCATCGACCAGATTGGTGGGCGCAGTCTCAAAAATGCCGTACTGGGTTACCTGATGCTGGTGGAGACAGGAGTAGAGTTGGCCTGGACCCAGTTTACCCAGGCTGACAATATGACTGACGAATCCGCTGCATTGGTTGCCCTGGTTAATTGCCCAGAGGCCGCAGATTATGCAGCTCAGGCACTGGCCATATTTGAAGAAAAATACCGTGAGGAGGCGCTGGTAATGAATCTCTGGCTGCAAATTCAGGCCAGCAACAGCCAGCCCGGTGGCTTGCAGAGGGTATTGGCTCTGATGGAACATTCCGCCTTCAGCATGACCAACCCGAATAAGATTCGCAGCCTCATTGGTGCATTTGCCAACGCTAACCATGTCAACTTCCATAACCCTGATGGCTCTGGTTACAGATTCTTAACCGAACAGATTCTGGCACTAAATACGGTAAATCCGCAGATTGCTGCGAGGCTAGTGACGCCGTTGACGCGCTGGAAAAAATTTCCGGAGCCCAATGGGCAGCAAATGCGTGAGGCACTGCAAAACATCGCCAATCATGCAAATTTAGTTAAAGACTTGCACGAAATAGTCTCTAAGTCACTCTAAACTCCTGTCCTATTGCAAATGCTGGCAGGGGTTGGGCAAAGGCTAGCACTGTGGGCTAACCTTTAGGTATCAGCTCGCCGATCCTGCACGATCCGAGCTGTTGTCCAGGCGACCAGATTAAGTAGTTCTGGAGTGCTGATGCCCGTTGGCACCTTGCGTCTGGGCGTTATTGAAAAAAAGAGGTTAGATTAGCCTCTTTTTTTTTTGGGATTTTTTTCGAGATATTTTTCGGAGTTTTTGCCGCGACGGTTGTTGTCCAAAACAGCGCTAAGGCTGTTTTGGATACAGTACTAAGACTATTTTGGACACAGTACTAAGACTATTTTGGGTACAGTGGCTTAAGCGGCTGACCCTTGGTTTTCTGCCGAGCCATAGTGCCGGAACCTGCCGACAGAGATCTAAGCTGTTTAACCAGCAACTTTAAATCTACAGGCTCCTGATCACCGCCACCTTTGTATAGCTGGCGATCCAAAGCGGCAAACCTGTCTTTTACTTGCGGGTCACCCAGTTGTTCCGCCAGCTCGGTTAAGCCGTTGGGCTCTGCCTCGGGAAACATCTCTCTGCCCCAGTGCAAAATACTGTCGCGCACAGCAGCTAGGTCATTGCTATCAGCCTGGGTTTCTACCATTTTAAGCTTTTGTTTAAGGCTTAGATGGGCACTGTTGACTGGTTTGGCCCCGAGCATACGGGTCTTTGGCAAGCTGCGGTCTCGGGCCAGCAGGGCGATGACCACCGCAACTAACAGAGCGTTAAGCGCCAGAGACCATTGAGTTAGCGCTGAGGGCTGGCTAGGTTGGTTGTCGAGCTGATTGGGTTCGACGCCGAGCACCAGCGGCTCTGGTTGAAATAGAGGTTGGCTATTTGTCTGGATAGGGGGTGCCGGCTGTACCTGCACAGTTTTGGAGGAGAGACTGGTGGTTTCCATGCGCTGCTTATTAGTATTCCACCAGCGTACCTGTATAGCGGGCAACTGCATTTCACCAGCTCTGTTGGGCACCATTGCAATGGTTTCTGTGCGCACAGCCTGCACGCCATTCTCAGTAATCTGGTCGTCCACTCTGGGTTGATCTGGGTAGCTTTTGTAATCATCTCTGTCAGGGTAGTCCAGGGGCTGAATCTGGGCGCCGGTTAGTCCCTGAGCTCTTATGGTAATAGTTCTGGTAATTGGCTCTCCGACTCGCATGGTACTTAGGTCACTGCTCCACTGCTCGCTGAGTTCAAGCTGTGTCGCTGGCATCCAGTTTTCTACGGGAATATGTGCGGGTCGTGCCATCACATCAATAGTCTTGGGGTCTGTGGTGCGAAACAGCTGGTTCCCACGGCTGGAAAACGCGCCGAACTGTCGGCGACCAGTGCTCTCAAATGCACCAAAACGCAATGCTGGAATATCGAGTTTACCGCTCGTCTGAGGAAATAAAGCGTACGAGACTTCTACGACAAGATAGTTGCGGCCATTAATTATTTTCTGAAATTGTCTTTCACCTAGTCGCTGCACCAAGGCCTCAGGAACAGCTAGGTCAGAGAGTGTCAAATCTTGGAGCTGCACTGAGGTGTAGAGCCGTTGAGTTAAAATAATTTGCTCTTGGATATAGACGCTGTCTTTATCAACCATGGTCTCTGTATAAACTGGCTGCTCACCTGCGCCTGCGCTGCTGTTGGCGGCTGCACGCACAGTAATCTCCAGGGCGTTACTGACATCATTCCTAAAGCTAATTGAGGGGATTAAGATCTCGCCGACACGTTTTGGTAGCAATACCATAGTCCAGTCGGTGTATGACTGGGCCTGTCCGTTGACCCAAGAATACTGTTGCTGTCGACTATTGCTAAGTATCTCAAAGTCATTCTCTAGCATCGAAAAATCTGGCTCTGAGCTAATCACCTGGCCATCGTAACGAATCACCAGTTGCAGGGTCTCACCACTGTCTAAGGTGCTGCGATCGACTCTCGCGATAAGCTCAGCCCAACTGCTGGCCGCAAGGCCATATAACACTGTCAGGGCAAATAGATGTATGAGATTTCGTGAAGGTATTTTCATTTACCAGCGCTCTTGCTCGTTGGGTGGTTTAGGGCGACGTTGTTGCAGTGCGCGTTGCCGCGACTGATAGAGAAACTTTTGCCGCAGAAGTCCGCCAGGATCATCTGGTACTCGGCGCAACATCTGCTCAATCTCTTGTTGATTTTGTCTATCTTCTTCACTGAGCTGTTGTTCCTGGCTCGCCTCAGATTCCTGCTCGGTCTGCTGTTCTTGCGCCTGTTGTTCTTGTTGCTGATCTTCTGGTTGCGGCTCAGCTTGATCCTGCGGTTGCTCCTGCGGATTTTGCGATTGCTCAGACTGTTGCTGATTTTGCTCGCTGGCATCTGATTCTTGCTGGTCAGATTGCTCCTTTTTATTTTGTTGCTGATTTTGCTGTTGGTCCTGTTGCCCGTTCTCTTGATTTTGCTGCTGGTTCTCTTGATTCTCTTGGTCCTGATTTTGTTCTTGCTGCTGTTGCAATTTTTCCAGTAAGTCGCGGTTTGCCAAGGCATCGGGCATCTCTGGCTGCAACTCTAGCGCGCGGTTATAGGCGTCGATAGCCGCCTCAAAATCGCCTGATTTAGCGAGGGCATTACCTCGGTTGTAGTGGCTGTCAGCCGTATTCTCAAGACTGTAGTCACTAATGGCACTGTCGTAGTCACCAGCGCGATAGGCAGCGCTCGCGCGCCACTGGTCGTTCTCAAACAGAGTTTGTGCTCTGGCTGCATCACCAGACTGCAGAGCCTCTGAGCCCTGTTGGTCGCTGGTGCGCCACAAATCGTCCCAGACTGAGGCGGACGCTGGATCGGACAGGGTTAGCATTGGGCCGAGCAGTACTAGCACCACCGTACCTTTGCGAAAACTCATCATCAGTGCTGGCAATAGAAGTAATATAAGCCAAAAGCCTTGATCGTCCCAAAGATCAAAGGATCGATCCAACTCTCTGGTCGCGTCTGGAAATAACAGGTCAGTTGAGGCTAGCAGTGCTTTGATATCGCTGTCGTCGGCGCTGATACTGCGATAGTTACCACCATTATTGGCAGCCAGTTGACGCAGCGAGGCACTCTCTAGTTTGGGGATTAAAATACTACCGCTGCGGTCCTTAACAAAGCCGCCATCACCCATGGGTATGGGGGCTCCCTCCTCAGTACCAACACCCAGTATGGAGAGGCGAAACTTACCAGTCTGGGCAACGAGAGCGCCGATACTCGACCAGCCTGAGCGCGCTACGCCATCAGTTATCAGGAGAATATCAGCCTGTTGGTAGCCACCGTTGTTAGCCAGATCTATGGCCATGGCTATAGCCTCTTCTGCATTGCTACCGTATTCCGGTAGTAGGGTTGGATGCAGTATGGGGACCAGGCTAATAATAGTATTGCTATCCTCGGTAAGTGGAGACAGGGTATGGGCTTCCCCGCCGTAAACCACCAGAGCTGCAAAGCCCTCTTTGCGACTATTTAGAATATCGATCAGTTTGTAGCGAGCCCTTACCAGCCTACTGGGGCTAATATCCTCAGCTAACATTGAGGGCGATAAATCCAGCACCACAATCAATGCGGAGTCCTGTTTGTGCACCGGCTGCGGTAGCTGCTGCCAGCTGGGTCCGGCAAGACTGAGGCAGCAGGCTATCCAGGCGGTGGCCAAGCCGCCAACCAGCCAGCCAGTGCGGGCATTGTTATGAGTCTCACCCTGCAATAAAAAGGGTAGCAGCGCTGGATTAATAATATTTTCCCAGCTGCCGGCGCGCTGTTTACGCCAACGGTAGAGGACTAGTAAGGCGGCCACAGGTACCAGACCTAAAAACCACCAGGGGCGCAGAAAGTGGAAATCGCTAAAATTTGCCAGCCAATCAGACATTAATGCCTCCACGATTGGCCAAGCCAAGCTTGAGTGAGCCAAGCACCAGGCTCAACACAAAGGCGAGGCCAAGGGGCCAGTGGTAAAGGCTGGCGACAGGGCGGATGGTTTCAGCATCCTGCTCTATGGGTTCCAGGCGATTGAGCTCGGTATAGATTGCGCTGAGTTCCTCTGGGTCCCGTGCGCGAAAGAACTTGCCGCCAGTCTGTTCGGCAATCGCTATTAGACTGGCTTCATCGAGATCGGCGCTCGGATTGGTAACACGTTTACCAAAGAGCCCCCAGGTTTCTTGAACCTCTGCGCCAATACCAACTGTGTATATTTTTACTCCGGCTCGGCGCGCTAGATCTGCGCCCTGCGCAGGCTCCAGTTCACCGGCATTGCTGGCGCCATCGGTTAGCAAAATAACCACTCGATGATTTTCTGGGCGATCTTGCAGCCGTTTAACAGACAGTCCTATGGCATCGCCGATAGCTGTGCCGTCTTTACCGGCAAAGCCAATTTGCGCTTCGTTGAGCAGCGTCTGCATACTCTGTCGGTCAAAGGTAAGAGGTGTTTGCAGGTAGGCCTTTTCACCAAACAGAATAAGCCCAAGACGGTCACCCTCTCGCTCTATCACAAAGTCACCGACGACTGATTTTACTGTCGTCAGACGATCTACCTGTTGGCCATTCTGCACCATATCGTCGCGCCCCATACTCCCGGAGATATCCACTGCCAGCAGAATGTCTCGGCCATTTGTAGGCAGAGCCACGGGCTCACCCACCCACACCGGCCGCGCTAGGGCAGCCACTGTTGCTAACCAGCTAAGGCTTAAAAGCAATAGCAAGAGCCTGCTCAGCCACTGCCCACCTGTGCGAGACCCCTGATGGCCAGAGGCCGCATGGGCCAGTAGCGGAGCTCGTAAGGCGCGCACCCTAGTTGCCGCAGAGGTACGCCAGTGGCGGTAAAGAAAGGGTAGGGGAGCAAGCACCAGCGCCCAGGGCCAGAGAAGGTTTAGCATGGGTACTGGTACTCCAGCTCGGCGCTATTAACATGCTGGTTAATCCAGATTCTTGTGTTCTCCACCAATAGCTGGGTGTCAGCGGAGCTCATACGCTCATCGCTGGAATAGAGGCCAGTCTCTAGTGAGGCTAGGGACTGGCTAAACTTAGCATTGGGCCCGCTCTGCTCCAGAAACTCGAGAAACTGCGCTAAGCTGAGACTACTAAAGCCTCGCTGCGGATAGGCTGTGTCTGCTGTCCGCTTTAGAAGAGTAAGCAGGGCGCTGGCCTCAGGGCTGCCACTGGTTTGCATGGTCTGTAGCTGGAGTAGTGCCTGACGACGGTAGAGGTTAGCTCTGTAGCGCCGCAGCCAGACCGCGATAGATAACCCTAGGACAGCTGCAATCAGCGCCAGCAGTAGCCACCAGCCTGGTGCTAGAGGCCACAGTGACACCGCCTCTGGCAGGTGGATATCGCGCAGTTCGGCCAATGGGTCTCCCTGATTACTCATCAGACTCTTGGCCCCTGAGATTTTGTCGAGCTGCGACGCTTGCCGTAAGCTTTTGCCAGTACCGACATCACGTTATCTGAGGTGGCAAACGGCAGCAAGCCAGCGGAGAGCTTTTCACTGAGTCGGCGCAGCTGTAACCGACGCTGTTCGAAGGCATCGGCATAGGCTTGGCGCAATGTCTTACTACTAGTATCTAACATGCTTTGCTGTTGGCCATCGGTTACTGCGTACACAGAGGGAGGCGGCAGCTGCATCTCTATACTGTCGTAGACATGACAGAAATTTAGGTTGGCATGCCGCGCTAGCTCAAATAAATGGGGCTCACAGTTGCTATCGAGATCCTGAAAATCGCTGACAATAAATAGGGTGCTGCCGGGCATAATAAAGCGACGAGACTCCTCTAATAGTTCAGCCAGGCAAAATTGATCCTGTTGCGGTTCTAATAGGGCCTCACTAAATTCCTGTAAGCCGTGGATAAATTGCAGCACCGCATGATGGCTGCGACGGGCCTTGACGTCGATTTGCGCCTGAGCGCCAAAAATAAGCCCGCCTGCCCGGTCATTGGCCGCTAGGCCAGCCCAGGCAAGAGCAGCTGCAATTTCACAGCCGACCACAGATTTAAGCCGCTGGCTGCCTAAAAACATGCTGCTGCGCAGGTCGCAAATCACCAAAATAGGCCGCTCGCGCTCTTCGGTAAAGATTTTTGTGTGGGGCTGCTGAGTGCGTGCAGTGACACGCCAGTCTATGCTGCGCACATCGTCACCCGGCTGATAGATGCGCACCTGATCAAAATCCATACCGCGCCCGCGAAAGCGCGATCTATGGCCGCCAGCTAGCATCTGTCGCGCCTGAATCTTAGGAAATCCAGTCAATTCGCGCGCGCCATAGCGCAGCTTTACCAGCTCGCTGAGATTGGCGATTGCTGGGTGGTTTTTCTCGATATTTAGATTGCTCATTGGTGACGGCCCTTAGGCAGATGGCACCGTGGCAAGTAATTTATCCACAACCTGATTGGCAGTAACGCCTGCGGCCTCTGCCTCAAAACTAAGAATTAATCGGTGGCGCAGTACATCCTGAGCCACGGCGCGAATATCCTCAGGGGTGACAAAATCGCGACCGTCCATCCAGGCCAGTGCGCGGCTGCAGCGATCCAGAGCAATCGTGGCTCTGGGGCTAGCACCATAATCCAGCCACTGAGCCAGGTCTCCGCCATAGGCTTGGGTATTTCTGGTGGCGAGGATTATCTGCACCAGATACTCTTCGACGGCCTCGGCCATATGTACATCAAGGACCTCTTTGCGCGCGGCAAAAATAGTTTCCTGACTCAGTGCTTGGATAGCCGGTTGTTCGTGTCTAAGTGCCTCCTGCCGTGACAGAGCAAGAATTGCGCGTTCGCTCTCTGGCGCTGGATAGTCCACCATGACGTGCATTAAAAAACGATCCATCTGTGCCTCGGGTAGAGGATAGGTACCTTCCTGTTCAATGGGGTTCTGGGTTGCCATCACAAGAAAAAGTTCTGGCAACTGGTAGGTGTTTTTGCCCACAGAGATCTGTCTCTCGGCCATGGCCTCTAGCAGAGCTGACTGCACCTTGGCTGGTGCCCGATTAATCTCATCGGCCAGCACTAGATTGTGGAACAGAGGGCCAGCTTGAAATTCGAAGCTGCCCTCTTGGGGGCGATAGATATCACTGCCGGTAATATCTGCCGGCAGCAGATCCGGCGTAAATTGGACCCTGTGGAAGTCGGCTTTAAGGCCATCGGATAGGGTTTTAATGGCCTTGGTTTTAGCAAGCCCGGGAGCGCCCTCAACAAGCAGATGACCATCGGCAAGCAGGGCGATCATTAGACGTTCGACAAGGTGTTTCTGACCGACGATTTTGCTTGCCAGCCAGTCTTTTAGTTGATTGATATCCTGTTGCAAAAGTAACCCCTAAAGCATTGGTTCGGTTGATAAGTCGAGAGAGAGTTTAGTGTCTCTATGGCTAAGTCTCAAATGAAGTTTTGTTGATTTATTTTGGTCTATATTTAGGCAGGATGACTGTCATTATTTCGTCGCTATTTTAACCATTTTTTATGTAGGTATGTCGCCCCGATTTTGTTACTCTAAGCCGATCAAAAAGGACGTAACCAGCTTAAAGACTTACAAAAAACAAAAAGGTTTCAATATCTGTCCATGGATGCAAAAAATAAGCAGCAGCGCGACGCTTTAATTCGATCACTGCAGCGTATTGCCAAGAAAAAACTGAGCAAAACCCAAGCTATTCAATTTAATCAGTTTATTGATAGCGCCATGCATTTTTATCCTGATGCTGACTACCTGAGCCGCTCGCCAGAAGAAATTTTTCACAGCCTCTGGGGGCTCCTGGAGTTCGGTTCCTCTGCCCGGGATTCATCCAGTAGCGGTCAGGCTGCTGTAAGGGTTTTTAACCCAGACCAGAACGTCGACAGCGACTCAAGTCAGTTCACAAGTATTTATATTAATCAGCGGGACATGCCATTTCTTGTCGACTCCCTGCGCATAGTACTGAATCGTCGTGGGCTTAATATCTTCACCTTGCAGAGCAACCCAATTTGGGCAGTGCGCAACGCTCAGGCTGTGCTCGAGAGCGCCCACAAGAGTTATGTCGAGGGTGCCCAGCGTGAGGCTTTAATCAGTATAGAAGTAGACCGGCATGCGGAATCTGAGTTAGCAGATCTGCATTTAGAGCTGGCGGCAGTGTTAGACGATGTCGAAGTCGTGGTGGATGGTTTTGAAGCCATGCGCCTGCGCCTGAATAGTTTGATTGGCGAACTTGAAGAGAATGCACCCCAGGGGGAAGACCTCGAAGAGTCACTGGAGTTTTTACGCTGGATTTACAACGGCTACTTCACCTTTACTGGGACAGTTGAATTCGATCTAAAGACAGAGGGCAGCACGCAGTATCTTTGCGAAGTGCCGGAAACCCGTTGTGGGCTGTTAAAAAAATACGGCGGTGATATCCGTCAGGGGCAGATTGATAGCCTGAGCCCTGGGGTCAGTGCGCTATATGCAAGCGACGAGTTGCTGGCCGTCACTAAATCATCTGAGCGCTCTCGGGTGCACCGAGATGTCTACTCTGACTATATAGTGGTTAAGCGCTTTAACAGTCAGGGTCAGGCAATTGGCGAAGTACGCTTTTTAGGTCTCTACACCTCACAATTTTATTCCTACAGCCCGCGGCGTATTCCTCTGCTGCGCAGGAAGGTCAACTGGGTGATGGATCACTCGGGTTTTAGCCCCAACAGTCACGATGGCAAGGCGCTTATGGCGATTCTTGATTTTCATCCCCGTGACGAACTGTTCCATGTTGGCCGCGAAGCGCTTGCCGAGACTGCGATCGGTATCTGGCAGATCTATGAGCGGCGAGTTACCCGAGTATTTATTCACCCAGATCCCTTTGACAAGTTTATTAGCTGTATTGTCTACATTCCCAGAGAGCACTTTAGTACCAGCGCGCGGGAAAAAATCCAGCTGGTAATTGGTGAGCGATTAGATGCAGACGAACACGAGTACAGCACTCAGTTTTTGCCTGAATCTGTACTGGTAAGAATCTATCTGGTGTATCAGGTCAGCAACAAAAACCATCTCTCAGTTAACGGTGCTCAGCTGGAAGAGCTGGTTAAGCAGGTCACCAGGGGCTGGTCCGATAGCTTCGCTGAGGCCGCTATAGCGGCCAGTGGTAAGACTGAAGGTCTGCAGCTGGGGCGGCGTTTTAAACAGGCGTTCCCGTCGGCGTATAGAGAACTCTACAGCCCAGTCGAAGCACTTGAGCATATCCAACTTTTTGACCCATTAGAGGACAGTGGCAACCTGGCGATTGATCTTCGACATCAGCAGCAGGCAGAAAATAATCAGTTAAAGCTGTTACTGTTTCACCGCGATGTGCCCTTAGAGCTCTCTGATATGATCCCGATGCTCGAAAATCTGGGATTTAGGGTGATGATGGAACATCCCTATTTGATTCAGCCTGAGGCTGAACATCAGGTATGGATGCAGGAATTTAACCTGCGATTTTCCCTGGACGTCGATGTGGATGTTTCCGCGGTTCAGGGTAGTTTCACTGAGGCCCTGACGGTGGTCTGGAAAGGTGAGGCAGAGAACGACAGCTTTAACAGATTGGTTGTTGGTGCTCGCTTAGATTGGCGTGCTGTAGCCATGCTGCGACTATATGCCCGCTATTTAAAACAACTTGGCATATCCTACAGCCAAGACTTTATTGCAGATACTCTGGCACAGTATCTGGATATTACCCGCAATCTCGTTGCCCTTTTCAAAACCTATTTTGACCCTCGCTACGCCGGCGACAAACGTTCAGAGCGTTCCACTGGTTTGGTCAATAAAGTAATACTGGCGCTGGAAGAGGTGCAAAACATCAGTGAAGATAATGTTATTCGTGGTTATCTGGAGCTGATTCGCGCCACTTTGCGCACCAATTTTTTCCAGACCTTCGAGGACGGCACCAATAAATCCTATATCTCGGTCAAGCTTGCCTCCGCTGAAATTAGCCTAGCCCCGAAACCGCGCCCCGCTTATGAAATCTTTGTGTACTCTCCACGGGTCGAGGGTGTGCATCTACGCGGTGGCAAGGTAGCTCGGGGTGGCCTGCGCTGGTCAGATCGTCTCGAGGACTACCGCACCGAGGTGTTGGGGCTGGTAAAGGCGCAGCAGGTGAAAAACGCCGTGATTGTCCCCACTGGTGCCAAGGGTGGATTTGTCGCCAAGCAAGCCAGCATGGCTGCCGGACGCGATGCCTGGTTACAGGAAGGTGTCGCCAGCTACATGCTGTATATCCAGGCACTGTTAGATATCAGCGATAACCTTATTGATGGTGTGGTTGTGCCTCCTCGGGATGTGGTGCGCCGAGATGGTGATGACCCCTATCTAGTAGTGGCTGCCGACAAGGGCACAGCGACATTTTCTGATATCGCCAATGAGATTTCTGCAGCCAATAATTTTTGGTTGGGCGACGCCTTCGCCTCTGGCGGAGGCAATGGTTACGACCATAAAGGCATGGGCATAACCGCCCGAGGCGCTTGGGTAGCCGTACAACGCCACTTCGGCGAACTAGGTATGAATATCCAGCAGCAGGACTTTACCGTTGTGGGTATTGGCGATATGGGCGGCGATGTATTTGGCAATGGCATGTTGCTCTCTCAGCATATTCAGCTTGTCGGGGCCTTTAACCACTTACATATTTTTGTCGACCCCAGTCCCAATGCCGCATCGACCTATATAGAGCGCAAGCGCCTGTTTGAAACGCCCCGCACTAGCTGGGAAGATTTTGACCGGTCCCTGCTGTCTGCTGGCGGTGCGATTTACTCCAGATCTGCCAAATCGCTTCGCTTGACACCTGAGATCAAAGCGCGCTTCGAAATCAGCGACGACGAGGTCACGCCGACTGAATTAATCTCAGCTATGCTTCGGGCACAGGTAGATCTAATTTGGAACGGTGGTATTGGCACCTACGTTAAGTCTTCCAATGAAGGCAATACAGATGTGGGCGATCGCTCCAATGATGGTTTGCGCATCAATGGCAAGCAGCTGCGCTGTAAGGTATTTGGCGAAGGCGGCAACCTAGGTATGACACAGCGCGCTCGGATAGAATTCTGTGCTGCTGGCGGTCTTTGTAACACCGACTTTATCGACAATGCTGGCGGTGTAGACTGCTCTGACCACGAGGTCAATATCAAGATTCTGCTCAATAAATTGGTTGTGGCTGGGCAGTTATCCATGCCCGAACGCAACCAATTTTTAGCCTCAATGACCGATGCTGTGGCTGATCTGGTATTGCATAACAATGCCCGGCAGACACAGGCAATCAGCTTGGCACTGCATCGCAGTGATCAACAGTATGCAGAGTATCAGCGTTTTATGTGCTGGCTGGAAGAGACTGGCCGCCTAGATCGAGAGCTGGAATTTTTGCCCTCTGATGACCAGTTGCTCGAGCGTCAAAATCGCCAGCAGCCTATCTGGACCAGACCAGAGCTGGCAGTGTTGGTCTGTTACTCCAAGGCGATGTTAAAAGAAGCCCTGCTAGAAGCAGATCTTCTGAGTGAACCCTGGTTGGCCAGCTCGGTCAATCGAGCATTTCCAGCTGAGCTAGTGTCGCGCTACAGCAGCGAAATTGAGCAGCATCAGCTGCGTCAGGAAATCGCAGCAACCCAGTTGGCTAACGATCTGGTGGATCGTATGGGCTTTAGCTTCTTCTTCCGTCAGATGGAGTCCACCGGGGCTTCGGCAGGAGAGGTAGTGCGCGCCTACAGCATAGTACTCAACGTCCTGGATATAGAGGCGCTGTGGCAGAGGATAGAGACAGATCTGCAACTGGATGCCCGAGTGCAGCTGGACCTACTGCATCGGCTGATGCGATTGGTAAGGCGCACCACCCGCTGGTTCTTGCGCAACCGCAGGCTGAGTCTAAACTGCACTCACAGCATTGCACAGTTTGCCGGCCCCATGCAGATCATGGCCGAACAGATGCCAGAACTGCACGAGGCAGAGTGGATGAAGCTTTGGAATACCGAGCGCGATGAGCTTATGGCACTGGGCGTGGACCAATCACTTGCCAGCCGTCTGGCCGCAGCCGATAGCCTGTTTTTAACATTGGGTATTGTGGATATAAGCCTCAAACAGCAGCAGCCAATCGAGCAGACCGGGCAGCTGTATTTTAGTCTTGGCGAGTACCTGTCTCTGGATTGGTTTATGGCCCAGATTGTTGATTTGCAGCCACAAAATCGCTGGCAAGATCTGGCTCGAGAATCCTATGTAGATGATCTTGAGAGCCAGCGCCGCAGCCTGACCGCCTGTCTTTTAAATCGCCCAGAAGAGGATATCTCCTTGCGTCTGCAGGCCTGGCAGCAGCAACAACGCCCATTGATTAATCGCTGGCAAGCCATGGTGGCTGACCTGCGGCGCGGTACTGCTGCTGATTTTGCGATGATATCTGTGGCCCTGAGAGAATTACTGGATCTGGTTCAGGCCTCAATAGATTCGATAAACTCTCCAACCAGCTTTCCAGAGGAATAACTGATGAGCCTACAGGATCGTTTGTTTAAGCGTTTTGGCAGTCAATTGCGTGAAAAGGCCATTAAAAGAGCCCAGACACGCATTGTACTGGTGGGCAGAACTGCAGCAGATCTAAGCCCCGAAGAACTAGAAATAGTGGTCGAAGAAGAAGAGAGCAAACTCAAAGAAGAGCTCAGAGATAAGGGTGTCTTGCTCCTGTTTGCCCTGTTGGGTATCAGCTGGTTGGGATAAATGTTTAATAAAATGTTTCGCTTTACCGCCATTATGTATTTCTGGAAAAGATACCGACAGCTTATCCTGTCGACACTGTGTCTGTTTGGCGTTTTCTGGCTGGTAGGCACCATCCACAGCGACTATGTAGAGCTCAGTCAGTTAGAGCAGAGCAACGATTATCTGGCTCAGTCCTTTGTCATTAAGTGGTTGATCTATCTAGTGGCTGTGGCTGTTTACCTGATAGTAAATAGCCGCGGCAAGTTAGGGAAAAGGGCTGAGAAAAAGGCAGAGACAAAGACAAAAGAAAAGGCCGCTCCCAAATCTGAAAAGGGTGCATCGGCGTCACAGGTGGATCCGTTCAGCGAGATAAGAAACAAAGACAAACTGCGTTCAGCAGCGGACATGGTGATTGAAAAACATAAGAAATAACGCCCCCCAAAAACCTTGTTGAGACCAAGCTCCCACCCAATAACCGCCAAAAGAAAGGCCGCAACTACGCATGAGTTGCGGCCTTTTTGGTGGCTCATCTTTGGTTGTGAGCCGCAAGCGGAATAAATTTCCGCTTAAGTTTAGTCTTTTACTGGGCCCCGAGCCCGTTAACTATGGGGGAGTTATAAATTAGCGGCTTTCTGTTGGAAAGAAGCCTGATTAAATCCGTTCCAATAATCCTCGCGTCCCTCGCGCCAACCTCTTGACCAGTGGTAGGCCATTACTGACTCTTGTTGATAGGGGCATGAAGCCAGTGAACGATCCTGAATTGCGGCTTGGTAGCCTTTTACGTATGACCTGTGGCCCTGATCTCTTTTATGTTTTTTCACATCATCTCCTAAGGGTTTATTTAGGAAACTGCCTTTCAGCTTATAAAATCTGCTGAGAGCAGTTTTTATCAAACAAAATTATGTAAAGAGCGATAGAATGGGCGCCGTTAAGCGCCTGTACCAGTTCACCAAAATCTGTCGGCCCTGTCGAAGATTTTGTTTATCTATACAGCCGGTGCGTTATTCCTAGAAGTAATCAAAGGGTAATATTTGTGAGTGTCGAATCCCAACATACAGCCTGGTTGGCCACCTGCCCAAAAGGGCTTGAGCTACTACTAGCCAGTGAACTTCAGGCGCTGGGAGCCACTGGTGTCAAAGAAACCGTCGCCGCAGTGCAGTTTTATGGCTCAGTAGAAGTCGCCTACCGTGCCTGTCTGTGGTCGCGACTGGCCAATAGAATTTTATTGCCCCTGCACAGCTTTATGCTTAATTCAGCCGATGACCTCTATCAACAGTGCAACGATATTGCCTGGGAGAACCATCTTACCGCGGCCCAAAGCATCGCTATTGATTTTATTGGCACCTCAAAATTTATTGATAACAGCATGTATGGCGCCCAGCGAGTCAAGGATGCCGTAGTCGACCGTATTCGCCGCGTTGAAGGCGAGCGACCCGATGTAGACGCCAAAAACCCCGACATTCGGATTCAGGTGCGTCAGCACAAAGGTCGCGTAACCGTATCCCTAGATATCTCCGGCGAAAGCCTGCACCGTAGAGGCTACAGAACCGGGCAGGGCAGCGCACCGATTAAAGAAAACCTCGCAGTGGCCCTGTTGCTGCGCGCCGGCTGGCTAGAAATCGCTGCCAATGGCGGCGCCTTGCTGGATCCAATGTGCGGCAGTGGCACATTAATAATCGAAGGCGCCATGATGGCCGCCGATATAGCCCCGGGCATTCTGCGCGGTCATTATGGTTTCCACTACTGGCTGCAGCACGACCAGGCCCTGTGGGATTCGTTGGTAGTCGAAGCTCAGGAGCGCAAGGCCGCCGGGCTAGAAAAGCTCGAGCTGGATATTCGCGGCTATGACGCCAACCCACGCGTACTGGAATTCACCACTCAGAATATTGAAAACGCCGGCCTCGACGAGCATATCCGTCTGGCCCACAAGCCTATAGATCAGTTTGGCAAACCCACAGCGGAGACTGGCCTGCTATTGACCAACCCTCCCTATGGCGAGCGTCTGGGTGAGATTGACGAGTTGATTCCCCTGTACCAAAAACTGGGCACAGTGCTGCAAAAGAACTTCAATGGCTGGAAGGCCGCCATCTTTACCGGCAATGTGGATCTGGGTCGCGAAACCGATCTCAGCCCCACCAAACAGTACAGCCTGTTTAACGGCACCATTCCCTGTAAGTTACTGGTATTTACCGATATGACCTCCAAGTCCGCTCGCATTGCCGAGCGGTTAAGCACCCCGGCACCAGCCCAAGAGCTGACCGAGGGCGCCCGCATGGTCCTCAATCGACTAAAGAAAAATCAGCGCCGACTGGATAGCTGGCGTAAGAAATCCAATATCAGCTGCTACCGACTCTACGATGCCGATATCCCCGAATATGCCGTGGCCGTGGATATCTACGATCAGTCTATCTATGTGCAAGAGTATGCCCCGCCAGCCACCATCTCAGAGAAAATTGCTCGCGAACGCTTTGCCGAGGTTAAACAGGCAGTTAAAGAATTTTCCGGCAATTATCGCGGCAAAACCCATTACAAAGAGCGCCGCCAACAAAAGGGTGACAGCCAGTATCAGCGGAGCAATGAAGGCGCCAGCGATATTATCGAAGTCACCGAGGGTCGCGGGCGATTTGAGATCAACCTGTCCGACTACCTAGATACCGGACTATTTCTTGATCACAGGCCGGTGCGCGCCATGATTGGCGATCTGGTCAAAGGCAAAAGCTTCCTCAACCTATTTTGTTATACCGCCGCCGCCTCAGTGCAGGCTGCGCTGGCTGGTGCCAAAAGCTCATTGAGCATAGATATGTCCAATACCTACTTAGATTGGGCCGGGCGCAACTTTGACTTAAATAGTATGAGCAGCAGCAAGCATGAACTGCTACGCGCCGACTGCCTTAAGTGGCTGGAAGAAGAAGGGGAGCAGTACGATGTGATCTTCCTAGATCCACCCACCTTCTCCAACTCCAAGAAAATGGATTCAGTGCTAGATATACAGCGCGATCACGGCGATATGATCCGCAACGCCATGGCCAAACTGGCCCCCAATGGCGTGCTGATTTTCTCCAATAACTTCCGCAAATTTAAAATGGACGAGCTGACATTGCGCCAGTTTGATTGCCAGAATATTACTCCTCAGACCTTGGATATGGATTTTGAGCGCAACCCGCGTATTCATAATGTCTGGAAAATCACCAGGCGCAGCAGTTTTGGTTAAGCAGCTGACATTGTATACGGGCCCCAGCTGTCATCTCTGCGAGCAGGCCAAAACCATTCTCTATCCGCTAATATCACATCAGGGCTGGGAGCTGGTGGAAGTGAATATCCGAGAGAGTGGAGACCTAAAGCAACGCTACGGTACTCGCATTCCAGTGGTGGCCCTGCCGGATGGCAGCGAAAAGGGCTGGCCATTCACTGCGGCCCAGATTGGGCGGTTGTTGGATGTTTAGATATTCCGCGGCTTAAACCTTTTGACTCAGAAAATTAATGTGCTCTTGGGGCGGTAATCCCATGTTTTTAACAACCAAATAGATCTTTCTTTACTCAGTTCCCAATCCAATCACCTGTCAACATTCATATCAGAGGTGGGGTTTTCTCCTTTTAAACTGTCTTACTTGGTGAGTTTTTAATTCTTATAGCCCGAACCAATGGTTAGCTGTAAATCGCTGGGCCGAATGGAAAGTCAGGCTTTACAAAAGGGTATAACAACTTGCTGAAGCATCGTTTGAACTGGACGTGTTAACGCGCGGCGCCTAGAAAGGCGTTAGGTGTGATTACATGAGGTAATAGAATGCTAGGACAATCGCCGTAAAGCCTGTATTCCTCCTTAAAAATAGGCCTCTAAACCCAAAGTAAGCGTGATTTTGGACTCTTTTTTATATATTTCAATGGCTTACGTGGGTCCGACTCCACCAACATGGTCCGACCCCACCAACAACCGCAACTAGCCGCCGTGTTGGGCGACATATTTATCCAGCGCATTGGCAAACTCCATACGATCCCGCTGCGATAGCGGCGGGGGGCCACCGCCCACCTGCACACCGCTATTGCGCATGCTATCCATAAAATCACGCATGTTTAGGCGGGCGCGAATATTGGCCTTGGTGTACAGCTCACCGCGCGGGTTCAGCGCCTTGGCACCCTTATCAATCACCTCGGCCGCCAGAGGAATATCCGCAGTGATCACCAGATCATCGGCTGCCGCCAGCTCCACAATATGGTTATCTGCCACATCAAAGCCCTGACTCACCTGAATACTTCGCACGCTGGGAATTCTTGGTGTTGATAGAGGTTGGTTAGCCACCAGAATCAACTCGATTCCAGTGCGCTGAGAGACCCGATAGAGAATCTCTTTAATCACAGTTGGGCAGGCGTCGGCATCTACATAGATTTTCAAGTTGCTATGCTCTCATGGTTACATCAGCGGGCTTTATAGAGCTAACCAGAGCAGTTTGCAAGCTCAGCCAATCGCCCGTTTAGGTACCAAGAGCCTGGCCATCTGTTCGCGCATCCTATCGGTTATGGGCATCGACTTGCGTGCCTGCAGATCAAAAAACACCACCTTGGCCAGCATGGTTGCGGCCTCCACGCCCGTCATCTTGTTGCGCAGGCTGTAAAAGCTGGTAAAGGAGCTGCGGCCAATTTCGCGAATACCGCCGGTGACTTCTACCAAGGTGCCGGCATGCAGCTCATTTTTATAGTCGATCTGGTGGCTAACATCGGCCCAGCCCCTATTTTTCCATGCCTCTGAGCTAAGATCCCAGTCGCTGGCCTGATGGTTGTCGTGCACCAATGTTGGGCCACTGTCGTTGGCGCAGGGTGTTTGAGAGCTAGTTACAAAAGTGGGGCTGATCGAGGGATCATCCTGAATATAGCTGCGGTCAGGGCCTATATCTAGGCTAACATCTAGGCTTATACCGCTGGCTCTGTACATAAGGCACTCCCCTGTGCGTGGTGCGATTGTTGTGACTGCTATTAATTATCCTAGTCAATAAGGGTTTTGTGCGGGATATGCCAATTGGCATAGATTTTTGTGCACGAGTTAACCGATTGGCTGTAGGCCTTGTAACTGTTGGGATTCAGGGTAAAATGTGCGCTTTACTTCAATCCCAAGTGGCCTTTGGTAATGGTCACCACTGAATAAGGACAAGACTATGCCCGCTATTACCCTGCCTGATGGTTCCCAACGTATTTTTGACCAGCCTGTATCTGTGTCCGATGTAGCCGCTGATATTGGCGCTGGTCTGGCGAAAGCCACTCTGGCTGGCGTGGTCAATGGTGAGGTTGTGGATGCCTCATATCTGATGAGTGAAGATGCCAGCCTGTCGATTGTTACCGATCGCTCCGATGAGGCGCTGGATATTATCCGTCACTCCTCTGCACACCTGTTGGCCATGGCGGTGAAGCAGCTGTTTCCCTCGGCGCAGGTGACTATTGGTCCGGTGATTGAGGATGGTTTTTATTACGATTTTGCCTTTGAGCGCACCTTTACGCCGGAAGATTTGGAGGCTATTGAGGCGCGTATGACTGAGTTGGTCAAGGCCGACTACAGTATAGCCCGCGAAGAATGGAGCCGAGACGAAGCCGTGGCCTTTTTCAGGGAAATGGGTGAGGAATACAAAGCCGAGATTATTGCCAGTATTCCCGCTGGTGAGCCGATTGGTCTCTATCGTCAGGGAGACTTTATCGATCTCTGTCGCGGCCCCCATGTACCCTCTACCGCAAAATTACCTGCCTTTAAGTTGACCAAGGTGGCTGGTGCCTATTGGCGTGGCGATAGCAATAATGAAATGTTGCAGCGCATTTATGGCACCGCCTGGACTAATAAGAAAGAGCTAAAAGCCTATATCAATCGTCTGGCTGAAGCGGAGAAGCGGGACCATCGCAAGATCGGCAAAAAGCTGGATCTCTACCATATGCAGGAAGAGGCCCCTGGCTCTGTGTTCTGGCACCCCAAGGGCTGGTCTGTGTACAAAGCCGTTGAAGGCTTTATGCGCGATAAACAGATTGAGCGCGGCTACCAGGAAATTAAAACCCCTCAGGTAGTGGACTTCAGCCTGTGGGAAAAGTCTGGCCATGCAGATAAATTTGGTGACGATATGTTTACTGTCAGTACCGAAGATCGCAATTACGCTATTAAGCCGATGAACTGCCCCTGTCATGTGCAGGTGTTTAATCAGGGCCTTAAAAGCTATAGAGACTTGCCCCTGAGGCTGGCTGAATTTGGCTCCTGTCACCGCAATGAGCCGTCGGGCTCGCTGCACGGCATTATGCGGGTGCGCAGTTTTACTCAGGACGATGGTCATATTTTCTGTACTGAAGATCAGATTCAGTCTGAGGTGTCGGAGTTTATCGACTTTCTGCACGAGGTGTATGCGGACTTTGGCTTTACTGAGATTATCTATCGTCTGTCGACTCGGCCGGGGCAGCGGGTGGGTTCGGATCAGGACTGGGACCGCGCTGAGCAGGCGCTTGGCCAGGCTCTGGATGCTAAGGGTCTGCCTTGGCAGGAGCTTCCCGGTGAGGGTGCTTTCTATGGCCCTAAGATTGAATTTTCGCTAAAAGACTGTATTGGTCGCGTCTGGCAGTGCGGCACCATGCAGGTTGATTTCTCTATGCCGGGACGTCTGGATGCCCAGTATGTGGCAGAGGACGGTTCTCGCAAGGTTCCGGTGATGTTGCACCGCGCACTGTTGGGTTCTTTTGAGCGTTTTATCGGTATTTTGATCGAGCAGTACGAGGGAGCTTTTCCATTTTGGTTGGCGCCTGAACAGGCCGCGGTGATCAATATTACCGATGCGCAGGCCGAATATGCGCAAGAAGTAGCTAAATCATTGCAAAATAAGGGATTTAGAGCGATTTGTGACTTGAGAAACGAGAAGATCGGCTTTAAAATCCGCGGTCATTCTATGCAGAGGGTTCCTTACCTTCTGGTTGTAGGTGATAAAGAAAAAGAATCGCGTACCGTTGCGGTCCGAACCAGAGATGGAAATGATCTTGGCAGCCTGCCTTTAGAGGATGTTGTGGAGATGTTTTCCCAAGAGTCGGCGCAGCGTGGGCGCACGTTTGATGGCAAAGCGGAGTAAAGCGTATTAAAAAAGACAGTAAGCGGGCTCGCCTCAATGAGGATATTATGGCCCCCGAAGTTAGACTGGTTGGTTCAGATGGCGGTCAGGTAGGCGTTGTTAGTCTGGCTGAGGCGATCGAAGCAGCACAAAAAGAGTCATTGGACCTGGTGGAGATTTCCCCAGATGCCAATCCTCCTGTGTGCAAAATCATGGACTACGGTAAGCACGTCTTTGACGCTAAAAAGAAAGTAGCGCTGCAGAAGAAAAAGCAAAAGCAGACGCAAGTTAAAGAAATGAAGTTTCGACCGGGAACGGACGAGGGCGACTATAAGATTAAGTTGCGCAATCTGGTTCGGTTCTTGGAAAACGGTGATAAGGCAAAAATTACGCTGCGTTTTCGCGGACGGGAAATGGCCCACCAACAGCTTGGCATGGATATGATGAAACGTGTCGAGGCGGATCTGGAAGAGCTGGCTCAGGTTGAGCAGTATCCAAAGATGGAAGGCCGTCAGATGACTATGGTGCTGGCGCCCCGCAGTAAAAAGAAGTAACAAAATTTAGGTAGTAAGCAAAGTAGTAACCTGAAGTAGCAACAAGATGTTTAGCGCGACCCGCGCTCAGCCAATGTTTTTGGCAGGCTGTCCGGGCGTCTCTTGTTGATTTTATAAACCTCTCAATCGTGGAGAACAGAAATGCCAAAAGCAAAAGTACACAGCGGAGCTGCAAAACGCTTCAAAAAGACGGCTTCGGGCTATAAGCACAAGCACCAGCATAAAAGCCATATCCTCACCAAAATGACTACCAAGCGTAAGCGTCAATTGCGTGGCACCAGCATTCTTAATGCTGCTGATAAGCCTCGCGTCGATCGCATGTTGCGCAACGTTTAAGTCACTTAACTAACTTTTGGTAGGAGAATAATATGCCTAGAGTAAAACGTGGTGTTGAAGCTAACCGTCGACACAAGAAAGTTCTAAAGAAAGCCAAGGGTTATTACGGAGCTCGTAGCAGAGTCTATCGTGTTGCCGTCCAGGCAGTGACTAAAGCGGGTCAATATGCATACCGTGACCGTCGCGCCAAGAAACGTACCTTCCGCAGACTGTGGATTGCGCGTATTAACGCCCAGTCTCGTGTAGAGGGTTTGTCTTACAGCAGACTGATCAACGGTCTGAGCAAAGCTGGTATTGCACTGGATCGCCGTGTATTGGCTGATCTGGCTGTGCATGACAAAGCAGCTTTTGGTGCGGTTGTAAACCAAGCCAAAGCCGCCCTAGCTTAAGAGACAGTTGCGTTACTAGCTGAAGCTGACTGCTGAAAAGCAGCTCCGCAACAGGCTAACCGAATAGGGAAGGGGCTATAGCTCTTTCCCTATTTTTTTATCAGTAATAAGATACAGAGTCAAAATGTGTGGTGAATCATAATGATTGAACTGGAACAGATTGCCAATGAAGCCGAAGCTGCGATAGCTGCTGCAACGGATTTGTCGGTATTGGATGATCTGCGAGTCGGCTACCTTGGCAAAAAAGGTAGATTAACCGGGTTGTTAAAAGGCCTGGGTGCGCTGTCTAACGAAGAGCGTCCGGCGGCAGGTGCCAAAATCAACGAGGTTAAGCAGGGGCTGCAGCAGCAGATTAATGTCAAGAAATCTACTCTTGAGTCTGCCGCGCTGGATGCCAAACTGGCGGGGGAGACCATTGATGTCACACTGCCAGGACGTGGTGAAGAAGCCGGAGGTCTGCACCCCGTTACTCGCACTATGGAGCGTATTGAAGCGTTCTTCACTCGAGTAGGCTACGACGTGGAAACCGGTCCAGAGATTGAAGATGATTATCACAACTTCGAAGCGCTGAATATTCCCGGGCATCATCCGGCGCGCGCCATGCACGATACATTCTATATTGATCCCAGCACTGTGCTGCGTACTCACACCTCGCCGGTTCAGGTGCGTACCATGGAGACGGCTAAACCACCGATTCGAATTATCTGCCCCGGTCGAGTCTATCGCTGTGATTCTGATTTAACTCACACGCCTATGTTTCATCAGGTCGAAGGTCTTGTTGTAGACAAAAATATCAGCTTTGCCGATCTCAAGGGCGTGATTGATCAATTCTTAAAGGCATTTTTTGAAGCGGACTTGCCAGTGCGCTTTAGACCCTCGTATTTCCCGTTTACCGAACCCTCTGCTGAGGTGGATATTCAGTGCACTAACTGCGGTGGCGATGGCTGTCGTGTCTGTAGCCAGACTGGCTGGCTAGAGGTAATGGGCTGCGGCATGGTGCATCCCAATGTATTTGAAAGCTGCAATGTAGATACAGAGCAATACACTGGGTTTGCCTTTGGTATGGGCGTAGAGCGCTTGGCGATGCTGCGCTATGGCGTTAATGATTTGCGATTGTTTTTTGAAAACGATCTGCGTTTTCTTAAACAGTTTTAGGCTGGGGTGAGTAATGAAATTTAGTGAATCCTGGTTGCGAGAATCAGTTAGTACGTCAATTTCCACTGAAGACCTAGTGGCTCAGATCACCATGGCCGGTCTTGAGGTTGATGCTGTTGAGCCAGCCGCGCCGCAGATGAGTTCTGTGGTAGTGGGTGAAATTATCTCTGTAGAGCAGCACCCAGACGCGGATAAACTTAGGGTCTGTCAGGTGGCTGGTGGGGGTGAGATCGCACAGGTAGTCTGTGGCGCACCCAATGCACGCGCTGGTATAAAAGTGCCTTTCGCCACTGTAGGTGCAAAACTGCCCGGCGATTTCAAGATTAAGAAAGCCAAGCTGAGGGGTGTAGAGTCCTTTGGCATGCTTTGCGCGCAGACAGAGCTGGAACTGGGCGACGATGATGCTGGTCTTTGGGAGCTCCCTGCAGATGCTCCTGTGGGTGCAAACCTAATTGAGTACCTGAAGCTCGACGATAATATTATTGAAGTTGACCTGACCCCTAACCGCGGGGACTGTTTGAGCCTGCGTGGTCTTGCGCGCGAAGTAGGTGTGCTTAATCAAGCGGTTGTCACAGAGCAAGCCTGTGCGCCTGTCAGCGCGACCATTGATGACGTAGTAAATGTTTGCTTGGATGCGCCAGACGCCTGTGCGCGTTATGTGGGCAGGGTAATTCGCAATGTCGACCTAGGTCAGCCAACACCACAATGGATGCAGGAGAAGCTTCGTCGTAGCGGAGTGCGTAGCCTTGGGCCAGCAGTGGACATTACCAACTATGTTTTGCTTGAGTTGGGTCAGCCAATGCACGCCTTTGATCTATCTAAGATTGATGGCGATATTGTTGTGCGCATGGGGCGTGATGAAAAGTTGCGACTGCTCGATGACTCTGAGGTCAATGTCGATAGTTCAACTCTGGTGATTGCCGATCAGAGCAAAGCCCTGGCCATGGCGGGTATTATGGGGGGTGATGAGTCGGCAGTGACTGATGATACTCAAGATATTCTCTTCGAAAGCGCCTGGTTTAACCCACTGGCCATAGCAGGTAAGGCACGTAATTATGGTAAGCACACGGATTCTTCTCACCGGTTTGAGAGAGGGGTGGACAGTGCGCTGCAGGTGGCGGCTATTGAGCGCGCTACCGCATTAATTTTGGAAATCTGTGGCGGTAACGCAGGCCCTGTAGCTGTGACCGAATCCAGAGAGCATCTGCCCGTACCTGCCACCATCACACTGCGCGATGATCGGCTGGCTCAGCAGCTGGGTCTGGTAATTAGCGCTGCTGATGTTGACGATATGCTGACTCGTCTCGGACTCAGCTTGGTTGAGCGTGGTTCTGAGGCTTCGACTTGGATTGCTCCTAGTTGGCGATTCGATCTCGAAATTGAACAGGATTTGGTTGAGGAAGTTGCACGCATTTACGGCTACAACAACTTACCTACCTCGACACCAGCAATGGCTTTAGAGCTGCAGTCCAATCCGGAGTCGATTATTGGGTTACCTGCCTTCAGGGCGTTTCTGGTAGCCAAAGGCTATCAAGAGACAGTTACCTATAGTTTTGTTGACCCAAGCCTGCAGGAGATGATTGATCCGGACATGGCTCCTGTGTCTCTGGCTAATCCAATCTCTGCTGATATGGCAGTTATGCGCACTAGCCTCTGGCCAGGTCTTTTAAACACTGCTGTATACAATCTTAATCGTCAGCAAGCTCGGGTGAGAATTTTTGAAGCTGGGCAATGTTTTATTCGGTCCGATAATCAGGACGAAAAGTCAGTTTTAGGTCTTGCACAAAATACGGCGCTTGCTGGTCTGATTTGCGGTACTCGCACAGCCACAGGCTGGACAGCGAGCAAAGATAAGGTGGACTTTTATGATATCAAAGGCCATTTAGAAAGCCTCTTGGCTCAGACGGGTCAGATAGCTGAGTTTAAGTTTGAAGCGAAGCAGCACAGTGCGTTGCACCCCGGACAGTCCGCTGCGGTAATTCGCAATGGCGTACAGGTTGGCTGGGTGGGTCAGTTGCACCCTAAAATTCAAGCTGCGCTGGATATCAACACGGCAATCTATCTGTTCCAGGTCGATATTGCAGGCATAAGTCAAAGTAAACTGCCAAAGTTTAAAGAAGTCAGCAAGTTCCCCGAAGTTAGACGTGATTTGGCGTTTTTTGTCGACAATTCGGTGCAGGCGTCTGCTTTGATGGATGCTGCGGCCGCTGTAGCTGGAAAGCAGCTTACCTATTTAAAGTTGTTTGACGTGTATCACAGCAAAGATGTTGAAAATAAAGGAAAAAGTATTGCACTGGGCTTGACGTTTCAGGATAGTTCCCGCACTCTTACCGATCAAGAGATTAGTCAGGCGGTAGACCGGGTTGTAACTGAACTTGGTAATAAATTTAAGGCTGAACTCAGGAACTGATCGAAAAAGGGTCAGGGCTTAGAGTCTGAATTTAGGTGCTTACGATGGGTGCGTTAACAAAAGCGGATTTGGCTGAAATGCTGTTTGATGAGCTTGGTCTCAACAAACGAGAAGCTAAAGAGATTGTCGAAATGTTTTACAGCGAAATCTGCGCCGCCCTTGAGAGCAATGATCAGGTTAAGTTGTCGGGCTTTGGGAATTTTGAGTTGCGCGATAAAAGCAGCCGCCCGGGCCGAAATCCTAAGACGGGGGAAGATATTCCCATTTCTGCACGGCGAGTAGTAACTTTTAAACCCGGTCAGAAATTGAAGGCACGAGTAGAGACCTATGCTGGAACCAAGTAACAACAACGAACTCCCAACCATTCCCGGAAAGCGCTACTTCACCATAGGTGAGGTCAGCGAGCTCTGTGCAGTTAAGCCTCATGTACTGCGCTACTGGGAACAGGAGTTTCCGAGCCTTAGTCCTGTTAAGCGCCGCGGCAATCGTCGTTATTACCAGCGTCAAGATGTGGTACTTATCCGCCAGATTCGCTCTCTGCTCTATGAGCACGGGTTTACCATCGGCGGTGCCCGTCAGCGGATTGATGGCGAGCCAGCAAAGCAGGAAGAGACGCCTTACAAGCAGCTGCTGGAGCAGACCATCGTAGAGTTGAAAGAGATTTTAGAGTCTCTTAATTAAAGTAATTTCCGCGGTAAAACCTTCTGCATTATGTTGCAATCAGATATCTAGTCTGTATGATTGCGGCTCTGAAATCGGGGCGTAGCGCAGCCTGGTAGCGCACTACACTGGGGGTGTAGTGGTCGCAGGTTCAAATCCTGCCGTCCCGACCAATTTTTCCCGTCTACCAGGCAAATATTAGTTTTTACATCATTCTAGATGCTTTATAGAGCC
>JABJEX010000043.1 GCA_018663035.1 Porticoccaceae bacterium
CAGGCTGATACCGCCCAAGAGTTCATATCGACGGCGGGGTTTGGCACCTCGATGTCGGCTCATCACATCCTGGGGCTGGAGCTGGTCCCAAGGGTATGGCTGTTCGCCATTTAAAGTGGTACGCGAGCTGGGTTCAGAACGTCGTGAGACAGTTCGGTCCCTATCTGCCGTGGGCGTTGGAAAATTGAGGAAAGCTGCTCCTAGTACGAGAGGACCGGAGTGGACGAACCCCTGGTGTTTGGGTTGTCATGCCAATGGCATTGCCCAGTAGCTACGTTCGGACGGGATAACCGCTGAAAGCATCTAAGCGGGAAGCCTCTTCCAAGATTAATTTTCCCTGGGGGTTTAACCCCCCTGAAGGGCCGTTCAAGACTAGGACGTTGATAGGTTGGGTGTGGAAGCGCTGTGAGGCGTTGAGCTAACCAATACTAATTGCCCGTGAGGCTTGACTATATAACGCAAGCGAGACGACGGACAGATTGTCTGAAGTACACGCCAGCCACGAAAAAATTGTATTCAATAATTACCGACCTAATTTGACTTTGGAGCAACAGCTCTACAGTCATACCAGTTTGCCTGGTAACCATAGAGAACTAGAACCACCTGATCCCATCCCGAACTCAGTAGTGAAATGGTTCATCGCCGATGGTAGTGTGGGGTTTCCCCATGTGAGAGTAGGTCATTGCCAGGCTTCTAAATTAAAAACCCCAGTATCCAAGATGCTGGGGTTTTTTCTTGTGTGCGGAAATAAAAGCTACAGATAGCCAACCTTACCTGTGGGTGGCCGGCTCCGACCGTTTTTAGCTATAAATTTTAGTAGTTTCATCACTCCCTCGCTAACTAGCAGGACTTCATACCTTGATAGTCTGCATAGGAGTATTAAATTTGCTTATGCACTTATTTTTTAACGACAAACGATATATCCTGCAAAAAAAACAATTGCCTACGATCTAGGATCCCAATATGCCCGTCGCTATCCGAAAGACTCTTTTGCACATCGAAAATACCTTAATCGAAGGGGGAAAAGAAGCAGCTATGCCGTTAAAGATGATCGCTGCCGTAGCTGTCATAAAGAACCCCTGGGCAGGGAGAGGGTTTGTAGAGAATCTCAGCCCTGAGATTCAAGATATTGCCCCTCAGCTGGGCGACCTGTTAACCAACATGATAGTAGAGGCTGCCGGTAGCGGAGACCTAGTGGAAGGGTACGGTAAAGCCGCCGTAGTCGGTACCAACGGAGAGGTCGAGCATGGATCGGCGCTGATACACACACTGCGCTTTGGAAACTTCTATCGCGAGGCTGTAGGTGCAAAATCCTATTTGGCATTTACAAATACCAGAGGCCCTGCAAATGCGCCAATCATGATTCCTATGATGGACAAGGTAGATTTGGGGCGACGTTCCCATTATCTCACCTATCAATTCTCTATCGCAGACGCCCCTGCAGCGGATGAAATTGTGGTGGCGCTCGGCGCATCTATAGGTGGCCGGCCCCATCACCGAATTGGCGATCGCTACCAAGATCTTAAAGAACTCGGTCATGACCTCGATAACCCTGCCTCGGTCTAAAACTGCATCTGGAACTGCTTACTATGAGGTGGGCCAGGGTGAAGTGCTTCTCCTTGTCCATGGTGTGGGACTATGTCTGGATGTTTGGGCACCTCAGATAGATAGGTTTGCAGCATCATACCGCGTCATAGTAGTTGATATGCCCGGTCATGGGCAGAGTTTAGAGCTGAACGTTGCCGACAATATTCATGACTACGTTAGCTGGTTAGCTGAATTTATAAAAGAAATCGGTTGCGGGCCAGTTAATCTCTGCGGTCATTCAATGGGCGCCATGATTACCATGGGCTTAGCACTTTCAGAACCTCAGTTAGTATCTCGTGCGGCTTTGCTGTGCGCAGTTTATCGGCGCCCCCAAAGTGCCCATAAAGCGGTTCAAGCAAGAGCCGCGATAATTGCCGAGGGCATAAATGATATTGAAGCGCCTCTCGCCCGGTGGTTTGACCCCCATGGCTCTATTGCTGAGCGTCAAGCCATGGCAGATTGCCGCGAATGGCTAACCGCAGTATCCATAACTGGTTATAGCTCAGCCTATAGTGCCTTCGCTAATGGTGATGCTGCTTTTGCAAGCCATTTGCATCAGGCCTGCTGTCCTATGCTTTTCCTCACGGGAGAACAGGATCTAAATTCAACCGCTGCAATGGCTGAGATGATGGGCGCCCAGGTGCCCAATAGCCTAGTCGCGGTAATTCGCGCTCAAAAACACATGGTGCCTTTGGTCGATCCCTCGTCGGTCAATCAGCACATGGCAGCATGGTTGGCTATGCCACTTTTATAATAATCGTCCAGACATAGCATCTGGCTTTCGGCTTGAAAATAGGAGCCCCTTATGAAGTTTTCTTTGTTTGTTCACATGGAACGTACATCTACAGCGCAGTCTCAAAAGCAACTCTATGATGAGTTGGTGGGGCTCTGTGAAATAGCAGACCGAGGCGGCATGCATGCCATTTGGACAGGCGAGCACCACGGCATGAATTTCACAATAGCGCCGAACCCCTTTTTGAATCTTGTCGATCTAGCGCGCCGAACAAAAAATGTGCGTCTCGGAACGGGAACGGTCATAGCCCCATTCTGGCACCCCATCAAGCTGGCCGGCGAGGCTGCAATGACAGATCTGTTGACTGATGGCCGTTTAGAATTAGGCATTGCAAGAGGCGCATATAGCTATGAGTATGAGCGATTACTGCCGGGTCTGGATGCTGACAGTGCGGGCCAACGTATGCGTGAGCTGGTTCCAGCTGTAAAAAAACTCTGGGAGGGGGACTATGCCCATAGCGGTGAGTTTTATCAATTCCCCGAAACCACATCCTCACCGCAGCCTTTACAGCAACCTCACCCACCAATTTGGGTGGCTGCCCGGGATCCAAATAGCCATGCATTTGCCGTAGCCAATGGATGTAATGTCCAGTGTACACCGCTCTCTCAGAGTGATGCTGAGGTAGAGTCTCTGATGGCAACCTTTAATCAGGCCTGTGCAGCAAATCCAACACAACCTCGACCCAAAATAATGTTGCTGCGTCACACCTACGTTGCTGATAGCGAAGCTGACGCGAGCTTGGCTGCAAAGGAGATCAGTAAATTCTACTGTTACTTTGGTTCCTGGTTTAATAACAAGCGCCCTGTGTCTCAGGGTTTAATTAAAGAGCTAACAGATGAAGAAATGGCCGATATGAAAATGTTCTCGCCCGAGAATATGCGTACAAACAATGTGATCGGCGAGCCAGATGAGGTAATCTCAAGAATCAAACACTACGAACAGCTTGGTTATGATGAGTTCGCCATGTGGATTGATTCCGGTATGAGCTTCGAGCGTAAAAAAGCCTCATTAGAAAGGTTTATTGGCGGAGTGATGCCAGCATTTGGTTAACAACACCGGGGGAGAGATGAAACGGTTTCAGCAATATATCAACGGCTGCTTCGAAGATGCGGCCTTCAGTTTTGAGAGTCTTGATCCCTCCACGGAAGTTGCCTGGGCGATTATGCCTGAAGCTCGCGAGACTGACATAGATCGAGCAGTTGAGGCTGCGAGCTCAGCCTTGCACAGATCTGACTGGGCTGGCTTAACCGCCAGTCAAAGAGGCCAGCTGTTATATAAGCTGGCTGATCTAGTCGCGGAGAATGCCAGCTACCTGGCTGAATTGGAGACTAGGGATACAGGAAAAATAATTCGTGAGACCTCAGCGCAGATAGCCTATGTCGCCGAGTATTACAGATATTATGCCGGTCTAGCAGATAAGATTCAGGGCGCACAGTTACCGATTGATAAGCCGGATATGGATGTTTGGTTGCGTCGCGAACCTCTTGGGGTTATCGCGGCTATAGTCCCTTGGAATAGTCAGTTATTTCTCTCTGCGGTAAAAATTGGGCCAGCCCTTGCTGCCGGATGCACAATGGTTGTTAAGGCGTCCGAATTTGGTCCCGCTCCATTGTTAGAGCTGGCCAGACTCTGTGATCAGGCGGGCTTCCCCCCAGGGGTGATTAATTTTGTCACTGGCTTTGGCCCTGAGTGCGGATCGGTACTCACCAGCCATGCTAAGGTCGATCATATTTCGTTTACCGGCGGGCCTATCACCGCCGCCGCGGTGCTGCGCAACTCTGCGGACAATCTCGCCAGCAGCTCTCTCGAGCTCGGTGGTAAATCGCCCTTTATTGTGTTTGACGATGCAGACATCGACAGTGCTGCCAACGCGCAAGTCGCAGGTATTTTTGCTGCCGCAGGGCAGAGCTGCGTCGCAGGCTCCAGACTGCTGGTGCAAAGCGGAATTAAGAAAAAATTCTTAGCGGTACTCAGGGCTAAAGCTCAGGCGATCAAAATTGGTTCGCCCATGGATATGGATACGGAATATGGTCCGCTCTGTACTCAGGCGCAGCGAATTAAAATACAGTCACTAGTCGATCAATCTGTGGATGCTGGCGCCGAGTTAATATGCGGCGGGGTACCAGCTGAAGGTCCAGGGTTTTATTATCCTCCCACTATCATAGATTGCTCCAAAGTGCCGAAGGCGCCAGCGGTGGTTCATGAGGCCTTTGGTCCGGTGTTATCAGTATTAGAGTTCGATACCGAGGAGCAAGCACTGGAGCTGGCGAATGATACCGACTATGGTCTAGCGTCCGGGGTGTTTACTCAAAATCTCACACGGGCCCATCGCATGATCAATGGCATAAAGGCTGGCGTAGTCTGGGTCAACACCTATAGAGCGGTGTCACCAATAGCACCATTCGGAGGCTCTGGCCTGTCGGGCCACGGCCGCGAGGGCGGTTTGGAGGCTGCACTTCACTATACAAAAACAAAAACTGTCTGGTTGCGCACCTCAGATGAGCCAATACCTGACCCCTTTGTGATGCGTTAGAAAAAAATAAAAACCGATACAGGGCAGTGACTTGAAAAATAATACGGCCGCAAGCGGCCTCTGGAAGAATACACATCCTCAGATGACAGTGATGGCGATGATCGTGGTGGTAGTTTTTTGCATCGCAACCATAGGTGATCATGAGGCTGCTAGCAGTCTCTTTAGTGCCATCAAATTATGGATTGAGACCCACTTGGGTTGGCTTTACATCAGTATTGTCTGCGCCATCTTTTTCTTTAGTCTGTTTCTGATGGTTAGCCCACTTGGTCGTATCAAGCTGGGTAGCGATGATCAGCAACCAGAGTTCTCTCGCTTCTCTTGGTTTGCCATGCTCTTTAGTGCAGGTGTGGGTGTAGGTCTGTTGTTCTGGAGTATTGCAGAGCCCATTTACCATTTTCAGGGCAACCCTTTTCAAGAGATGCTGGGCGTTGAGTCAAATACTGCTGAGGCAGCGCAGCTGGGGCTAAATATAGCGATATTCCATTGGGGGCTTCACGCCTGGGGGATTTATGCCCTGACCGGCTTGTGTCTGGGTTATTTTGCATTTAGACAGGGTCTGCCCCTGACTATTCGATCTGCGCTCTATCCTATACTGGGCGACCGTATCTATGGCCCTGTGGGTCATGCGGTTGATTTGCTGGCAGTTTTTGCCACCATATTCGGTGTGGCCACGACACTAGGGTTGGGTGTGGTACAGATCAATGCAGGACTAAACTATTTATTTGGCACTGCCATTGCAGTCTCTAATCAGATTCTCATTATTGCAGTGGTGACCGCAGTTGCCACTTTCTCCGCAGTTTCCGGAGTCGAAAAAGGTATTAAGAAGCTCAGTGAGTGGAATATTAGACTGACAGTTATACTGTTGACAGTGTTCACGATTGCCGGGCCTACGCTATTTATAGTATCAGTATTCTTTACTAGTTTTTGGGACTATCTGGTTGGCTTTATACCCATGGGGCTATGGATTGAACCAGAATCCGGCGTCAACTGGCAGGGGGGCTGGACTATCTTTTATTGGGCCTGGTGTGGAGCCTGGGCACCTTTTGTCGGTATGTTTATCGCCAGAATTAGTAAGGGACGCACTATCCGCGAGTATCTTATCGGCGCGATGGTTGTACCAACTGTGGTAGGCATGCTGTGGCTAAGTATTTTTGGCGGAACGGCAATACATATAGAGTTATTCGGGGTGGGCGGGCTAACAGAGGCTGTAAACCAAGATCTAACCACAGCCCTATATCGCTGTATTGAACTTCTGGACATGGGGGCGGCAACCTGGATGGTTGCCGCATTGGCCACTACTCTCTTACTGACCTGGTTCGTAACCTCAGCGGACTCTGGGACTTTAGTTATCTGCACCATCTTGTCGATGGGGAGCATGAATCCACCGCGACGATTCAGGATATTCTGGGGTGTGGGCGAGGGCTTGGTGACGGCGGCCCTTTTGTTGGCCGGCGGCATTGCTGCCCTTAAAAGCATCTCTATTATTGTTGCTTTACCGTTTTTAATCATTCTGTTATTGATGGCTATGGGTCTGGGTTTTGCCTTGCGGCGTGATCCGGGTGCTCAGTAACAGCAGACAATCAGAGGAGAGTGTTATGTCAGAGAGCAAATATGATCGAGGTCTTGAGATACGCAGAGCGGTGGTAGGTGAAGACTACGTAAACCAAGCATTGGCCAATGCCGATGAGTTTAGCAAGCCGCTGCAGGACCTTGTTACCGAGTATTGTTGGGGCTCTGTTTGGGCCAGAGAGGGTCTGTCGCGCAAAACCCGCAGCCTGTTAAATATAGGCATGATTGCAGCTCTCAATCGCCCCCATGAATTGCGGCTGCATCTGAGAGGCGCGCTGACCAATGGTTGCAGCCCAGATGAAATTCGCGAAGTGATTTTGCAGGTCGCCATATACTGTGGAGTTCCAGCAGCGATAGATTCCAACCGTATTGCTCGAGAAGTCCTAGAAGAGTACGCCAAAGATAACAGCTGAGGCATAGGCGCAGGTTTATAATGGGACCTATTGTGCTTTCGGGCATAATGTCGTCTTTCAACCCAAGCTGTGAGTTGTTATGGAACTACTTATCTATCTCGTCCTAGGCGCCGCCGCTGGAGTTATCAGCGGACTGTTTGGGCTGGGCGGAGGGGTGATAATTGTGCCGATTTTGATACTCGCCTTTGGTATGCAGGGGATATCAGCGGACGTTGCGACGCACCTTGCATTAGGAACCTCTCTGGCTACCATAGCGGTTACCTCTATCCCCTCTATCTATACTCATGCTCAGAGAGGCACTGTTCGCTGGGACCTTGTGCGCTGGATAAGCCCAGGCATTATCCTAGGCGCCATACTAGGGGGATACGCCGCTATCTCGTTAAGTGCAGTATGGCTGCAGTCGTTACTGGGGCTGTTCTTTGTCGCGGTGGCGATCCAGTTATTATTTTATCCACCAGCACAAGCCAGTCGTCATGAGCCAAGACAGGCTGGCCTGCTGTTTGCTGGCACCGGCATTGGTAGCCTGTCGGCGCTATTTGGCATAGGTGGTGGCAGCCTAACTACGCCATTCTTAACGTATTTTGGCGTTCGTATCCACCAGGCCGTGGGTACAGCAGCAGCCTGCGGTTTTCCCATCGCGTTGTTTTCGAGTTTAGTGTACGGAAGTTCGCAGACAGGTGCTGGCAACTTGCCTGACTGGAGTCTGGGGCTGATATTTTTACCGGCTTGGTTAGGCATTGTTGTTTGCAGTGTACCTGCGGCAAGGTTTGGTGCTCTCATCGCTCACCGCTTAGATGATGCCAAGTTAAAGCGTCTGTTTGCGGTACTGATGTTGTTAGTGGGTTTGAGATATATTTGGACTAATTGGAATTTTTGATCTTGGAGATAGGTTGTTGTCTGATATAGCAGGTAAAATTTTGACGATTTTAGCGGATCGGGGGTTTCACTCTGGTTCTGAGTTAGGGGGCGCATTGGGCGTTAGCCGCACGGCTATCTGGAAGCAACTGCAAAAGCTTGAGGCCATGGGGCTGCAGCTTGAATCGGTAAAAGGCACTGGTTATCGCCTGCCGCCAGACTTCGAGCTGCTCAGCCAATCAGGTATTCTGAGCCAGCTGTCTGTCACACCATCCAGTTTGAAAATATTCAAAACCTTGGATTCTACCAACAGATATCTTCGTGATCAGGCCGAGTCGGAGCCAGTATCAGGCTCAGTGGTTTTTGCTGAAACTCAAACCTCTGGCCGAGGGCGTCGCGGAAAGACCTGGGTAAGCCCCTTTGGGTCTAACATCTATCTATCGATTCTGTGGAATTTCGAACAGGGCGCTCAGGCGTTAGAGGGCCTAAGCCTCGGTGTGGGTGTCGCAGTGAAAAGAGCACTTACCGATGCTGGCCTTGATAACGTAAAACTCAAATGGCCGAACGATATCTATGTTGGCCACAAAAAACTGGGTGGCATTTTACTTGAAATGGTAGGCGACCCTGCCGGCCACTGCTCGGTCATTGTAGGTGTTGGCATTAATGTATCTATGCCAAAGCGGGCGGCAGCTGATATAGATCAAGCCTGGACTGATGTAAAAACTGAAGCGGGCACTGCTATATCGAGAAATCAGCTGGCTGCGGCATTAGTGGATAATATCTTTCCATTACTCGCCGACTTCCAAAGTGTTGGTTTTGCTCCCTACAGGGATGAGTGGCAGGCCGCTGATGCGTTTCAGGGCTTGGTCGCCACAGTGACTACTGCTCGTGAGGCAATGTCTGGCACCGTACTGGGTGTGGATGGGACAGGCGCATTGGAGATGCGCATGGATAGCGGTGAAGTGCAGCGCTTTATTGGCGGAGAACTTAGTCTGAGGTTGAAGCAATGATTCTGGATATAGATGCGGGTAACAGCTGGATTAAATGGCGACTACATGAAAACGAAGAAATTGTGCAGCGTGGCTCCCAGGCTACGGCGTCTGCGCTGGACACCGGTTTAGAGCTACCAAAAATTAAAACAGTATCTGCTGTCCGACTGTCATCTGTAGCCAACCATAGTCTTACCCAGCAGTTATACAAACAATGTTTAGGAGAGTATTCGGTTGAGTTGCAGGTGGCTAGAGTTTCGGCACAGGTGGGTCAGGTTACCTGCGGTTACGAACAGCCAGAAAAGTTAGGTGTCGACCGATGGCTTGCGGTATTAGCAGCTTTTGATAAGTACTCACAATCAGTACTAGTTGTGGATGCAGGCAGCGCTCTTACCTTGGATCTGGTTGGCCCCGAAGGGCAACATCTTGGTGGCTATATACTGCCAGGTAAAAAATTAATGCGCCAAGCGCTCTGGCAAGGTACCAACGGCGTCAAAGTCGAGGCAGAGGATGTTCATAATTTAATGGTGCCCGGGGTGGTTACCGAAGAGGCTGTTAATCGTGGCTGCTCGCTTGCTGCGATTGGTCTGATTGAAAAGCTTGCCGCCCAATATCCAGCATCTATAGTTGTCACTGGCGGTGATGCCAAGATGCTGATCGATGGCTTGAGTTTGCAAGCGTTACACTGTCCCGACCTAGTCTTAGAAGGGCTCTGTGTAAGCGGGGTAGAATATAGCTCAGGCGCCCCTGACTAAGCCGCGACTTCGCCAGTATAAGTTTATGAGTTTATTTCTAAATAGGCCCCTAAAAGGCTGGCTTAATTGGGCTCTTAATTGGGCACTTAGCTGATTCAGCGGTATTCCCCTAAAAAAACCTAAAAGAAGCATGAGATAAGGTTGCTTATGCGGCTCAGTTTCACTAAAATCGCGCACCGTTTATTGAGATGCTGGCGTAGCTCAGTTGGTAGAGCAGCTGACTTGTAATCAGCCGGTCGGGGGTTCGACTCCTCTCGCCAGCTCCATCTCACTATGCTCAGGCTAGTAATATTGGCAATTGATTGACA
>JABJEX010000044.1 GCA_018663035.1 Porticoccaceae bacterium
CTCGGGTAGAAATGGTCACTGTCTCAGCACGACAGAGCAGTCACTATTTCGGCCAGTGAAAAATAAGCAGTGACACAATGATTGAAACCAGTGCTAATAATTTGGCGTCTGTGCCGGCGATTATTCCCTACCTGAAATCGGCTGAGTCCTGCGGGATTGATTATTTTCCCCTATTGAAGCAAGCTGGAATAGATGCCCAGGTATTGTCAGACAATAGTAAACACATTGCTGGCTCTGCCATGGAGCAACTCTTGCTGCTGTTAATCAAAGCCAGTGGCGATAACTGTTTTGGGTTGCGCTCGTCTCAGTTTGTTGAGCCTGCATCTTATTCAGTGCTGGGTTACATTTGTATGAACTGCTCAACTCTGAGGGCCATGCAGGCTAAAATCCCTATCTTTGAGAAAATTGTCGGCGATATGGGCGTAACCTCGGTGGAGGTCAAGAACGGCTATGTGCTGCAGCGCTGGCAATGTAAGTTTAGTGATAACCTAGCTGCACGACATGAGGTTGAGCATGTCCTTGGTTCTTGGGTCACCTACGCGCGCAAGTTTTTGAATTTTGCTCCTCAAGATGAGGTCTGGTTTCAGCATTCTGCCCCCAGTGATGCAGCGCTTCTTGCAGACTATGCTGAGATATTTGGTTGCCCGGTGCTGTTTGATCAGGTGTCCAGTGGCTTGCGCATGCGAGAAGACAGGCTAGATGTGCCATTGCCTCAGGCCAATGAAAAACTACTGGAGATGTTGCTGGATCATGCAACAAGACTGCTGGCTGAACTCAATCACAGTCAGTTAGTTACGGATCAGGTTAAAAATCTACTGCGTCTGATGATCAAGCAGCAGGCGCCGTCCAGTGCAGTGATCGCTGAAAAATTAGGTATGAGTAGTCGTACTTTGCAACGTAGGCTTGGAGAGGAAGGAAGCCATTACAAAGATGTTTTGAATGAGTTGCGCTTGGAGCTAGCCCTATATTTCTTAAAAAATACAGAGTTAGGTTTAGAGAGTATCGCCTATGAACTGGGCTACGCTGAGGCGCGCTCGTTCTATCGCAGCTTTAAGCAGTGGACAGGTCAAACTGCTGGTGCCTATCGAGCTGCCCAGCGCTAGTTATTTAATCAACCCCTGCTCTTGAGCCCAGAGTCTAGAGCGCTCCATACCTTCCGCAAATGGCATCTCTGGCTTCCAGTCGAGTATTCGCTCTGCTTTGGCAATACTGAACCAGGACTTAGTGCATAGTTGAGCCACTGTGGCGGTAGAAGCTTCATTGACTCCACCAAATAGATCGGCAATCTTGGTGGATATCGCTGCGCCTATCATGGCCGTTCTCGTGGACACCAAGAGCGGCCCGCGTTTATTCATCCAGCGGTAGTGATGGCTAAAGAACTCTTTGGTGGTGACATAGCCTTCGCAGGACAGATTAAAAATTTCTCCGTTGGCCTCATCGCTGCTCACCGCGAGCTCTATGCCGCGGATAAGGTCGTCAATATAGATAGGGCGGAAGAAACCTTCGCCTTTGGCGGGCAAAATAAATTGTCCTTTGTTTATGGCCTCAATCGGCAGTATTACCCAAGGCCGACTGCCGGGCCCATAGACATCACCCGGGCGAATAATTACGACTTCCATATTGCTTTTCGCTGCCGCGGCCAGCACCACATGTTCTGAAGCCAGTTTCGTTAACACATAGCTACCGCCATCTGCATGGACTGGGTGATCCTCATCTAATTCACCTTCGGCTGAGTTACCGTAGGCGACAACAGAAGAGAGCTGCACAAAACGTCTAACATGATATTTTTCAGCTGCGGCAACCAGATTTCTTGTGGCCTGTACGTTGACGCGCCACATATCAGCGTCTGCAATAGAGTTGGATACCAATGCCGCTGTATGAATAACAACATCAGATTCCCGCAATAGATGGCTGATAGTTTCTGGCTGCGCTATATCAGCTTCGATAATATCTTCGCCATTGCCGCAAAGATCCACTCCCACCACAGCAATCCCCTGCGTCTGATAATGGCGCATCAAAGTATTGCCAATAAAACCATTGGCACCGGTAATTAACACTTTTGAAGGTATTGTATGGCCCATAATGACCTCTGTTTTATGGTTATCTGATAACTAATTAGTTGAGGTTTTTGCGATATAGACGGCCAGCGGTTTTGGCCAGTGCCATCTTCGAAAACAGATGGCTTATCCAGGTGGTCATGCGATTCGACAGCCCTGGCACTACCGTTGGTTTGCCTTTTAGACAGGCTTCAATGCCTTGGAGGGCGACGTCCTGTGGCGATTGCAGCATGCTCCCAGGCACAGTAAGTTTTTTGCCTTGAGCTGGATTATCCATCATTTTAGTGGCCGTATATCCTGGGCAGAGTGCGCATACTTTGACACCGGACTGTGCAGCATTGAGCTCGTCATGCAATGCCTGGGTAAATGACAGCACATAGGCCTTAGTCGCCGCATAAACGTTTTGATTCGGTATGGGTAACCAGGCTGCCAGCGAGGCGACATTGAGAATATGCCCGCCATTTTGTTTGGCCATAGCGTTAGCATACAGATGGCTCAATGATGTTAGTGCCATGATATTGACCGAGATCATATTTTCCTGAGTAGTTAAGTCTAGCTCGGTGAAGAAACCATTCTGTAGTAGGCCTGCATTGTTGATCAAAAAGTCTACCTGTAAGCCTCGATCCAAGGTGGCTTGAAACAGTTGCTGAGCAGCCTGAGGCCTGGCGAGATCACTGCTAATTACATGGCAGTTAATGGCATGCGCTGTTGTTAGATCCTTGGCAATTTGCTCGAGAATCTCCTGGCGTCGGGCAACTAGAATAAGATCGTAGCCGCGGCTTGCAAGGATCTTGCAAAACTCCAGACCTATACCCTCAGATGCGCCTGTGACTAATGCTGTTGTCATTGTGGATACTCTTTTTATAATTTTTATTGTTGAAGCTGAGGGGTAATCATAACTCAAAATCAGATCTATTCACTGACTTCTGCGGCCAGAGGTGTCGCAAGCTCGGACAGATTGTCTACGTCAACTTAGAAGACGATTTTGACCAGACATAAAAAAAGGACGGGGCATACCCGTCCTTTTTTGGTCTACCTGTAGAGGTTTAGAATCTATAGGTAAAGCGACCGCCCCAAACTGCACCTGAATCTCTGTAGCGACCATGCGAACCACTTGCCAGAGGAATATCAAATGCTCCCGAAGCAGTTAGTTTGTCGGTTACGTTCTTGCCGTAGAACATGAAGTCCCAGCTGTCAGCACGAACACCGGCACGCAGATTAACCTTACCAAACCCATCTTGAATATCGATTGGATCGTGGTCACCGGTCATCTTGAACGCAGCAGTAAAGTTGTAGTCAACACTTGCAAAGGCCATCAGACCATTTGACAGTGCTCTGCTGTAGTCAGCGCTCAAAGAGCCAGAGTAGTCTGCACCGAAGCTGTCACCAGACAGGCTTTGACTCTGACCAGCTTTACTTCCATCTGGATTGAACTGTGCTTGACAGCCCAGTGCTGAAGTAACTGGCGAGCTTGAAGTGATGGTGCCTAGACCAAGAAGTGCGGAGTCTTGAGCAGCAGTACAGCCAGCTGAATCAAATTCGCCATACTGAGCGTCTAGGAATGCAACGTTAGCGCCAAGTACCAGATTGTCTGAGTACTGCCACTTCATATCCATCTCTACACCTTCAATCTCAGAGCTTGCTGCGTTAGCAACAACGAACCCGAGACCAACGAAGGTAGAAACCTGCTGATCCATATACTCACTGTTGAAGTAAGCCCAGTTAAACGTCATAGCGCCGTCTAACAGAGTGTGCTTACCACCGATCTCAATAGATTCAGCATTTTCATCTTCGTACTCAAAACCAATACCTGGAGTGGTTCTCAGTACGGTGCCATCTTC
>JABJEX010000045.1 GCA_018663035.1 Porticoccaceae bacterium
TTCGCTTACTTCGCCTGGTCAAACGGACTTTAATGAGGATAACCCATTGTCGGTTAGTGGGTTTTTCTTTGAAAAGATTTTTATTAAAGACACTTTGTCACACATGATGCCAGCAAGGATTTGATAGGCTAAATCCACTTTCTCATTATTTAATTGGTTATGTAGTAAATTATAGTCCCGGCGCTTAGATCGCCGGGACTATAATTTTGTTATCGAGTTTGACTTTTTACTCTGCAGTATAGAACTGAGTGCAAACTTCGAACTGATCATTGACTACTTCGTCGACCAAAGCCATTGCTTCTTGATATGTGTTGCCCCAAGCGGCTCCTGATAGATAGTCGTCTATAACAGCGCCATGGGTCTTTGCATCAGCTGTAACAGATTTCAAATACAAAGTGCCAGCCTCTTGCTTACCACCACCTATGGCGGCAAATAATCCATTCATAAACGTATCGTGACCTGCATCCTGAACCTCTTTTTCGAGCTTTGAAATACTGGCGATTAATGCAGGCAGATTGGCTGGAGAGACTTTAATTCGCATAGCACGTTCATAGCCCGGATCTAGGCGAGGAAATGGTTTTAGTGGAGCCCAGGTGGCGCCATACTTAAAGTCTCTCTGACTAGCCATGACCTTTGGGGCTTTGGCAGGGTTATATTTTTCAGACCCCATAAGAGCAGCTGTAGCGCTTGGGAAGGCATTCCACATCATGAGCTGCCCAGAATAATCTTGGCCAGAAACGGTCTCGCAGTAGCCAGCAGCTTGAGCTCCAATAGCTTTAAAAAGTGCGGGATTAGCAGTAACCGATGCTATATAGCTATCTACATCATTAGCCGCAACAAATAATGTTGAAAATGCACCATTTCCCTGTCCGCTCGACATGTGGTCATCAGCATATGAGTTTGCTGCAAACAACGGAAGTAACATGCATAGAATTGCTATTTTTTTCATTACTGTATACTCCTTGAGCTTAGTAGTTTTTATATATTTGATTGCTAATTACGAATTAATTTCGCAATAGTGCTAAAACGCCTTTATGCAATAATTAATACATCGATGTTTATACACAATAGAGAGCATTGTGTAAATGTCTCTTTATTTAATTGATTCTGAGTCGCCGTGTTATTATCCAGGCGCCTTAGAGGACTATTATGAAACACGTCACTGTAGGAAATGCTGTTCTCGCAGTTGTGCTTGTTCTGGTTGGTATCTGTGTTAATAGTGACACTAAACCTAGAATGAACACCCAATCTCTTTACGTTGTAACCGATAGTGAGTCTCACGAAACTTTAAGAGTTGCGCTTCTAAGTGATCTCCACGTCAAAAACTCACCTGATGCTATCGCTGATCTAGCGGAGCTATGGTCAGAGGTGATTGAACAAACCCCCGAAATAATATTACTTGCCGGAGACTACATTAACGATGGAGCTTCGAACCAGGACATAGCATTAATTGGGCCAGCTATAGCAAATATCTTTCGAGAGTCGGGTGATATTCCCGTCGTGGCTGTTCTTGGGAATCATGATCACTGGTCTGGGGCTGAATCCTGGACGGAGTATCTATCTGAGGCTGGAGTGATGGTATTGGAGAATGAGACGCTTGTGCTAGATGCTATTGGTATCTGTATACGCGGATTTGGTGACGCCTTTACAGATCACTTTGAATATGTAGACTTTCCTAGTGCCTGCGCCGATCGTCTTCAGATCACTGTAACGCATGACCCCGCCGGAGCATTCAAACCTAAGGTAGAAGGGCTTGTATTAGCGGGCCATACCCACTGCGGTCAAATATCTATGCCTTTTCTCGGGCCTTTGTACGTGCCTACTCAGGCGCCAAAAGGAGCCCATTGCGGACTATACAAAGACGAACAACGACAGGTCTTTGTGAGTTCAGGCATTGGAACTAGCGTTATACCTCTGCGCTTCAATGCTAAAGCCTCTTGGGACCTCATTACGATTAATTATTAAGCGCATTTTCTGCAAACGAAAGTTATATTCAATGTAACAAAGGATGTAACAAGAGCGGATTTTTAAACGGATTAAACCTATATTAATCAGTAGCTTGCAGTATATATGCAGTTCCCGCCGCCTCCACCAAATAATAGCCCCACAAGGGGCTTTAAAGCACAATAAAGCATTGATTTAAATAGGGTTTATAGATTTTTTAAGTATTTCAAGAAAGCCCCGAGACTGGCTGCAGTATGTACGGCAATAGCACCTAGACAGGCGATTTTCACCTCAACCCATGAGTGGGAGCCGGGGTTTGCCGAACAGACCTTGAGGCGTCGAGGGCAATTGGATAGTAAACCTAGGAGATAGGATTTCCCAAAAGAGATCAAATCAGCATTGCCGGGGCAGCCAAATCTTTCTTTGACAAGATCAACCTTTTACGGAATAACAATTACACTAACGGGCCTGATTAACTATCTTGCAGGCAATCCGTGGACCATCGTTAGGAACTGCGTGTCTGTACCTGCACGACGGTGCTTTGCAATCGCTTGATACTCTGGATCGCCAAACCAAGCCTGAGCGGCAGTTTCAGAAGGAAGCTGAAAGAGCACAATACGACCTTCCCTAGGATAAGCACCCTCCAAGGTCACAGTGCTGTCGTCATAACTTAGAAAAGAACCGCCATGCTTTTTCAAAAGAGGGAAAAAACCCTTCTCGTAAAGTTTGTAAGTATCTGCATCTTGGATATGGAAATTGGCAATCATATAAACAGGGATATCTGATATTTTAGGTTTCTCTCTTGCTTTAAATAATAAGGTTGAACAATGAGTTTGAGTACTCAGATTAAGACTTAGATGGTCTCGAGCCAGCCGGCAACAGCCTGACCAATCTCAACCGGTGAATCTTCCTGAATAAAGTGCAGGCCTTTAACTGTGACTTCCTGCTGGTTCGGCCAACTACGGCAAAACTCCCGCTGCCTACCGACCAAAATAGAACCCGGCTCAGCGTTGACAAATAACTTGGGTAACTCTGAAGCGGCCATAAACGCCCCATATTGTTCCACCAGGGCAACCACCTCAGGAGGCTCTCCCTCAATAGGAATCTGGCGGGGCCAGTTGAGTGTCGGCTGACGATCATCCGGAGAAGCAAAGGGTGCACGATAGGCTTCCATTTCTGTGTCAGTCAGATCCCTGATAATAGAGGTGGGTACAACGGCTTCGATAAACATATTGCGGTTGAGGATCAGGTCTTCGCCCTTTTCTGAACGGAAACCTTTGAAGATACCTCTGGCACCTTCGGGCCAATCGTCCCAGCTCACCGGGGCGACAATTCCCTCCATATAGGCCACGCCTTTAACCGCTGTGCTGTTGCGCATTGCCCACATAAAGCCCAGAGCACTACCCCAGTCGTGGATCACCAAGGTGACATTGGCGTTGATATCTAAGCCATGCAATAGCCCGCTCAGGTAGTCGTATGCCACCTCAAGCGTATAGCGTTCTGGACCCATAGATGCTGGTAGTTTGTCTGAGTCACCATGGCCAATCAGATCGGGGATGATCACACGGCCAGAGGCAAGTAGCTCTGGGGCAACGTTGCGCCACAGAAATGAAGACATAGGGTTGCCGTGGAGTAGGACAATAGGATTGCCGCTGCCTTCATCGACGTAAGCGATTTTTCTGCCGTTAACGTCTAAAAACTTTTTATCGTAGGGCATGGTTTCAGACATCATTTTGAACTCCTTCTTGTAATCAGGCGGTAAGACCGATCATGGCCAGGCTGTTATTGATCGCTTTGCTTGCTAGCAGATTGGGACGCGATTGATAGTAATACAGCCTATTTCGTGGACTTGCTGGCCACCAACTCCAGCATTCTATGCGCGGTTTCTCGGCCGGAATTCTGATTCTGCCCCGTGACAAAACGTTCTTCATCGTCAACCACAACGAGGGTCGCAAGGAAGTCCACGATCCTGGTGTTGCTTTCAAAAATAACACCGGCTTTTCGCAGCTCTGTCTCTGGGTGCTGGGGAGTAATTTCTATTATGCCCAGCTCCTTAATCTGTTTGTCAGTTACACCGGTCATACGCCGACCGGCGATCAATGACTTACCGTCACGGTCTTTTGCATTAATGAGGCCCAATACGCCGTGGCAAACGCCACCAATAACCGGTTCGTTGCTGGCGTAGTAAGCTTCACTAATCTTCTCGGCCAATACTGGTGAATAGCCGAGGTCGTAGGCAGCTCCAAAGCCCCCGGCCATAAAGATGATGTCGTACTGGGTAAAATCAACGTCATCAATGCGCATTGAATTTTCGACCTTAGCCAGAAATGCAGGATCGGCCAGGAAGCGGTCGTCTTCCGGTGTTTTTAACAGCCGGTTTATGGTCTGGGGGTCAACAGGGATTTTTCCTCCTTTGATGCTGGCCAGATCAACCTGCATACCGGCATCGAGGAATCTGTAGTAAGGATGGGTCATCTCTGAGGCCATCACACCTGTGGCATCCCCAGTGGTCTCGCCGGGAGCAGACAAAACGGCCTGGTTGGTCGCAATAATCAGCGCGCGTTTACCGGCGGGTAGTTGCACAGCTTCGCCGTTATATTCGGGGTGTAAACCCGCCTTGTGCACGATCGTTGGCAGCGCCAGCACTAATAAGGCGACTCCGAGGGCTATACCGCCTACAATTTTGATCAATTTCGCTTTCATGTCGCACTCCTGTTCAGGTTAGATGGATTGGTTTAATGCAATAAA
>JABJEX010000046.1 GCA_018663035.1 Porticoccaceae bacterium
CCTCTTTCTCCGCCATAAATAAATCCCCCACATCAGTTTGTGGGGGATTTTTTTTGGCTGATCAAGTCCTGCGAGGTCGCTCGCGAGTTTCCGCAAAATGTCTTCCCCAAGTCTGAATATATGGGTTCAGTCAGACCGCTGACGCTCAGGGTTGAATAGTCCAATTCTATGGCAAAATTTTAGCAATCAGCATAGACTGCCGGGGACATAATTTAGGAGGTCAATGTGAAGAATCTAATAATTAATGGCTGTGTGGTTGTGCTACTGACAGCCTGTGGGGGAGGGGTAGAAAATGCCAAGCCAACAGATGGTATGTTATCAACAACTGTTGAGGATAAAGCGTCTTCTGCCTACTTGGGTGACTGTTTGGGCGCTGTTGGAGATGCTCAGATTATCGACACAGTTGATCGCGATGAGTGGGGTGCCGTAGGCCTAGATACTCAGGCAATGGACAAACGTTTTCATGCGGGCGATGACTTTTTCTGTCACGTGAACGGCCTGTGGTATGCCAACTTTGAGATGCCTGAGGACAAAACTCGCTATGGGTCCTTTACCCTGCTGAGAGATAAATCTGAGGCGCGAGTCAAAACTATTATTGAGGAGTTAGCTCAGGCTCAGCCAAGCCCAGCTACATTAGAAGGCAAAGTTGCGGCTTACTATAACGCCTATATGGACACCGCTAGCATTGAGGCTGCCGGTTTAAAGCCAATAGAGTCCTATCTTCAACAGATTAACGCTATTAAAAACCTCGATGGTCTGGCAAAAGTTTTTGCTACAACGGGTTTTTCCAGTCCAGTGGGTGGCTGGGTTGATGTAGATTCCAAAGACACAGAAAACTATATTTTCTATGTCACTCAGAGTGGTTTAGGGCTGCCTGATAGAGATACCTATCTTACGGATAAAGGCAAAAACGCTGAAACGCGGGATGGTTATCTGAACTATCTGACAGTGCTGTTGGGTGAGGCAGGGTACGCCGATGCTGGTGCCGCTGCCTCCAGAGTCTTGGCGCTGGAAACTGAAATTGCCAAAGCCCATTGGGACCGCACTGTAGGTCGTAACCGCAATCTCACTTACAACAAAATGACTAGAACCGAGTTAATTGGTCTGGGTGGTGATTTTCCTGTTGCTACCATGCTAGAGGCGTTTAATCTTGCGGATCAAGAGAACTTTGTGGTTCGTCAAGTCAATCCAGACGCCAGTGAAACAGAAAGCCTGGGTCTGACCGAAGAGCAGGTTGAGAAAATCTCTGGAGGCGGCATTCAGGGTATCTTTAGAGTTATGGCCACTGCCGAGCTCGATGACTGGAAAGCCTATCTCACTGCTCATTTTATCTCTGACTACTCCTCAGTACTGCCCGCTAAGATAGATCAAGCCACTTTTGACTTTTATGCAAAGCAACTGCGTGGCCAAGAGCAGCAGCGACCGAGATGGAAGCGCGCTGTCAGTGCGGTCGAGGGAGCCCTTGGTGAAGCTGTCGGCAAAGTCTATGCGGAGCGCTATTTCCCTAAAGAAAACAAGCTGGCAATGGATGGATTGGTCGAAAATCTGCGCAGAGCCATGGCTGACAATCTCAATAAGCTGGATTGGATGGGAGAGGCCACAAAGGATCAAGCACGCGACAAACTCGCAAAGTTTACGCCCAAGATTGGCTACAGAGAGCAATTTGAAACCTACGATGGCCTCCAGGTTGGTTCCAGTGCCTTTGGCAATATTATGGCGTCACAGGTCTGGGGTTTTGAGGATATGATTTCTCAACTGGGTCAGCCGATCGATAAAACCGAATGGTTTATGCTGCCTCAGACTGTGAACGCGTATTACAGCCCGAACCGAAACGAAATTGTTTTCCCTGCGGCGATTTTGCAGCCTCCGTTCTTTAATATAGATGCGGACCCCGCGGTTAACTATGGCGCAATTGGCGGGGTTATCGGTCATGAGATTGGCCATGGCTTCGATGATCAAGGCTCCAAATCTGATGGTGATGGCGTGCTGCGCAACTGGTGGACCGACGAAGACAATCAGGCCTTTGTCGGCAAAACAGATGCTCTAGTAGGCCAGTACAATCAGTTTTGCCCCCTAGATGATGGTGAAGCCTGTGTTAATGGTCGCCTTGGCTTGGGCGAGAACACGGGTGATTTGGGCGGGCTCTCTATGGCTTATAAAGCCTATAAGTTGAGCCTGGACAAAGATGGCGATGGCGTGATTAGTGCTGCCGAGGAGCCGGCGGTTATTGGTGGCTTCACGGGAGATCAGCGCTTCTTTATGGCCTGGGCTCAGGTTTGGCGCAATAAATACCGTGAAGAAGCATTGCGTCAGCAGTTGATCAATGGCCCACACAGCCCACCTTACTACCGAGTCAATGGTGTGGTCAGAAACTTCAGTGAATGGTACGAGGCGTTTGATGTAGGGCCTGAACATGCTCTTTATCTGCCGCCAGAGAAACGTATACGCATCTGGTAAGCTGGTGTTGGGTAAACAAAAAAGACGGCTTAGATAGCCGTCTTTTTTATGCCCGGCTTGATCCATTAGGCTCCAGAAATAGCGCATATAACCCTATGCTGGGCATTACTGCGGTGATCTAAGTTGGCGCTGGATATCGTATTCTTTGCCATAAAATAATCCCTGGAACACCGATGTCTGACTTAAAAAAAGCGCTTTTGCCCTATGGGACAACCTCGAGTGCTCCAGCCATAGTGCTACCAGACACCGCTCTTTTTCTTTCTGAGCGAGGCTCGCTAACCAGAAATTATTTTGAAAATGCTGTCGATCTGCTCAATCGAGAGTATGAGGCTATACGGCGCCTCGCAGAATTAAACGAGCTGGCCTATAGCGCCTCTTATAATTTCGTCCCAAGAGTAGGGCAGCACTACCATCTATACAGAAAACCTGACGGCAGCTATCTGCTTAGTATGATTGAGAACTGGCAGGCGTATGAGTTTGTGGTGTCCCTTGAGTACACTGCAGACAGCGTTTGGAAAGAAATCAATCTAGCCTAGCAGTCGCGACAACCTGTCCTCAGGGCCCGAGTTATCAGCAGGTCCTAGCCAGCCCTAACTCCTCTTTTATCATGTCCGCTTATTGCTACAGCCAAATAAATGGCATAATATATGCCATAATCTTTGAGGCTTTGCAGGCTGCAAGGCTAACCCAATATCAAATAATAACTAGAAAATAAGGAACAAGGCATGAACCAGCATGTACAACAATTTTTAGCTGATACTGGTGCTCAAACTCCCGTTGTCTGTGGCCCTATGTACCCCGGATCAAATCCTGAGTTAGTGGCAGCCGTGTCAGAAAATGGGGGCCTGGGTGTGGTTCAGCCGGTTGCCTTAACCTCGTTGTACGGTCATGATTTTCGCGAGGGTCTAAGGTTAATAAAGCAGCTGACCGACAAGCCCTTTGGCGTTAACTTCACGATCTTCGGTGGCGCCAACAAAAAGTATCACGAACAGATGAAAGAATGGATGCAGATCTCAATCGAGGAGGAGGTGAAGTTTTTTCTCACCTCATTGGGTAAGCCGGATTCAGTTGTCAAATTGGCTAAAGACCACGGCATAAAGGTATACCATGACGTGCCCAACAAAAAGATCGCATTGGCAATGCGAGATGCTGGTGTGGATGGTCTCAACTGTATTAACTGGCGTGGAGGTGGTCAGACTGGTGTTCAGGCCGCTGAGCAGTTTATGGAAGAGCTACATGATATTGGCGTCCCGCTGGTATGCGCTGGTGGTGTTGGCAATGCTGATGACTTTAAGCAGGTGCTAGATATGGGGTACGCCGGTGTGCAGCTCGGAACAAGGTTTTTAGCCACCCATGAATGCATAATTACAGATTCCTACAAGCAGGCGATAGTCGATTCCTCGGAAGATGATATTGTCTGGACTAACAAAATAGCCGGTAATAATTCCTCGGTAATCAAGACAGATGACATTATGAGAGGCGGGTTGCGAACTGGCCCGGTTATTAATTACATGCTTAGAAATCCGAGCTTAAAAAAATATGCCAGGATGTGGTTGATGAGCAAAGGCATTCGCAATTACAGCAAAACAGCATTTAACGATGACGTTAAATTTTGGCAGGCAGGTAAAGGCCTAGGCAATATAAAATCTGTTGAGTCTGTTGCCGACGTGATGAAGGAATTTACTCTCTAAGGCGACGTCGCCAGCCTATGGAAAATCGCCGACAGCCTCCGTTGGCGATGAAAGGGTTGCACCGCTCAATTTTGCTAGGGCTGATAATGTAGTCTGGCCTGCATTTAGCCCAAGGCGAAAATCTTTATCAGAGAACGTGGTCCACACATCTAATGGCGTGTGCCATGTTGGGTTCCAACCAGCCCCAGTGTGGGCGCCACGCTCATTTTCTCGCAGACTGATCGATGGCACCAGATTCATAAATGGTACGGAGTCTGTATTGGTCATGTGGGGGCCGACAGTGGCAGGGTAGTCAGTGTTATATTGATCAGCGGCTGCCTTAAAGATAAAAGCGAGTTTCATCGACTGGTCGACAAGGTCCGAATTGGATTGAAACTCAATATTCACGTCTGCCTCTGGGCGTTGCTCTGGGCTTACTGTGCCATCAGCTCTGGGCGCACCATGGTCCCACAGCATCATATCGTGTTGAATAACACCCAGCCAGCGCGGTTCAGGAAAGAGCCCCGATCCCGCAGGACTTTCGATCCCCTGCAGCGCCTGTCTTTGCTCGATATAGGCCTTGGAGCCATTGAGACCAGTCTCCTCGTTATTCCAAAGGGCGAAGCGAATTGAGCGCTCGGTCTGAACATCTGGGGCGCTTAAAAGTCTCGCCAATTCCATAACAAGGGCTGTGCCTGAACCGTCATCATTTACCGCCTCATTCACGCCATGACCGTCCATATGGGCGCTGACAATGTACATTTCATCGGGCCGACTGGTGCCTATTTTTGTGCAGTAAATCTGTTGGCGTTCACCATCGACAGGCTCCTCGCGATTGAGTTCGCGGATACGTTCGTCGGGCTGAGCCGCCAGGTCTCGATTGACCCCGGTCTCGGCTCTGTAGCCGTAGATCGACGCGCCGCCAGGACCGCTGCCATTGCGGCCTACAGCGCCGCCTGTAGGGGTGACTAATTTCGACGGGTCTGTTTCCAGAGGTTTGCGACTTCTAGGCGCACGTGGTTCAGGGTTGTACTGGTAGGTGATGCGCTGGATATCTTCACAGCCATAGCTGCTCAGCTCCTGTTCTATCCAGTCCAGTGCGTTTCTGTTGCGACTTGTGCCCTGGCGACGGTCACCAAATTGAGTCAGTCCCTTCAGGGTTTTTTTGTAGCCCTCGAGGCTGAGCCGACTCACAAGTTCTGCTATTGGGTCCGTTGCCTGCGACTGATCTAGATTGGGGGCTGCTTGATACACTGTACGTCCCTGTTTAATAGTCTCCAGTACGCGAATGTTCCTAATTTCTGCTGGTTCTACGGTTAGCGGGTTTTCACTTAGAATCACTAGGTCAGCAAGCTTACCCATAGCGAGAGAGCCCTTGCTGTGCTCCTCAAAGTGTTGGTAGGCCGGCCACAGGGTCATGGCTTTAATTGCCTCCATAGGGGTCAATCTGTGTTCAGGGCCGATCACATAACCAGATCTGGTGGTTCTATTAACTGCACTATGCATTATTCGGAGTGAGTTCGGAAAGGTTACCGGGGCATCAGAGTGGATGGAAAATTTCATTTCTTTTGCCAACAACCAGCCTGTAGGTGATATGTTTTCCGCCCGCTGGGGCCCAGCCACAGAGTTTCGGTGCCAGTCACCCCAGTAAAATGTGTGCATAGGGTAGAGCGCTGGGAATACCTGCAGCGCCTCAATCTGATCTACCTGATCACTGCGCAGATATTGGCCATGGATCAATACGGTACGACGGTTATCCCCAGGATGCTTGGCTTTTGCCTGCCGTGCCGCTCTAATGAATTGATCGATAGCGGCGTCACCATTGGCATGTACTATCAGCTGCCAATTGTTTTCGTAGGCAAGCTCGAACCAATAGGAGGCCTCAGCATCAGTAAATGCGCCATAGCCCGCATAGGTGTCGGTTTGGTTGTGGGGTGGCTGATGGTAAGGGTGACTGAACCAAGCGGTCTTTCCCTGAGGTGACCCATCAAATGTGAGCTTAACACCACCTATACGCATGTGGTTACTATAATCCTTTGAAAGCAAGGGACCGTGCAATGGTGAGTCTGCTTTGGTTTTAACTAAATCGGGGTAGGCGACCAGATCCAAGCTTAGAGCTCCGGCCTTCGCAATGCTGGCCATGGCAGAAAGGCTGGTAGGATCGGTTTTGCCATCCTGGATGGTAGTGAAACCATTGGCGGCATAAATGGCCTCGCCTGCTTTAAGGGCCGCAGTATACTGAGCAGCAGAAAATTTGGGCACCAGTTCAAAGACTACATTGAAGTGAGCATTTTCCTGAAGTACGCCATTGGGAGTGCGGCCATCTGCTTCGCGCTCTATAACTCCGCCGGGAGGATTTTCTGAGTCTGCTGTGATGCCAAGGATTTCAAGTGCCTTGCTGTTGTAGACTCCCAGATGACCAGACTGGTGCAGTGCCATAATCGGGATCTCGCGTGAGACGCTGTCCAAATCATGTCTTGTGGGGTGTCGGCGCTCGGCAAGTTGCGAGTCATCATAGTTAAAGCCGATCACCACCTGGTGTTCTTTGACTATTGGCGAGCTGGCCATATAGTCGCGTAGGGCTTGCTGTAGCTGCGCTATATTGTTGACTGGGCCATCCGGTGCGGGCAGTAGGTTGGCAGAGATAGCCTGAATAGCCACCCCCGATAGATGACTGTGGGCATCTACAAAACCTGGCAGCATGCTTTTATTTCTTAGATCAATTGTTTCTGTAGATTCCCCCTGATATCGCGCCATGTCCTCATTGGAGCCAAGGGCCAGAATGCGTCCATCTTTCACTGCCAAAGCTTCAACGATGCCCAGACTGTCTTCGACAGTGATAATCTGTCCATTATTAAAGATTTTGTCGGCAACAACTGGGCCAGCTGGCTCGGCACAACCGCCGAGAACTGAGATTGTAAGAATCAATATTAGGCCAGTAAAATATCTCTGAATCATCGGGGGTTTACCTCTTATTTTTGTACGACAACACTACAAGACTATGGCCTCTGTATCCAGTGATCTTGTTGCTCAGCCTGTTACAATTGTCCTATGACTATAGAAACTGGCACACCCATGGATTTGAGCGCAATTAATCGGATTATCACTCAGGCAGTGATGGCATGGCCTATGCCCGAGCGCATCAAGCGCCTTTCTGTACCGGTCATCTGTTATGACAGTGAAGACTTTAAGCACTACCAATTTTTGCTCTATCTCGAAGAGCAAATGCCAATTGCGGTGGCCGCATGGAATCCTGATACGGTGCTGCACACAGCGGCTGGCAAGGGTCGCCTTTTGCATGGGTTATATGTCTTACCCGATTGTCAGGGTCGCGGATTGGGACGGCTGCTGATGGAGCGAGTATTTGAACAGGCGGCTGAGGCTCATGTCGAGGGGGTGCTGATAAAAGCTGAGCGTGCCTCAGTGGGATTCTTTGAGCACTGTGGTTTAGAGCGGCTGGCTGCGCGCAGCGAAACTGACTACCCCTACCAATTTTGGAGGAGCTTAAAGTAGTAATACATTGAGACGCTTGAGTGGTTTTCGTGAACCCCCAGTCTAGTATTCAGTGTTGGACGGCTAATCATCAATGTTAGACTCCAACCCAGGCTTAAAATAAAAAACAACCTGAGGGAAAAATGACTAATAACCGAGAGCTGGACGTTATCGTATATGGTGCCACGGGCTTCACTGGCCGGTTGGTGGCGGAATATTTGAACAATCAGTATGGCGTTAATGGCGAGCTCAACTGGGCCATGGCGGGACGCAGCCAAGCCAAGCTAGAGCAGGTGCGAGACGAAATGGGTATATCCGCCGAGGTGCCTCTGGTCGTTGCAAACGCCAGTGATCTGGATTCCATTAAAGTCATGGTAGGACGCACTAAGGTAGTCTGTACCACTGTAGGCCCATACCAACTGTACGGTAACGAATTGGTTGAGGCCTGTGCTGCTGCAGGTACGGATTATGTCGACCTCTGCGGTGAGCCAGGTTGGATGCATAAAATGATCGAGGCGCACTCTGATGCGGCCAAAGCCAGTGGGGCGCGAATTGTATTTTCCTGTGGTTTTGACTCTATTCCCTTTGACTTGGGTGTGTTGTTTTTGCAGCAGACAGCAGAGCAGAAGTTCGGCAGAACGGTACCGCGAGTAAGGGGCCGAGTGCGTGCTATGAAGGGAACATTCTCCGGTGGCACGCTGGCCAGTTTTAGAGCGACCATGGCTGCGGCAGCTCAGGACCGCGAGTTAATCAATGTGCTGCGCAATCCGTTCTCTCTGAGTGATGGTTTTATGGGCCCTGCTCAGCCCCCAGGCAATAAACCAGAGTACGATGAGGTGCTGCAGAGTTGGATCGCACCCTTTGTTATGGCCAGCATCAATACCAAAAACATTCATCGCTCCAATATGCTAATGGGCCACTATTATGGCGCCGATTTTGTTTATGACGAGATGATGGTTACTGGCCCCGGTGACAAAGGTGAGGCCATTGCAAACCATATTGCCAACGATAACTCCATGGCCGAAGACAAGACTCAGCCCGGCGACGGGCCAGACAAAGAGGCTCGCGAAACGGGCTACTACGATGTTCTGTTTGTGGGGGAGTCGAAAGAAGGCGAGTTGATTCGCGTCAGTGTTCAGGGCGACAAAGATCCGGGTTATGGGTCAACCTCTAAAATGCTTGCAGAAAGTGCCGTCTGCCTAGTCAAGAATCCCGAGGCTGCAAGTGGTGGTGTCTGGACCAGTGCCCCGGCTATGGGTTCACTGCTGATTGATAGGTTACAGAAACACGCAGGTCTGACCTTTACCGTAGAAGACTAGTGCAACCCAAAAAAGATGAGTTATTCCATGTTAAAGAAATACACTTTTATTGCCAGCGCTTTGCTGTGTGCCCAGATCACGACGGCTAGTTCTCAGAATCCTGAGATAACAGAGGTAGTCTCTGTTGCTACCAGAGCAGAAACCGCGGTTAGCGACATTATAGGTTCTGTGGCTTTGCTCGATGAAGGTACCCTAAATTTAGTCTCTCATAGCCATATTCAGGAATCGCTTTCTAGGCTGGCTGGTGTCAATCTGCATCGCGGCAATGGTCAGGAATACCTACCTGCAGTGCGCTCTCCTGTGCTGACCGGAGCGGGAGGCTGTGGTGGGTTCCTGATGGCAGAAGATGGTATCCCACTTCGCGCAGCAGGTTTTTGCAATATTAATGAACTCTTTGAGGCGCACACCGAAATGGCCCAGCGCATTGAGGTTCTGCGAGGCACTGGTACGGCGCTTTATGGCTCTAATGCTATGCACGGGATTATCAATGTGGTCACTCCCGGTATCTCCGATCAAAGGCGTTTAGCCTTGGAGGTAGGCGCCGACGACTACCGGCGACTCAAACTGCACGCGGGTACAGACAATCTCTCTGTAGCGGCAAGTCTGACCCATGATGGAGGCTACCGAGATCAGTCTGGCTTTGATCAGCAAAAGGTTTCTCTGCGTCACAGTTATGCGGAGAATGATTTGACCATCGATACAGGTATGACCCTCACCAACCTCAATCAGGAAACGGCAGGATTTATTGTAGGTTTAAATGCCTATGAGGACAGAGCTCAAATCAAGGGCAATCTTAATCCAGAGGCGTATCGTGATGTGAAATCAGCCAGAGTCTGGTCGCGTGTCAGTAGGACACTAGGCGACAACAGGCTGGTGATAACCCCCTATCTGCGGGATACCAAAATGGACTTTTTACAGCATTTTTTGCCTGGTGACCCCCTTGAAGAGAATGGCCAGCAAAGTGCCGGGGTTCAGCTAGGCTACTATGGCGAGTTGAGCGATGGAATAAACCTGATTGCAGGCATTGATGCAGAACTGACCGATGCTTATCTCAAGCAGTCTCAGGATTCACCGACTCAGGGCTCGCCTTTTTTACAGGCCACGATTCCTGTCGGCATGCATTATGACTATCAGGTAGATGCCAGTATGGTAGCGCCCTTTATTAATCTGGATTGGGGTTATAGTCAGCGTCTTAAATTGAATGCCGGCTTGCGATTCGAGTCGGTGCGCTATGACTACAATAACAATATGCTGGCCGGCCGCACTGCAGAAGATGGCACTGAATGTGGTTTTGGTGGCTGCCGCTACAGCCGCCCCGAATCGGGTAAAAACAGCTTTGATAATTGGTCCTCTAATCTGGGAGCCAGTTATGTATTGAGCAGTAATCAAGATATTTATATGCGCTTAGCCAAGGGCTTCAGAGCGCCACAGGCGGCTGAGCTATACCGGCTGCAGCGCGCTCAGCAGATTACAGATCTCGAATCAGAGAGTATTGACTCCATTGAGCTGGGGCTGACTGGCCGCTACCAGCAGGTCAGCTATAAGTTGGCGTTCTATCATATGGAAAAAGACCAGGTGATCTTTAGAGACTCTGACTTCTTTAATGTCAGCGATGGCAATACGGAGCATCAGGGTGTTGAGCTGGAGTTAGACTATCGGATTAATCAGGCTTTGACCGCATCGCTAAGTGCTACTCAGGCACGTCATACCTATCTCGACAGCAGTCTACTCGATGGAGTTGATATTCGCGGCAATGATATAGACACTGCTCCGCGTTCTTTTGGTAGTGTCAGACTAGCTTGGACGCCCAACGAGAGCCAAAGCCTGGAGCTCGAGTGGCAGTCTATGGGCAGTTACTACCTTGACCCAGAAAACCTGCACAGCTATCAGGGCCACGATTTAATGCATCTTCGCGGATCACTGAACCTATCACCTGCTATGCGGCTGTTTGCCAATATCAGCAATCTCACGGACAAGCGTTATGCTGAGCGCGCGGATTACACCGGTTTTACTCAGGAGCGCTACTTCCCGGGGATGCCGAGAACCGCCCGGATCGGCATTGAGATGCTCTGGTGAGCCGATTACAAAGTAAACCAAAGGGTTAAAAATAAACGTAAAAGAATTTTGGCGTCACGGCAGACAGTGACGCCTTTGAATAAGGACGCAGATAAAGAAAGTAACCAGAAAACATAAAAATCATAGTTATCAGCTGAGGGGTGTCCTGTATGGATCATCATCCACTAAAAGACTCGTTAATCAACGAGTTGCATAATCGCCCCTTTCCTGTAGTGGAACTCCCCGCTCAGGTTTCGAGCTTGGTTTTTGTACACTCTGGTGATCGCCAAGCTGAGCTAGACCGGTTATGTTTTCTGGCTGAGCTTCACCAGGTTCCCGCCCCACAGCCCAATGCAGACTGTTACTACCAGAGCTTTGCTGCCTTCGATCTTCGCTGGGAATTTCACAATGAATTTTCCACTTACACAGTGATCCGACAGGGTCATGCGTCAGCAGAATTTGGTTTTAACCTATTTTCATTGATTGATGATAGCTGGGTTGAGAGTTTGGAAGGGGAGGTTATTGCCGCCAATCATATAGATTTACGCGCCGCAAGCCAGGGCCCTAAAACCGAGCAGGAGCTGTCAGAACAATTTCATGGCCAGCGTCTCGTGGGGGGCAAGATCTATGAGGGTTTGGCAACTATCTGGACGTCGGTTCAAAGCGAAGCTGACGGCTTTATTCGCACGTTAATTATTGATGAAGGGTTGGATTCATCCCAGGCAGGAAGGGCAATACGCAACCTGCTGGAAATCGCCGCCTACCGATCAATGACCCTTTTGGCACTGCCAACAGCTCGCTTGCTAATGCCAGAGGTTCGTCAGCTAGAGCAGCGCCTGGTGGAGACTAATGACAAACTCAATCAGCTGGTAACCTTGGAAGATGAACAGAATCTGATGAATGAGTTGATTGAAGAGGCCACTCAGCTGGAAAAATTGGTCGCGGACCACAATTTCCGCTTTTCAGCCACTGAAGCCTATTTCAATTTAACCGAAAGCCGTTTGGATATGCTTCGCGAACAGAAGATACCCGCCATCCGCACACTGAAGCAGTTCCATGCGCGACGGTTTATCCCAGCATTTAATACCTGTATGTCGGTGGTCAAGCGCAAGGAGAATCTATCTAAGCGAATTAGCCGCACCAGCGAGCTACTTCACCTCAGACTGCAACTGTCGCTAGAGACTCAAAATCAGCAGTTGCTCGCGTCAATGGATAAGCGCAGCGAAATTCAGTTACGTTTGCAGCAAACCGTGGAAGGCTTGTCGGTAGTTGCTATGACCTATTACAGCATGAGCCTCATTGAGCTGCTGTTGAAACCGGTTGCTATAGAAGAATATCTGCCCATATCAAACGGCATGGCTCTGGCCTTGATAACACCAATGGTATTTTGTGCCGCGGTGATAGTAACTCTGAGAATCCGTAAAAAACTACAGAGCTAAAACTGCTGATTATTCCAGTTTATACAGTCTTGCAGACTGATGCCGCCGCCGCCAAAAATATCCAGAGCACTGCCTATGGTCAGATCAACCTTGCCTGCCGAAAGGTCGCTCACAAGTTCTAGGTCGGCTACCGATCTGGCCCCTCCTGCATAGGTGCAGGGTACAGAGCAACTGTTTCCCAGCAACCTGACAAGGTCTTCATCTATACCGGCCTGAAGGCCTTCGACATCCGCTGCGTGTACCAAAAACTCAGCGCAGTGATTCTCAAGCTCAGCTATGGTTGTCGCGTTCACCGCAGTACTGGTGATAGTTTGCCAGCGGTCTGTGGCTATCATCCAGCCGCGAGCGGTCTTGCGACAACTAAGGTCCAGCACTAGATGCTCTGGGCCTACTTCAGATTTAATTGCATTGAGTCGCGACCAGGAAAACTCTCCATCCTCAAACAGGTAGGAGGTCACAATAATATGAGAAGCACCGGCTTCTAGGTAGTCGCAGGCATTGCTCAGATTAACACCACCGCCAAACTGAAGCCCCTTTGGGTAGGCTGCCAATGCTTCGAGTACCTGCGGTTGATTGTTGGGTCCTAGCGCGATGACGTGCCCGCCAGTTAACCCATTTTGTCGGTAGAGATCAGCATAATAGGCGGCACCATGGGCACTGACAAAATTAGTCTCAGCGCCCTCATCGTTTAGGCTGCCACCCACAATCTGTTTGACCTGACCCTGATGTAAGTCGATACATGGACGAAATAAGGTCAAGGTTAGCTCCAATGGTCGTTTACAGTGGCGATATTATAGCGCAACGCAGAACGGTTATTGAAAAGCTAAGGCTACTTTAGAGCCATTTTTTCTGCCTAACTTGTCGCAGATAAATTGACCTGCCGCGATCAACTTTCTGAGATCTGCGCCGTGATCAATACCCAATCCGTTAAGCATATAGACCAGATCCTCTGTAGCCAGATTTCCAGAGGCGCCCTTAGCATAGGGACATCCACCTAGGCCAGCCACAGAACTGTCCACCACAGCGATGCCATGTTGCAGAGAAACAAGAATATTGGCCAGCGCCTGACCATAGGTGTCATGCATATGTACCGCGAGTTTTTGCGGGGGGATACTCTTCAGCAGGTGCTCTAGTAAGGCCTGAGTCGAAGCAGGGGTGCCCACACCGATGGTATCGCCCAAGGAGACTTCATAGCAGCCCATATCCAGCAGCTGCTGCGCCACATCACGGACTCTGACATTGTCGACAGCGGTCTCATAGGGACAGCCTAAAACACAGGAGACATAACCGCGCACCGCTATGCCTGCTGCCAGTGCCCGTTCCGCTACCGGAACAAAGCGATCTAGGCTTTCAGCAATAGAACAGTTGATGTTTTTTTGACTGAAGCTCTCCGAGGCAGCAGCAAATACCGCCACCTCTTGCACTCCCGCAGCAATGGCTCGCTCCAGACCCTTGATATTGGGTGTTAGGGCGGCAAAAGTCGGGCTTGAGTTTGGCTGACCTCTGTTGCTCAGCTGTGTAAAAACCTCATCGCTACCGGCCATTTGCGGGACCCATTTAGGGCTTACAAAACTGCCTGCTTCAATATAGCCAAGACCGGCATCGGCCAGCAGGTTGATTAATCGTACCTTAGTGCCTACATCTAGACTCTGCC
>JABJEX010000047.1 GCA_018663035.1 Porticoccaceae bacterium
GTTCTTTAATGAAACCTTTGTCTATGTTCGTGAACTGACTGGTGATAATCAGGCCATACTGGAGTTTAAGGTCGAGATTAACGGCATTACCGTAAACGGTGTAGACATGATGACTTGGGATGAGACTGGCCAAATTATTGACTTTAAAGTAATGATACGGCCGCTAAAGGCAGTGAGCCTGATCCATGAAAATATGGGCAAAATGCTGGCGGCGCACAAATAACATGTCTTTGCGAATACTGCTGACCCTGACCCTGTGCTTGGCTAATTTTTATGTTGCAGCCGATCAGACTGAACGTCCTTACCTCTATGTGCTGGGAGTTGCCCAAGATGCCGGTTATCCGCAGGCAGGCTGTTATCAGCAACACTGCATGCCAGGATGGGTTGATGCAAAGCGTGAACTGGGTGCCACCGCCTTGGCTCTGGTGGATCCTAAAACAAGAAAGACCTACCTATTTGAGGCAACTCCGCATCTGCCGCGGCAACTTTATAGGCTTGAGCAACAGGCAGGGGGCTATGCGCTGTCGGGTGTATTTCTTACCCATGCCCATATTGGTCATTATGCAGGCCTGATTTTTTTTGGTCATGAGGCCATGGGTGCTAGCAATATACCGGTGTTTGCCATGCCACGAATGGCCGACTATCTAAGTTCCAACGGCCCCTGGAGTCAGTTGGTGGCCTTCAATAATATTATTTTGCAGCCGCTAGCCCACAATCGCACTGAAACGCTTTCAGGTCTCGGTGTTACCCCGTTTTTAGTGCCTCACCGCGATGAATTTTCTGAAACCGTGGGCTATTCCATAAAGGGCCCAGCCAAGACTGCGCTATTTATCCCAGATATTAATAAGTGGTCAGTCTGGGAAAAGGATATTGCCGAGGTTATTAAGACGGTCGACTATGCTCTGCTGGATGCGACATTTTTTGGCGACGGTGAGCTACCTGGACGGGATATGTCCAAAGTTCCGCACCCCCTAGTAACAGAAACCATGGAGGCTCTGGCAGCGTTGGGGCCAGAGCAGCGAGAAAAAGTCTGGTTTATTCATATGAACCATACCAATCCGCTGTTAAACCCTGAGAGCACAGAGGCCTTAATGGTGCGTGCTGCCGGCTATAATATTGCTACACAATCTACTCGCCTCGACCTCTGAAAGGCTTTACACAACATAGGCCACAACTCTGATAATGCATATTCCTGTTAAACCACTAAAACAATACCCCTTCTGGCTGAGGCCATTTTTTTGGAATCAACAGCGTAAATATGGCGCTGTCCTTGACCCGGGATTGCTCTGGGGTCGAGTACCAACACTGTTTGCTGCAGTGGCGCTGCTGTACGGCGCAATTGATCGTAAAAGATCCCCTATCGATCAGGTCCTTCGGTCCTTGGTAACAGTGCGAGTTTCACAGATTAACTGGTGTCATTTCTGTGTCGATATAAATTCTGCTACCTTGGCCGCCAGAGCCGGCTCAATGGAAAAGGTAGAGCAGCTTGAGCACTGGCGCGAATCTGCAGTCTATACGGATAAAGAACGCGTCGCCCTGGAGTATGCAGAGGCCGTTACCTATTCCCATCAACAGATCAGCGCAGACTTGATGGCAAGGCTGAAAACATTTTTTAGCGATGATGCTCTGGTCGACCTCACTGGCCTCATTGCTTTTCAAAATCTCTCCAGCAAATTTAATGCAGCCTTAGATGTCCCAGCTCAGGGCTTTTGTCAGCTGGGTGAGCAGCCTAAATAAGCACGCATAATAGGGTACTAAGTGATGCTATTGGCTCCACACAGAATAACGAGAGGGTTATTTTAATGTTCGTTTTTGCCGCGCTCGATGGTTGCCTGTGAGTATTGATGTGCATAATCTGGTTGATCCAGACATTAGCTGTGCCAGCTGCAAAGCGGACTGTTGCAAGCTGGAGGTTATGCTTATCACTGATACCGGTGTGCCAAGAGAATACATCAGTGAGGATCGCTGGGGTGCTGAAACCATGACGCGTCTCGCCGACGGATGGTGTGCAGCGTTGGATCGCAGCACCATGATGTGCCGGATTTATGAGCATCGCCCCTGGATCTGCAGGGAGTTTGAGATGGGAGCCCAGGACTGTCAGGTCGAGCGCTTAAAAGCGGACTAATCGGCTCTTGTCCAAATATTCTGGTTGAGCTGGGTCGTTGCAAGAGCCCAACGAGCAAAATCTCTGTATAGTTCGGACATAATCCCCTGAGGCCATTAGCTATGCCAGATTCTCAACCCAATAACCCGCTGCACGGCATTAAACTTGAACAGGTGGTTACCCAGCTGCAAGAGCATTATGGCTGGGCGACTTTGGCTGAGAAGATAAATATTAACTGTTTTAAAACTGATCCCTCGGTCAAGTCGAGCCTTAAATTCCTGCGCAGAACACTTTGGGCGAGAGAGAAAGTCGAAGCCCTGTATGTCAGGACTTTTGCCAATCAAACTCAGGGTATAAGCACCTCTAGAAAGCCCGCTGCTATCGACCCCTGGGCCAACAGCCGGGCGAAAAAACTCTGACGTCGCAGTCTTTTAAAATCTGGTCTATCTTTAGATAACTGCCAGATAACTGTCTTTCACAGGCTGCAGAGATCGCTCTCTAATTTGTGGCCAACCCCTAAAACTTTAAAGTGCTTTACGTCGCGATTCTCCGCTGTGCTGCGGTGATTTACATCGCTTAACAACTGGTAGGGGCGCAGGGATGGTGAGCAATAAAATCTATCCGCATACTGGTGGCTTGAGGTGTAGTTAAAGGAGAGGGAGAGGAGAGCGACAAGCAGCAGACACTTCGTAAAAAAGTTAATCAATGTTATTGCAGCAAAAGGGAGCTATTAAAAATGGATTTGTTAGATTCAAAAAACGTTAATAATCGCGTTAAAAAACGCAGCATTGCCATCGCCTGCTTGGTTCATCTCTATCTAATTTTGGGTACTCTCGGCATTTGGATCATTGTCCTTGCAGTATTTGGGTTGATTACTGCAACCCTCCTGCGCAACGATATTGAAGAGGCAGTCGCCAGCGTAAAAAATTTTAATAAGGCGCAGCCCTCCAAATATTACGGACAGGTTTACACCCATATCCAACATGTGTTCCATCATCCGATCAATATCGAGACGGATATCTTTGCCACCATTGAACAAGAGTTAAAAAATAAAACACCGATCAGTGGGCTGGAATCTATCGCTATAACCGATAGCGACAAAGACTTATTGGCCCCAGAGCAGCGCAGCTTTTTAAAAGGCCAAGCCAGCCCAACTCAGCGTGGCACAACATTAACCCTGATTTTAAACCAGAGCAGTTTCGGCGCTATCCGCTCGTTCGAATGGCGCGTGATGGTAGGAGGCTATATAGATAAAAATGCTAAATTCAATTTGATAGCTTACTCGCCGTTTACTCTGCTTTTTTGGATTGGCGCTTACTTAAAGCGCGAGACCAATCTTTTGAATAAAGTGAGAACCGTCTACCCCAGCGCATATAACGATATTGATATCTCAACTCAGGTGCGTTCAATGAGCGAAACCGTATTCGATGCGATGGTCTTAGCACTGGATAAAAACGGCATAGATACCAGCGATCTAAAAGCACAGAAGCTACAATCCATGAATATTAATATTACTGGTGGCAAGGTAAATATGGGCAATGTGGTACAGGGCGCCATGAATAAAATAACCGGTGCGGTGAAAGGTGCTAAGGCATGAGCAAGCCCGGAATCAATATTAATATTACTGGTGGCCGCGCGACTCTGGGTAACATCAACCAAGGCGACAACAACCATTTAGAGGCCAATCAGAGCCTTTGCTTTGCGGCCGCTGATTTGGAGCAGTTCAACAGAGCCATAGAAGCCCTAGCCAGTCAAAGCAACAGCGTCTCAGAGGAAGATTACCTTGCACTCAGGACAACGGTAGAAAATCTTGCACAGCAACCGCCAAACACTGATATTGTAGAGCGGCTAAAAGATCTCTACCAAAAATACGCCTGGGCCGCGGCTCCATTGCGCAGATTGTTAGGGCTATTGGTCGCCTAGACTGATCAACCCCGAGATAGAAAATATAAACTAGCTGTAACCGATCAATGTATGTTTTGGTATTATCTTCGATTCGATGCTGTACCGCCCTATCCAGAGTTTCAGTATCTCAAACTAGTGTTTTTCTGAGGAGTCGACGTAATGTCCACAGCCTATGGTCTGGTTATTGTAAACATTGCTTGTATCTTTGCCTGCTATCTTATCGCTCAAGAGCGTCGCGCAGATGCCCGCTTCTGGGGTTGGATGGGGGCTCTACTCGGCCCACTTGCACTGCCCTTTGTATTCTTCGCTCAACCAAAAGATAGATAATATGTCTGGTGAAACCGATTTAAAGAGACTTCTCAATGGGCTGTCGCCGCTCATTCTAGAGCCCTGCTACGTATTTTGTACTCTTGCCAATGGGTGCTACGGAGACTATTCCGAGGCTAAGCCAATCGCCAGTTTTCAGGAGCCAGAGGGTTTGACTCTGGTGCTAACCAAGGAAAATGCCGATACCTATGGATTGAGTTATGAAGGCCTGTTCCGCTGCATCAGCTTGCAGGTTCACTCCAGCCTTGAAGCTGTGGGGCTAACGGCCATCATTTCAGGCAAGCTGGCGTCCTATGATATTAGCGCCAACGTGATCGCGGGTTTCTACCACGACCACGTTTTTGTGCCTGAGCAAGATGCCGAACAGGCCCTAGAGCTATTGAATAACCTCAGTAAGCTCTAAATATTCTAGCTACCGAATACCCCTTTAAAGAAAAAGAAGAACAGAATAGACAGGGCTGCTCCAGCGGGCAGAGTTACTACCCATGAAAGGAAGATAGAGCCGACCATTCGCAGGTTTAGTGCGCCTATACCTCTAGCCATACCTACACCCAGAACAGCACCAACCAGAGTATGGGTGGTAGAGATCGGCAAACCAGTACCAGATGCCAAAACAACCGTCGCAGCAGCGCCTAATTCAGCAGCAAAGCCACGGCTTGGCGTGAGCTCAGTAATCTTGCGTCCAATGGTACCCATTACTTTAAAGCCGTAGGTGGCAAGGCCCACTACGATACCACCACCACCAAGCAACAGAATCCAGCTGGGCATGGAGCTTTTTGCGGCAATATCGCCACCTGCATTCACTACATTGACAACCGCAGCCAGAGGGCCAACGGCGTTAGCCACGTCGTTAGAGCCGTGTGCAAAGGCCATGCTACAGGCCGTGAAAATCATGAGTACCGCAAACACCTTTTCAACATTGTAGAAACGATTGCCTTCTTCTTTGGATTCGTCCCGTTCAACTTTGCTTAATAGATAGGTACCAATAATAGTGACCAAAATACCGAAACCAACAGCGACCAGGGCGTTTTCACCAAAGGACAACTTGATGCCGATATCTTTAAAAACGTGTTTCAGACCTTTAAGCAGGGTCACCATAGCCATCAAGAAACCCACGGCGAACATGTACATGGGCGCGTACTTTTTTGCACGCTCAAAGGGATTGTCTTGGATAAGAATCAGCCGCTGAACGCTTCTGAAAATAGCGAAGGAGATAGTGCCGGCCATAACAGGTGAAACCACCCAGCTGGCTACAATAGTGCTGACCTTGCTCCAGTTAACCGCATCGTAAGAAACGCCAACAGCCGCAAACCCAACAATCGCTCCGACAATAGAGTGTGTCGTAGAGACCGGCCAGCCCATAAAACTAGCTATCGCCAGCCAGGTACCAGCAGCCAAAAGGGCCGACAACATTCCGAATACCAGTAGGTCGGGCTGATTAGTAAACACACCGGAGTCGACTATGCCTTTGCGGATGGTAGAGGTCACCTCGCCACCCGCCAAATAGGCTCCTGCAAACTCAAAGACCATCGCGATCAATATTGCCTGCTTGATGGTGAGCGCTTTCGAGCCTACCGAGGTACCCATTGCATTAGCAACATCATTGGCGCCGACACCCCAAGCCATAAAGAAGCCAAACATTGCGGCCATAATGATGAGAATGGTGCCGTGTTCAGTAAATAGTTCCATAGTGACTGTTCCGAGTAATTATTATTTTGCTAGGAGGAGTTCGAGGCTATTGCCCACGCGTTCTGCAGTATCTGCAATGGCACCTATATTATCTATGGTGCTGTACAGGAACATAACGTCCACAGGGGGCATATCTGCTTCAAGTTTAAAGAGTCGATGGCGGAGCTTGAGCTCTTTCTTGTCGACTTTCTGTTCCTGTGCATCCAGCTCTCGGATCAGTTTTTTGACGAATTTGACTTCCTGCCCGGTAAAGCCTGTTTCTAGCAGTTCATCGAGCTCATTGATGGCTGTCAGTGCTTTTTGGCAGGTTTCGATAGCACTCTGCACAAAACCCATAAAATCGGTTTGCAGTGCGGTGGGTATATCCATTTCGCGTCCCAGCACGATGCCGCAAACATCCTTAGTGGTGTTAGCAATCTCATCTTGCTGCGCCAAGATGCTCAGCAGATCGCCTCGTGGGACGGGCATAAAGAGGCTGTTTGGCATATTGAGCCGGAAGTCCTTTTTTAGCTCATCGGCCTTATTTTCGTACTCAACAATTTGATTAAAGATGTTGGTAGCCTGAGGCCAATTATCGGCAATGGCTGCCTCAAAGAAGGGCTCTAGCTGGGTAGCGCATCTGACTACTAGGGACATGTGGTCCTGTAGTGGAAGGATAGGAGACTTGCCAAACAGGTTTGAAATTGGATTACTAAACGCCATATGCTTACCCTCTAATTTGGGTTTCAGTATAGGGCCTTGTCATAAAAATGAAATATTAATATCACTTATATTTTTGCTGTTAAGCTTGGGCGTATTGCTCGGCATGACCAAGCCATCTCGCGATAAGTGGGTCGACCTTTTGTTGGTGGTTAAGCAGGAGTTTTTCAGCGGCTCGCTTCACCTGTGGCAGCATATGAGCATCACGCTGTAGATCGGCAATATGTAGCTGCATATCGCCGGTCTGCCTAGTGCCTAGCACCTCGCCTGGCCCCCTGATTTCGAGGTCTTTTTCGGCAATCTTAAAGCCATCAGTAGTTTCGCGCATAATTTTGAGGCGTGCACTGCCATTATTGGAAATAGGAGCGCTATACAGTAGAACACAGTGGCTGCTCTGTGAGCCTCGACCTACTCGGCCGCGCAACTGATGCAGTTGAGAGAGCCCCAAACGCTCTGCATTTTCGATAATCATCAGGCTAGCATTGGGCACATCGACGCCTACCTCTATCACTGTGGTCGCTACCAGCAAATTAATGTCACCCGACTTAAATGCGTTCATCACCTCAAGCTTTTCTCTCGGCTTAAGTCGGCCATGCACCAAACCAATACTCAATTCAGGCAACATTAGCTGTAGCTCGCTGGCGGTTACCTCTGCGGCCTGAGCTTCCAGTACATCTGATTCTTCAATGAGCGTACAGACCCAATAGGCTTGACGGCCAACAGTGCATGAGGCTCGCACCCGATCTATGACGTCGTTGCGTCGTAGGTTGTTTAACACGACAGTTTCCACCGGGGTTCGGCCTGGGGGCAGTTCGTCTATAACCGAGCAATCTAGATCAGCATAGGCACTCATGGCCAGAGTGCGAGGAATTGGGGTTGCCGTCATAATTAGCTGATGAGGAGCAGGCCCCATGGCAACAGGGTTATCCGGATTAAAGCCTTTATTGCGCAGCGCCAGACGTTGGTGCACGCCAAAACGATGCTGTTCGTCAATAATACTAAGCCCCAAATCATGAAAGCTTACAGCCTCCTGAAACAGAGCATGTGTGCCGATAACCATCTGCGCGGAGCCATCGACCATGGCTTCAAGCTGCATTTCTCTGGCCTTGCCTTTAACTTTGCCGGTTAGAAAGGCAACGCGGATGCCTAGGGGGCGAAGCCACTGGTCAAAATTAATACGGTGCTGCTCAGCTAAAATTTCAGTGGGCGCCATCAAAACGGCCTGTTTGCCATTGGCTATGGCCTGCACGGCGGCCATGGCTGCTACGACCGTCTTGCCCGAACCCACATCTCCTTGAACAAGGCGAAGCATGGGTATGGCGGTACTTATATCCTGATTAATTTCGTCTACTACTCTCAGCTGGGCTGCGGTGAGCGTAAAGGGCAGCTGTTGTAAAAATTTGTCTTGCGCCGTTTTATCTCGCATCAGCACGGGCGCTTGCTGCTGCTGTACTTTTTGGCGTAGACGAAGCAGGCTTAGGTTATGTGCTATTAACTCTTCAGCGGCCAGTCGTTGCTGCGCTGGGTGTTCGCCCTCGGATAACAGATGCAGCGCAGTCCCGGGTGGCGGGTTGTGGAGTAGGCGCAATGCGTTATCTAGAGAGTAGCTGAGTTCATGCCCTAACTCTGTTTTTACCTCATTAGGGAGCAGTTCCGCAATCTGATACTCCTGAAGCTGTTTTAGTGCCTGAGCGCAGAGATCGCGAATCCGAGTTTGAGTAATTCCCTCAGTGGCCGGATATATAGGTGTTAATGTCTCTTCTAGTTGCGCCGGATTAGCGCTGTCTAGATACTGATATTCGGGATGGTAGAGTTCGACACCAGATTTTCCTCGCCGCACTTCGCCGAAACAACGCAGGCGAGTACCTGGTTTTAGGCGCTCCTGTTGAGCTCGATTAAAATGAAAGAATCGCAAAGTAACCACGCCGGTTGAATCTTGGATTCTGCACACTAGACTGCGACGCCGACCAAAAACCACATCGCTCGCTCGAATCTCGCCCTCAATAACTACGTCAGACATAGGCTGAATGCCGCCAATGGGGGTGACCTGAGTGCGATCTATGTAGCGCAGCGGGAGGTGAAAAAGCAGATCTTGCACGCTGTAAAGGCCAAGTTTCTTTAGTTTGGATGCAAGCTGAGGCCCCACCCCATGCAGACTGGTAACGCTTATTTTATCAAGAGTTTGCGGCGCCATTAGGACTTATTGATTCCCGGTAGCTTGCGGTCATAGATCGCGTTGCGCAATGCATCTATCGCTTTGTGGCGGGGGAAACTTGCTCGCCAAGCCAATGCCGTTGTGCGCGACGGGCTACTGCCGGCGAAGGGACGAGTCACTAAACTATTGCCGCGGTGCTCTGCGCCTATGGCCGCAGATTGCGGCAATATGGTGATGCCCAGACCAGAGGCAACCATGTAGCAAAGGGTTTCCAGAGAACTGCCTTCGGTCATAGTGCGGATTGGCGCACTGCCAACAGGGTTTCGATTAATATTGGGGAGCGCCTCTATTACCTGGTCTCTAAAACAATGCCCCTCTCCCATCATCAGAACATTTTCGCCATCTAAATCACTGTGATCAATTTCCTGCTTGGCGGCGAGTGGGTGGTTGCCCGGCAATAGCAGTACAAAGGGTTCTTCGTACAGTGGTTGCACCACGACATCTGGTTCATTAAATGGCAGCGCGACAATAATCACATCTACCTCGCCACTGCGCAGGCGTTTGCGCAGCGTACTAGTGTAGCCCTCCTCAATGACCAGCGGCATCTGTGGTGCAGACTTTTGCAGCGGTGGAATAAAGTGCGGGAATAGATAGGGGCCAATGGTAAAAATAGCGCCCACATGCAGTGGGCTGTTGAGCTGATCTTTACCGGAGGTCGCAATATCTTTAATGGCCGCTGCTTCTTCCAGTACTCGCTGAGACTGGGCGATTATCTGCTCTCCTATAGGCGTGGGTCTAACGCTGCTTTTTGAGCGCTCAAAAAGATCAACTCCAAGCTCACTTTCTAGTTTTTTAACCGCTATACTCAGAGTTGGCTGGCTGACATTGCAGCGCTCTGCGGCATGGCCAAAGTGCGAGACCTGAGCCAGAGTTGTGATATAGCGGAGTTCTGTAAGTGTCATGTTATAGGCTCAATTGAAAAACAGTTTCTCTAATAATAGCTAATATTAATCAAGCATGAAAGATCAATTAAAAATACTATTTGCCGGCTGTGGTGACATTGGTCAACGCACGGCGCTGCGTCTGGCGCCAAACCATTGTTGCTACGGCATGAAACGACAGCCTCAGAATCTTCCTCAGGGCATTGTTCCTATTGCCGCAAATATTACGGATGCTGAGCAATTAACGACTATTCTCGATCAGGGTTTTGATGTGGTGGTGGTAACGCTGACACCAAGCGGCTTTACTGAACAGGCTTATAGAGAGTCCTATGTGCGGGGCGCCGCAGCCCTATCCAAGGCAATTGATGCCACTGCACATAGGCCAGGTCTAGTTATCTGGGTATCTAGTACCAGTGTCTATGGCAACAATAATGGTGACTGGGTTGACGAGACAACAGCTACAGAACCTGAGTCTTTCTCTGGCGTTCTGTTACTAGAGGCCGAGCAACTCATAAAGGCGCTGCCAGTGGCTCAGACCACTGTGCGTTTCTCTGGCATATATGGGCCCGGGCGCACCAGAATGCTGAGCCAGATAATGGAGGGTAAAGGTCGGCCGGCGCAGCCACCGCAATGGAGTAACCGGATTCACAGTGATGACTGCGCTGGTGTTCTCTGCCATCTTGTTGAGCGCTATGCTGCTAATAAGCCTATCGAAACGCTTTATTTGGCTACCGACTCACAGCCAGTCACTCAGCATGATTTGCGGCGTTGGATGGCGGACCAGATGCAGGTCAAGTTAGAAGATGAAATTGTCGAGCAGAAGGCGGCGAGGCGCTGCAGTAATCAGCGCCTTTTAGCTAGTGGATATCAGTTTATTTTCCCCAGCTATAAAGAAGGCTATCTGGCATTGATGGCAGAGGTTGGGGGGTTAGCGGGTAATCTAGATAACTAGAATACCGTCCATTTCAACTTCAGCCCCTTTGGGTAGTTCGCTGACACCTATAGCTGCTCGTGCCGGGTAGGGTTCTTGAAAATGTTGGCTCATAATCTCATTGACCTTAGGGAAATGGCTGAGATCGGTGAGGAAGATATTGAGCTTAACTATATTGCTAAGGTCACCACCGGAGGCCTCGCAGACGGCAGCGAGATTTTTAAACACCTGATGAATCTGTGCGCTGATATCACCCTCCACTACAGTCATCGTCTCTGGATCTAGTGGAATCTGGCCAGACAGGTACACAGTGTTATTGACCTTTACTGCCTGAACGTAGGTGCCTATGGCTGCCGGGGCGCTGTCTGTATGGATAATGGCTTTATTGGTCATCTATGTCTCCTAGCTTACTTATTTTTTACACGGTAAATACGGCGTACAGGTTTTAGGCTGCGCGCACGACGCAGAATATCTGCCAGATGAATGCGGTTCTTAACATTGAGCACCACATCAACCACACTGGTAAAGGCATCCTTTTCAGTGACGGTGATATTCTCAATAGTGGCGTCTTCCTCTGTCATTCTGGATGCCAGCGCGGCAATAAACCCGCGCTCTGGGGTGATTTCTACTTTGATCTCTACTGGGAACTCTCCCCTGACTACCGTTGACCAGGTCAGAGGCATGCATTTCTCTGGATTGGAACGAATCTCTTTGAGATTGCGACAGGACTCAAGATGAATAACCAACCCTTTGCCTGGAGTTACATGACCAAGAATTGGGTCGCCGGGAATTGGGTGACAGCAGCGCGCATATTGCAGCAGCAGCCCCTCCGAGGCATCTATGACTACCGGCAGGGTAGAGTTGCGCTTGCCGTCAGCAATTTTACGTTTGGCTGGCGGCACTAAAAGATTAGCCACTGCGAAGGGCACTCGGTTGCCAAGCCCGATTTGCTGGAGCACATATTCGAAGGTCGAAGCTCCAGTTTCTTTGAGCAGGCGCTTAATCTGCGATTTCTTGAGTTCTTTGTATCTGGTGCCAAGGTTGGAAAGTGCCTGATCTAACAGCCGCTTGCCCAGATCCACAGATTCATCGTGCTGCTGATTTTTCAAGAAGTGGCGAATAGCACTGCGCGCCTTTGCCGTTACTACAAAATTCAACCAGTTAGGGTTTGGCTGAGCGCCGGGTGTGCTAACAATTTCAATCTTCTGGCCACTTTGGAGGTGTTCGGAAAGAGGTGTTAATTCGCCGTCTACTCGACAGGCAATACAGGTGTTACCCAGGCCAGTGTGCACAGAGTAGGCAAAATCAATTGGCGTGGCACCCGAGGGTAGCTCAACTATGGTGCCCTTGGGGGTGAACACATAGATTTCGTCTGGAAACAGATCAGCTTTTACATGCTCCAAGAATTCTAGCGAGTCACCCGCCTGCTTTTGCATTTCCAGCAGGCCTTGTACCCAGCGTGTTGCGCGGTGCTGACTACCTTCAATATTTTTATTGCCAGCTTTGTACTCCCAGTGAGCGGCAATACCATAGTTGGCCATTCTCTCCATTTCTTTGGTGCGAATCTGCACCTCAATAACAACCCCATGCATACCAACCAACAGGGTATGCAGTGACTGATAGCCATTGGCCTTGGGGATGGCAATATAGTCTTTGAATTCGCCGGGTACTGGCTTAAAAATATTATGCACTATACCTAGGGTACGATAGCAATCATCCACGGTATTGACGACAAGTCGAAAGGCAAATACATCCATGATGTCGCGGAAAGATCTGTGCTTACCACGCATTTTTTTGTAGATACTCCACAGGTGCTTTTCTCTGCTTTTCACTATAGCGGGGAAGGATTCACTTTCCATCCGCAGTTCAATTGCCTGATGGATTTCTGCAACAATCTCTTTACGGTTTTTGCGCGCCGCTTTCATTGCCTCGCGCAGGCGTCGGTGACGCAGCGGATACATGGCGGCAAAGCCGAGATCCTCGAATTCAATACGAATATCATTAATCCCAAGGCGCTGGGCAATTGGTGCATAGATATCTAAGGTTTCCCTGGCAACGCGACGCCGTTTTTCGGGGGAGAGCCCGCCAAGGGTGCGCATGTTGTGCAGCCTGTCTGCGAGCTTGACTAGAACAACACGGATATCTCTGGACATTGCCAGAGTCATCTTCTGAAAACTTTCTGCCTGCTGCTCGGCTTTGGTTTCAAATTCTATTTCGGTGAGTTTGCTAACGCCATCTACTAGATCGGCAACAGTACGCCCAAAACGGCGGCTGATCTGCCCTTTGGTGACACCAGTATCCTCGATAACGTCATGTAAAAGAGCCGCGATAAGGCTCTCGTGATCCATATGCATGTCGGCCAAAATATTGGCCACTGCCAGCGGATGGGTGATGTAGGGGTCGCCACTTTGGCGCATCTGGCCCCTGTGACACTGCTCGGAGAATTTGTAAGCTCGCTCGACCCTGCGGACTTCTCCTGGGTCGAGGTAAGAAGAGAGCTTGTCGGTGAGCACTGTCAGCACTTTACGGCCGCCCCCTTCTCTTATCTGATTGGTGGAACTTTGACTGGGTTAATCTATATTCGGGCTAATAGCTATTGAACAGACTACTATGCAAAAGACTAAAAAGCAGGCGGAATAGCAGCCTCTTCAGTTGTTTCAGCTATTTCTTCAGCGTCGACAATTTCGTAGTCCTGAGCGACTTCCGTCAGGATGTCTGCGTTAATAAGGCCTTCTTCGATTTCACGAAGAGCAATAACCGTGGGTTTGTCGTTTTCTTCGTCAACCAGAGCAGGTCTGCCTTCAACCGCTAGTTGACGAGCGCGCTTAGAGCCAACCATAACCAATTCAAAACGGTTATCTACATGATCTAAACAGTCTTCTACAGTAATGCGAGCCATCTTTTTTCCGCCAATACTAAAATTTCGATAAATTTAATAACAGTAGCACAGCCAAAGGCTGCGCGGCCGGCCAGTTTACCTAAAGACGGTGGTTACGACAATAAATCTAGCAGTAATTTTTCTTGGCCCTGTACCGGTATTTTGCACCGTTGCGCTTTAATAATAGACTCTAGTTGTTGACGCGCCGTATCAAAATCATCATTGATTACTAGGTAGTCGGCTTCTACATAGTGGCTCATTTCTTCTTTGGCGGCGGCCACTCGCTGATCAATAACCTCGGCGTCGTCCTGACCGCGGCCATTTAAACGTTCGCGCAGAGCCTGTTTGCTTGGCGGCAGTATAAAAATACTCTGGCTATCGGGGAATTTTTGGCGAACCTGTGCAGCCCCCTGCCAATCTATTTCAAGAATAACATCCCCACCCTGTGCCAGAGTCTCGCGCACCCATTGTTCGGAGGTGCCATAAAAATTGCCAAACACCTGAGCGTGCTCAAGAAACGCATTGTCGCCAATCATCGCCAAAAAATGCTGCTGGGAAACAAAATGGTAGTTGATGCCATCGGTCTCGCCGGGGCGGCAGGCTCTGGTGGTATGAGAGATAGACGCCTGAATATTGTCCATTCGCGCGAGAATTTCCGCTACCAGACTGGTTTTGCCAGCCCCAGAGGGGGCAGAGATAATAAATAGGGTGCCTTGCGCCATAACTTTGCGAGATCCATTGCCTAAAAAACTAGTGAATGTGATTATTCCAGATTCTTGGGCCAGTGTAATAAAAATTTTAGTTACAGGCCTTGAGGATTAAAAATACTCTCCAAACAGCCGGCGAGACGAATGCCTGCAACCAATAATTGACGCTCTATTATTGGCTTATTGCGCTCGACATAGGCAGTGTTTAGCACTATGTGCTGTCCTCGTATCTGTGTGCCAAAATCATAAACCTGGCTTCGCAGGGCTTTTGATTGGTTGGCCCAGTCTAGAAACTCGGTTTGTTGCCACAGAGTGATTTGCTGATCAGAGGCCTGGTCTAGGCGGCGGGCGTACTGTTTAGGTGTCTCATTTGAGGCGCTGATGAGTAGTCTATCCCAGACCTGGTGCAAATTGACCGTCTTGCGTTGATCTAGCCATTTTACTCGCACTTTATTGCCTCCCCGGTCATCCTGACGGCCAACATGCAGGGGCTGATGGATATCGGCTATCAGATGGCTGAGGAACGCCAGGGCCTCGATCTGTTCTCTGCGACCCAATTGAGGATCTTTCAGCTGATTGGAAAAGTGTTGCAGTGCCCAGAGTATGTCGCCATGTCCATTCTCATCATGCTCGACCGCACTGAGCTGTTGGTCGTCATCGACATTGATATAGTGCCAGTACTTTGAGTTTTGCCACTCTGGTAGGCGACGAATAGTATCGGGCCAGAGAGATAGCTTGGCGAGCTCAGCCCCTTCAATGAGTTGGTGTATGCTCTCGGCGGTTTTCTCGCTGATATGGTTTTCTGCGATCGCAATAATGATGCGATGGCCATCAGCGCCAAAGGACAACGCCGAACCGCTACTAAGCAATAGCCAAACAGCGATTAAAACCGGCCCCAACCCCTGTCTGCAGAAGCGGCTCTTTAGCGATTTAAACAAATTAATCACGCCTTTGGCTGTAAAAATTATTCAATATTCTGGATCTGCTCGCGCATCTGTTCTATCAATACCTTGAGTTCTACAGAGGCCTGTGTGGTCACGCCAGCAATAGATTTTGAGCCCAGAGTATTGGCCTCTCTGTTTAATTCCTGCATTAAAAAATCTAGTCGGCGGCCAATGGCATCAGAGCTTTTGAGGGTCAAACGAATCTCGCTGATATGAGCTTCGAGGCGATCGAGCTCTTCATCGACATCGGCTCGATTGGCAATGATGATCATCTCCTGTTCGAGACGCTCTTCGTCTAGCTGAGATTTTAGCTCACTGAGTTTTTCACTAAGTCGTGCACGCTGTTGACTGAGAATGTCGGGCAGGTGGTTACGAACCGTATCGATCTGTTTTTCTATACCGACAAGCCGTTGTTCAATCATTTCAGCTAGTTTATCGCCCTCCCGTTGACGCCCCTCTAAGAGCTTATCCGCAGTTGTGCTATAAGCCTGAATCGCTGCTGCATGCAGTATCTCTGGCTCTAGGTGCTGATCTTTGAGTATGCCGGGCCAGCGCATAATCTCTAGAGGCGAAATTGGCGCTGGATTGCGTATTTCTCCGGCTACTTTTTCGGCGATATCTATATAGCGCTTTGCTAACTCAAGATCGGCATTAACCGAGGCATCGTTACTATTAAAGCTGACCTGTATGCCACAGTCGACTTTGCCGCGTTTGAGCTTCTTGCGGGCGATTTCACGCAGCGGCATTTCAATATCTCGAAGAGTCTCAGGAAGCCGGAAGCCCGTTTCCAGAAAGCGATGGTTGACCGAGCGCAGTTCACAGGTTAGTGAACCCCAGCTAAATTCAATAGTGTTTCTGGCAAATGCCGTCATGCTGCGAGGCATATTTTCTCCAAACTAAAAATTAATGGTGTGCCATGGTAACAAAGGCGGTCAATGGGTAGGTAGATTTGCTACAATTCCGCAAAATTTTTATCGCCCATTATCCAGGATACCCATTATGAATAGACCTAGCGGCAGACGCCCAGAACAACTCCGACAAGTAAAGATCACAAGAGACTATACCTGTCACGCCGAGGGCTCTGTGCTAGTCGAGTTTGGCAATACCAAAGTTATCTGCACTGCGAGTGTCGAAAACGGTGTGCCGAGATTCTTGCGCGGCAGTGGCCAGGGTTGGGTAACCGCCGAGTATGGTATGTTGCCGCGGTCAACCAATAGCCGGATGGGTCGCGAGGCTGCGCGCGGTAAACAGAGCGGTCGAACCCAAGAAATTCAACGTCTGATCGGTCGGTCTCTGCGAGCTGCGGTGGACCTCAAGCAGCTTGGTGAACACACCATCAATATTGACTGTGATGTCATTCAGGCAGATGGCGGTACCAGAACCGCTTCCATCACTGGTGCTTGCGTTGCTCTGGTGGATGCAATCCGCCACCTTCAGCGCAAGAAGGCTATCGCTGGAGATCCTTTGGTCACAATGATTGCTTCAGTTTCTGTAGGTGTCTACAAAGGTGTTCCAGTATTGGATTTGGATTATGCAGAGGATTCTAATGCCGAAACCGATATGAATGTGGTGATGAATAGCGACAATGGTTTTATCGAGGTGCAGGGCACTGCTGAAGCTGCGCCCTTTAGCGCGGAAGAATTAACTCAGATGTTGGATCTGGCCAAACGTGGCGTCGCTGATTTGGTGCGAGTTCAGCAAATGGCATTGGCTCAATAATAGAAGACTACTATGACTAATTACAAAACTCAGTTTATCGATAATGCCCTTGATAGTGGCGCTTTAAAGTTTGGCCAGTTCAGGCTTAAATCTGGACGCGTATCACCGCACTTTTTTAATGCGGGCGAATTTTATCGCGGCAAAGCTCTTGCTGCGTTGGGACGGTGCTATGCGGCGGCGATTGTTGAGTCTGGAATCCAGTTCGATGTGTTGTTCGGGCCAGCATATAAAGGTATTACTTTGGCTTCGGCGACTTCTGTTGCACTTGCCGAGCATCATGATTTGGATGTGCCATACTGTTTTAACAGAAAAGAGGCGAAGTCCCATGGCGAGGGCGGCACTATAGTGGGGGCGCCGCTCGAAGGCAAAGTCCTGATAATTGACGACGTGATTACTGCAGGTACAGCGATCAGAGAAGTCATGGCTATGGTTGACCAAGCTGGCGCACAGGCCGCTGGTGTTGTGATAGGCGTGGATCGCAAGGAGCGCGGCAATACTGAACTATCGGCGATTCAAGAAGTAGAAAAGCAGTTCTCTGTTCCAGTGGTTAGCATTATCGATATTGATGATATTTTAGATTACCTGAATGCTAAGCCAAATATGCAATTGCTGGTTGAGCAGATTAAAGAGTACAGGCAAGAGTACGGCGTATGAATAAAATGGTAGGTCTTCTTATGCTGCTGTTAATCCAAGGGGTTGCAGCCAAGGAGCTCTACCGTTTTCAGGATAGCACTGGCACCCATGTCACTGCTGATACCATTTCGCCACTGGATGCTGCCGAAGGCTACGAAATTGTGAACGAATGGGGTCAGGTTCTGCGAGTGGTTGTTGCTCAACCAGTTGAGCTTTCCGATCTCGAGCAGCGCAAGCAGGACAGCTATCTGCTCTCTAGCTTCAGCAAGGTCTCTGATATTATTCAGTTAAAAGATCGCAAAATGGCGCTGTTAACCAGAGAAATCACTAACCTAAAAAGCAACCTGCAAAGCCTTCAGTCTCTTGAGCTGGAGTACCTTAGAAGCGCAGCTTACAACGAGATGGCTGCCGAGCAGGTTCCAGAGTCGCTGCGCCAAAAGCTTAGCCGGGTTGAGCAGGATACAACAGAGTTGCAAAACATGCTGCGCGAGCGTCAAGCGGACGTTGCCAATCTAGTTCTGCGCTATGGGCATTACGAAGATCGGCTGCGTCAGCTCAAAAAGGCTGAGCAATCTGATTAACCCTATTGAGTGGGCCCTAGGCTATCTAGTTGAACATCCTAGCCGTCATCAGCGACCAGTGCTCAGACCAGTATTCTGTGGGCAGTTGCTTAAAGCCACTGCGGACAAACTGGCTAATTTTACCCTCAGCCGTGACCAGCATTAGGTTGGCAGTCACGGTGACAGAGGCATTCACTTTTAGTCCGTCACGAATCTCGGCTTCCCGTAAGCACTGCTTGAGTTGCGACTCCAGGCGGTCAAAAAACTGAGCTACCCGTTCATGGAGACGGCTAGTCTCGCCGGTTAGGGCGTCGCCATTAAGGATTCTGCTGATACCCGGATTCTTCTCACTAAAGGCCAGCACCAGACTTAAAATCCTGTAACACTGATTTAGAGCGTCGGGCTCGTCATTAACAATGGTGCGCACACGTGCAAAGATAGTTTCTTCGATAAAGTCTATGAGCCCTTCATACATACGAGTCTTGCTGGGGAAGTGGCGGTAGAGTGCCGCTTCTGACACACCAAGTTCTGCTGCCAGTGCCGCGGTGGTGATGCGACCACCTTTAGAAACCTCCAGCATGCGCGCCAGTGCTTGCAAAATCTCTTGGGCTCGGGAGCCTTTTTTACCGGCCATCAGGATACTCCTGCCAATTCTTGATTAGTGATGAGTGTGCCAACACCCTCATCTGTAAATATTTCTAACATTACCGCATGCTCTACCCGGCCATCGACAATATGTGCGTAGGGCACTCCAGACTTCACCGCATCCAGCGCACAGCGGATTTTCGGCAGCATGCCGCCGTAAATTGTGCCATCTGAAATTAGATCGTCTACATCTGCTACGCTCAGACCGGTGAGAATCTGACCCTGCTTGTCCTGTAAGCCGGCGACATTGGTCAGTAGCATCAGCTTTTCGGCTCCGAGTACCTCGGCAATTTTTCCGGCAACTAGGTCGGCATTAATATTGTAAGAAGACCCGTCTGCACCCACTCCGATGGGGGCGATAACAGGGATAAATCCGCTGTCTACCAGCATATCTATAACCGCTTTGTTGACAGACTCGACCTCACCGACATGACCAATATCAATAATTTCTGGCGCAGACATCTCTGGAGTTTTGTGGGACACTCGCAATTTCTTAGCGCGAATCAGCTGACCATCTTTTCCGGTGACGCCAAAGGCTTTGCCGCCAGCGTTGCTGATTAAATTGACAATCTCTTTGTTAATCGTGCCGCCCAATACCATTTCCACCACGTCCATGGTTTGGCTATCTGTGACGCGCATGCCATCGACAAACTTGGATTCGATAGAGAGTTGCTCGAGCAGACTGCCAATCTGTGGCCCGCCACCGTGCACCACCACTGGGTTTATGCCCACGGCTTTCATCAAGACTATATCTCGCGCAAAACTGGCTTTTAGGCGATCATCAACCATGGCATTGCCACCGTATTTCACTACTACAGTTTTGCCAGCGAAACGCTGGATATAGGGGAGTGCGCTCGAGATAACCTCGGCGGTGTTCTGTGCTTCTGTGCGACTTAGTGACATAACTATATAAAGTCTTCTATGTTATTTATAAAAGGTGATAGCTCGTTACGAAACAGCTGTTTAATCTGCTCTAAACTACCATCATCGTCTGCTTCAAAACGAAGGGTTAAGCTGGCCGAAGTGTTCGATGCTCGGACCAGACCCCAACCGTTCGGGTATTCTACCCTTAAGCCGTCAAGAGTAATAATCTGAGCGCCCTTAAATTGACAGCCAGCGGCCAGAGTTTTCATTAGCGAGAATTTTTCTGATTCATCAACAGGTATCAAAATCTCTGGGCTGTAGCTGCTTGTCTCAAACTCTGCTACCAGTGTATCCAGTGTTTTATCTGGGCTCTCTGCACATAGAATCTCCATAAGGCGAACCGCAGCATAGAGCCCGTCATCAAAACCTTTCCAGCGGTCATTAAAGAAAATATGACCGCTAAATTCCCCACCAACAGGTGCATTGTTATCCTGAACTGCCCGACGCACATGTGAGTGGCCAGTTTTGCACATCACTGGACGGCCAGAATATTTGCGCACGATTTCTGTTAGACGCTTACTGCTCTTTACGTCAAATACGATATCCGCACCTGGATGTCTCAACAATATATCGCGAGCAAAAATCATCATCAGCCGGTCTGGCCAGATAATTTCACCACGACCCGAAATGACCACCAGCCTGTCGCCATCGCCATCGAAAGCAAGTCCTAGGTCAGCACCAACAGTTTTAACCTCAGCTATTAGGTCTTGCAGATTGTCTTCATCAGCAGGGTTTGGCTGATGGTTGGGAAACGCGCCATCGACATCACAGTACAACGGAAATGTTGTGCAACCGAGGCTATCCAGCAGCTTGAGTGCCACGGGCCCGGCAACTGCATTGCCTGCATCAACAACAATTTTGAAGCTGCGATCTATAGCGCTTTGTTCCAATATATAGCGCACATAGTCTGGAATAATATCGACGAGCTCGGTCTGTCCCTGGCTGTTGAGGTCAGTGTCACTTTCCATAAGCAGGGGTTTGAGCTCTTGCAGGGTGGAGCCAGAGATAACCTGTCCCTTGATAATAATTTTAAAGCCGTTGTAATGGCCCGGATTATGGCTGGCAGTGACCATGACCGCGCAGCTGGCCTGACCCTGGTGATGCACTGCAAAGTTAACTACTGGCGTTGTGACCTGACCTAAATTAATTAGGTTGCAGCCGGTGGAGACAAGCCCCGAGGCCAGCGCACTGCAAAGTTCTGGAGAACTTAGTCTGCCGTCTCGGCCCATATAGATGCTTGACAGACCATTGCTTAAAACAATGCGACCAAGAGCTCTGCCAAGCCTAAGGGCAAACTCCGGGGTAATTTCCTGCCCTGCAATACCGCGAATATCATAATCGCGAAAAACCACATCTGGCACAGCGTAGTCGCTGTGGCGACAATCCTCGGCCTGCGGTTTTAGCGTTTTCTGATTGATTTCTGTGATGGGTGAAGAATCCTGATGAACGGCCATTGTGCTAGTAGAGGCTATGTCCGACGCAATATCAAGTTTAGTAGTCATTAAAGCATCGTCAATCTCATCATCAATAAAAATTCTTCGCACTGTAGCCCCGCGCCTGACTCGCAGCACAATGATCAGATATAGCGCAGTTGCCACGGCTGCCACCACTGCGGAGAAGGACATCCAAAAGGGGGGCAGGCCTTGGTTGATAGTTTGGAAAAGAGACTGAGATGGACTAAACCTTATCTTCCAGAAAGGGTTGCCGGTGTCGAATACCTCGGCGTCCGAGTTAGCAGCTGATAGGCTGTCTGGACTCAATTCGGCACCCAGTTGCAATACTGTGACTGGGTCGCGGTTCGGTACTATCTGTTGAAGCTCAACTAGCCCCTCGCTGTTGCCAAGGCTGCTGAGACTGTTGCTCAGACCCTGCATAGGCAGGCTAATTAAAATGGCCCCTAAAATGATCTGCTGGTCGTTCAGGCGTCCGAAAACAGCTCGGCTGCTCAGTATTTGCCAGTGGTCACCAGTCTTAACTGCTCGTGGGGAGACTGTCTTGCCATTCAGGGTCTGCTGCGCCATATACCGGCCGGCGTAGCCAACACTGTTTCGGTGCCGCTGTAGGTCTGGGCCAAGAAAGTAAATGCCTGTAGCGCCTGCTAATAGGCTAGCAGCATGGTTCTCTAGCTGATCTAGTTGTAACTGATCGAGGGTTTCAAACGCCAAAGCTACAGGCGGTTGACTGGCGATGATAGCCAGCTGCTGCTGATAGTCATTAATATAATTATCTACTCGGCTGCTGGCGATTCTTATATTCTCGCCGTAGCTTAGGTTAGCGGCCTGAACTCGAGCATCAATCACAAGACGCTGCCAGAGAAATAAACAGGCGATAACAATTGAGGCTAGAGCGAGGACGACTCCCCCAATAACAACTGGGTCTCTGCGCAGGGCAGAAAAAGTATGTTTTACGTTCACTGTAATTTACAACCCAGCGTTAAGGGTCGGTCTCAAAGGCTATGGCGACTGACCAAATGCTCAATAATATCCCTTGCCAGCTGCGTCTTGTTCCTTTTGCTGAATACCTTTGATGAGTCAGCATCTATCCAGCTGACCTCATTGTGATCCGAGTTAAACCCCACGTCGCTACGAGAAACATCGTTAGCAACAATCGCACTGAGCTTCTTGCGTGCCAGTTTATCTCTGGCATAGGCTTCAATATCTTGAGTTTCGGCGGCAAAGCCCAAAACAAATAATCTGTCGTTGGCTGCAGCCACTGTACTAACGATATCTGGGTTTTTTTCCAGCAGCAGGGTCATTTCATCGCCCTGTTTTTTGATCTTTTGGTCGGCCACCACGGCTGCTCGATAGTCGGCGACTGCGGCGGCGGCAATAAAGATATCGGCGTTCGCAGCGGCTTGCAGTGAGGCTTCAAGCATCTCTTGTGCGGAAGTGACTTTCACCAGCGAGCATCGCTCTGGCGCGTCTAGATTTACTGGCCCAGAAATTAAGGTTACAGCGGCGCCTGCCGCAAGTGCCGCCTCAGCCAAGGCATAGCCCATCTTGCCTGAGCTGTGGTTGCTGATATAGCGCACTGGGTCCAGTGCTTCACGCGTGGGCCCTGCGGTAATCACAACTTTTTTACCTGCTAACAGGCTGTTGTTAAATAGTCCGCTGACCTGATCGATAATCGCTTGCGGCTGTTCCATTCTGCCCGGACCAATATCACCGCAGGCCAATATACCTGAATCTGGGCCGATAATGGTTACGCCGCGCTGTTTTAATGTCTGAATGTTGTCGATGCTGGCAGGGTGCGCCCACATTGCTTGGTTCATTGCGGGTGCGACAGCCACCACAGCGGAAGTCGCTAGGTAGACAGTGCTTAAAAGATTATCTGCTCTGCCATGCACCATGTTAGCGATAAAGTCGGCACTGGCAGGCGCGATTAACAATAGATCTGCCCAGCGAGCCAGTTCGATATGACCCATGCCTGCTTCGGCCTCTGTATCCAGTAGGCTACTGTGCACCTGATGCCCAGACAGGGCCTGCATGGTTAAGGGCCTAATAAACTCCCCTGCCGCTGGTGTCATCACTACACGCACCTCAGCGCCCTGATCTTGAAGGCGCCGAATTATTTCCGCGCTCTTGTAGGCTGCAATGCCACCAGTGACGCCGAGAATTATTCGTTTGTTTGACAGGCTGCTCATTTATCGTCCGGACAGGCCATAAGAAGGGGCGTAAGATAACATTTTGTCAGCCAATTCTGTAGTTATTAATAAGGACTCACTATGCCTATAACTCAATGGCCTCTGGGAGAGCGACCTAGAGAAAAGCTTCTTGCCAAGGGGCCAGCTGCCCTCTCTGATGCGGAGTTATTAGCCATTTTTTTACGCACTGGGCTGCCTGGTCACACTGCGATAGATCTGGCTCGAGATCTGCTTGAGCACTTTGGTGGGCTGCGCTCAATGTTGAGTGCCGATCAGTCCACGTTCTGCCGCGCTAAGGGGTTAGGGCCAGCAAAGTTCTGTCAGGTGCAAGCTACACTGGAATTGACCAGTCGATATTTGCAGGAGCAGTTGCGCGGCAACCCCATTTTTACTAGCCCCCGTCATGTCAGGGATTATCTTGCGGTGCAGATGAGTGCTTATCATCGAGAAGTTTTTGTCGCGTTACTGCTGGATACCAGACATCGGTTGATCGAATTCGCAGAGTTATTTCAGGGTACGATTGACGCGGCCCATGTGCACCCGCGAGAGTTGGTGCGTCTCGCTTTAGAAAAAAATGCCGCAGCGGTGATTGTTGCCCATAACCATCCTTCTGGTAATGCAGAGCCCAGCAAGTCGGATATCAGTATTACTCGCAAGCTAAGGGACGGTCTTAGATTAATGGATATTCGTCTGCTTGATCATTTTATTATTGGCCGTGGTGAAGTGACCTCTCTGGCAGATAAAGGTCTGATATAGAGTTAAACTCAACTGTTTTCCGGTGATTCAGTGGTTTTCGTTTGATTCAAGTTAGGCTTTCTGGTATAAATCGCGCCTTCCTGCGGGACGGTCCCGTCAATGGATAAATAAATCTTAGAATTCTTTTGTTTTTCGGGTTGATTCTCGAGGCAAAAATTGGAAACAGAGGCAGCAACAATGTCCAGAGTATGTCAGGTCACAGGCAAGCGCCCAATGGCTGGAAACAATGTATCTCACGCGAAGAACAGAACACGTCGTCGCTTTGAGCCTAATCTTCACACTCACCGCTTCTGGGTTGAGTCTGAAAAGCGTTTTGTAAAGCTGCGTGTATCTACTAAGGGTATGCGCATTATTGACAAAAATGGTATTGAAAATGTCTTGTCTGGCCTGCGTGCCAATGGCGAGAAGGTCTAAGGAGGCTACTCATGGCTAAGTCAGCTCGAGAAAAAATTCGTTTAGTGTCTAGTGCAGGTACCGGTCACTTCTACACAACAGACAAGAACAAGCGCAATATGCCCGAGAAGATGGAGATCAAGAAGTACGATCCCACTATTCGTCAGCATGTGATCTACAAAGAAGCCAAAATTAAGTAATTTGGCTGCCGCTAGTCGAAAAATCCTGCCTTTTGGCGGGATTTTTTTTGCCTCCAATTCCAGCTTCGCTCAAATATATCAGGACAGGAGCAAGGTCTTACTTTAGACAGGGCACTAGGCTGAGCTGTTTCCACTGAGGCAGTAAGAAGCTGTCCGGCAGATATAAAAAAAGCCCCGATAATCTCTCATCGGGGCTTTTTAATAATTTTCGTACTGCTATCTAGCGGCAGCGACAGAAATTATTCGGCGACTACGTTCTCAGCTTGAGCGCCTTTTTGACCTTGAGTAACTTCCATAGTTACTGACTGGCCTTCTTTCAAGGATTTGAAGCCTTCAGCCTGGATTGCGCTGTGGTGAACAAATACGTCACCGCCGCCTTCCTGCTCAATAAAACCAAAACCTTTGCTGTCGTTGAACCACTTTACAGTGCCAGAAACTCTCTCCGACATAACTAACCTCACTTAAAATTTGAATACCGTTTAAGGCGTTTAAAATATCCAGCCTCATAACGGGGCTAGCGTATACCAACAAGTGACCAGAATATCTGTACAGCTGTTGGCACTACTGACTCGGGACTCTGAAAAATTTCAGAACTGACCGGTCAGAATCAAGCAGTGTATTTGTTTTTTGGGGTTTTGGCTAATTTTGTGTGTTTTTAAATGAAAAAAAATGCCCTTTTGGCGGTTTTTTATCTGTTTTGTCGCAATTTGACCTCAGATTAAGGCCCTCTCTGGCAGAGAGCTTGGTAACATAGCCGCTCTTTGCAGCGATCCATAATCTAGAAAGTACTGAAAGCAATCAGTGCTATTCTTTATTCAGATGGGCTGTATTACTTTTTTACGCATTATATCCAAGCAGATTATTCTCAGGAGACTGCTATGAGTGAACATGTTGCCGAGCCGCAAGCTGAAGTCAAAAGCGACGAGCTTCAGCACAGGAATCTGGCACTTTTGGTCTATGTGCTACAAGGACTTGGTTTCTTTGCCGGCGGTATCACCTGTGTTGCGGCTCTGATAGTCAACTATCTCAAAATGAATGAGGTTCGGGACACCTGGTTGGAGAGCCACTTTCGGTGGCAGTTAAATACCTTCTGGTACGGACTGCTGTGGACTTTTGTTGCGGCTATGTTCTGGATTGTGCTGCTCGGTTGGCTTGCTGGCGGAGTGGTAACGCTTTGGTTGATCTATCGGATCGTCAAGGGCGCACTCTACCTCAATGACAACAAGCCAATTATTTTTTAATCTGCAATAGATTTAATGAGCTAGGCTGGAGCTGCTCAATTAGGGAGTGGGAGTATTGAACTACCGTCATATAATCAATGGCGTCGACGCTGAGTTGCCTCTGGGTAAAGTCGTCTGCGTTGGGCGTAACTATGCTGCTCATGCTGCGGAGCTGAATAATCCTGTGCCCACTGAGCCGGTGCTCTTTATTAAGCCTAGCTCTGCTTTGGTCAGTCTCGATGAGCCTATCGCGATTCCTAGTCAGTTAGGTGACTGTCATTTTGAAGCTGAGATGAGTATTTTGGTTGGTAGTCCGCTCAGAGCGGGCTGTTCAGCAGAACAGGCTCGCGCAGCGATTGCCGGCGTTGGGTTGGCGTTGGATTTGACACTGCGAGATCTTCAACAACAGCTTAAAGAAAAGAGTCTACCCTGGGAAAAAGCCAAGGCCTTTGACGGTGCATGCCCGATGTCAGAGTGCGTTTCATTAGATCGAGTTGCCGACCTGCAAAACCAAACTATTCAACTCCGCCAAAACCAACAACTGAGGCAGAACGGTAATACTGCGGATATGCTCACGCCAGTGCTGCCTCTATTAGGTTACATCAGCCAATTTTTTACTCTGTTACCTGGTGATCTGGTGCTGACTGGGACACCTGCCGGGGTCGGACCTTTGGCCGTAGGCGATGAACTAGAGCTATCACTGTCAAATCTATTGCACTGTCAGACCCAGGTCACTGCGAGAGTGTAGGGAGCTATCATGAGCCTTCAGCCGGGAATTTATAAGCATTATAAAGGCAACCTCTATAAGGTTATGGGAGTGGCGCGCCACAGTGAAACCGAGGAGCCGCTGGTGGTCTACACAGCCCTCTATGGAGACTTTGGTCTCTGGGTAAGGCCTCTAGAGATGTTTGTAGAAACGGTGCAAATCGCTGATCGACAGATTCAGCGATTCGAATTTGTCGAATCTAGCGACGAGGCAAATCTCTGATGCTTTTTATTACCAACAGCATGGCAATTGCTGATCATGAGATAGAGTTAACTGCTGTGCGTGCTCAGGGCCCGGGTGGCCAGAATGTCAACAAGGTTTCCACTGCGATTCACCTGCGCTTTGATATCCGATCGTCCTCGCTGCCAGAGATCTATCAGCAGCGCCTGTTAAAACTCAGTGACCACCGTATTTCGAAAGAGGGTGTGATTATTATTAAGGCGCAGCGCTCGCGGAGTCAGGACAAGAACCGCAGCGAGGCGCTGCAAAGATTACAGGCGCTGTTGCAATCGGTGACCCGTGATCCCAAGGTGCGCACCCCTACCAAACCCACCCGAGGGTCACAGCTAAGGCGAATGGATAAAAAAACACAGCAGGGCTTGAAAAAAGTCATGCGCTCTAAACCTAGCATTGACTAGCAGGATCCTAAAGTAGCCCATGACAGAGACCAGCAAGCACCCCTTCGATATTTTGACTCCCGACCTACTTATTGACGCGGTTGAGGCTCAGGGGTTTATCTCTGATGGCAGATTTATTGTTTTAAATAGCTACGAAAATCGCGTGTATCAAATAGGCATCGAAGACCAGACGCCAATGATCGCCAAATTTTACCGACCGGGGCGCTGGACTGACCAGCAGATTCAAGAGGAGCACGATTTTTGCTTTGATCTTCAAGAGCAGGAATTGCCCGTTGTCTGCCCCTGGCGCAATGCTGAGGGAAAGTCGTTTTTCCACTACGCTGGTTTCTGTGTTGCCCTGTATCCACGCAAAGGCGGCCATGCCCCTGAGCTAGACAATCTTGATAATTTATTTATCCTCGGGCGCCTGCTTGGACGTTTTCACGCCATCGGAGCTACAAGGCCTTTTAAGGCTAGGCCAACGTTGAATGTCGAATCATTTGGCCGGCGATCGTTTCAGCTGATCAGCGAGCAGTTTATCCCAGCCGAGCTGGGTGCTGCATACAACTCCCTGGCTGAAGATCTCTTGAAAAAGATTGACCAGATCCTGACCGACTACGGGCCTATTAACAATATTAGAGTTCATGGCGATTGCCATTCAGGCAATATTTTATGGCGCGATGAAAACCCACATTTTGTAGATTTCGACGATGCGAGAATGGCGCCCGCAGTGCAGGATTTATGGATGTTGCTGTCTGGTGACCGCCATGATCAAACATTGCAGATGGCTGAATTAATCGAAGGATACAATGAGTTCCATCTGTTTGATTACCGCGAATTACAGCTGATCGAGGTGCTGCGCACATTGAGGATTATGCATCACAGTGCTTGGATTGCTCGTCGTTGGGGTGACCCTGCTTTTCCGCGAGCCTTTTCTTGGTTTGATTCCCCCAGATACTGGAGCGAGCATATTTTGATGTTGAGAGAGCAGTTGGCGGCACTCAATGAGCCGCCACTGCAAGTCAGACCTACCAGCTATAACTAACTCCAACAGTAAACTGGCTATCACTGGGGTCTTTGCCGGCGACAGGTTGGTTGTCATAGATCCATTCAAATTTAAGTTCGGTGAAAATATTGTTGACCAATGGGGCTTTGAGGCCGACGTCAGCGCTGATTTCAGAATCACTCATATCTGATAACGAGACCCTTAGATAATGAGTATGAAACAGTTCCAACTGGTCGGTCAGCATCTGTCGATAATTGGCACCCCAGCTCCAGGTCAATCGGTTATCAGAGGTCTGATCCTGAAAGTCTTCGTTGACCCACACTAGACCTGTTTCAGCAGATAGAGCGCCAGTCTCAGTATCCCAGAACTGGCGACCTAGGGCGCTACCTATAGAGTAATATTGGTCAATGGCACGATTATCGTTGGCGCCAAAGGCAGCGCCTGTTTTTAAAAACCACTGTTCTTGGAAAAACCAGTCAAGGCTGTAATTTATACTGTACTCTTCATTGGCCGCAGAATTGTTCAGGCTGTGGCTTTCGAAGTTTATTCCTGAGCCATGACGAAAGTCACCTTCCCGCCATTCCACACTGGATTCGAAATCCCAGTCCTCACGCTCTTCATTGCCGCTGGCATAGGCGCCGGTCAATGATAGGTCGCCACTGTAGGTGTCTGCGAACCTTGCCGTTTCAACAACTGTTTGGTCGGGTTCTTCGATAGGGCTACCGTTGATGCTGGCGATCTTATCCAGAGGAATTGGCAGCGCTCCGAAATTATCTGACTGCCAGATTAGCTGGTGTTCAGAGCGTTCGACCAGGCTGCCCTGAAGGATGTCGCCATTGCGTAATATCAGCTCGTCTGCACAGAGATTGGATGTTGCGATGATTAGAATAAAAAGCGATCTGCCAAGTCTGTACTGCATGGATACCTCGTATGGTTAGAAGGGTCTGGATCTACTCTAGGGCGGGTATTTTACAGATTTCAGCTGTACGGTCATTGGTTAGTTAAAATAACTTTATCTTTGAGCAGTTTCATCAGTAGAATGACCGTCGCAAATGATCAGGCTAAGGAGAACATAATGAGCGATTTACCTACAGAGTTAAAATATGCCAACAGCCATGAGTGGGCTAGGGTAGAGAGTGATGGCACTGTAGTGATTGGTATCACTGACCATGCTCAGGAAGCCTTGGGTGATGTGGTCTATATTGAGTTGCCGGAAGTTGGTGCCGAAGTTGATGCCGGCTCTGAGGTTGCCGTTGTTGAATCTGTAAAAGCGGCTTCGGATATTTATTCACCGGTAAGTGGAGAGGTTGTTGAAATTAACCCAGTTCTGGAAGATGAACCTGAAACAGTCAATCACAGCCCCTATGCAGACGGCTGGATGTTCCGGGTCAAGATCACAGATCAGGGTGAGCTGGATGAGATGCTTGATGCTGATGGTTATCAGGCTGCTATCGAAGAGTCCTAAATTAAGCGCAGATATCCCAGAGCCTCGGCAGTTGTCGGGGCTTTTTTATGCGCGTACTGATACTTAAAGCTAGTCCCGGAGAGAGATAACGCTCCAGCCTCTTTTGGCTGCTTCGTCCTGAAGTGCTGGGTCAGGGTCCACGGCGATCGGATCACTGACTTGTAAAAGCAGCGGCAGGTCGTTGATCGAGTCAGTGTAGAAATAGCTGCGCGCTGGTTGCCCACCGTTTTCCGCCAGCCATTGGTTATAGCGTACAACCTTGCCGTCTTTATAGGTGGGTGTTCCGACAACCTCTCCGGTATATCGACCCTCTATCATCTCTGGGTCCGTTGCTAGGATGTCCTGAATACCCAAGGACTGACAGATTGGCTCAACAATAAAGCGGTTGGTCGACGTAATAATTAGCAGTTGGTCGCCGGCCTGCCTGTGCTTTTCAACAAGTTGAGTGGCCTTTTCAAGACGCATGGGAGCGATAACGGTGTGCATAAATTCTTGATGTAACTCCGCCAGTTCGGCGCTGGCAATAGCAGCTAAGGGAGCCAGAGAAAATTTTAAATAGGCATGAATGTCGAGACAGCCAGCCTCATAGTCCGCATAGAAGCGGTCATTCATGGCGCGATAATGCGTACTGTCTACGCGGTTTTTGCTGACTAGAAACTCGCCCCAGCCATGGTCGCTATCGCCTGCTATCAAAGTGTTATCCAGATCAAAAATAGCTAGCGCCATGAAGAATTTCTCGGTTGGTTAAAAACAGTGATTGTGGCTGATCAAGGATAGCGATGATGAAACAGAGCCTCAAGAGAAAATTGCTGGTCTCGCAAGACTGTGGAACAATGGGTCAACTTTACTAGCGCTTAAAAAGGATATACCACGTGGTCGATAAGGACGGGTTCCGCTCCAATGTTGCTATTGTTATTGGCGATGGCCATGGCAAGGTATTCTGGGCTAAAAGATTGGGTCAGAACGCCTGGCAATTCCCTCAGGGTGGCGTGAATCTCGGCGAGTCTGCCGAGCAGGCCCTATATCGAGAGCTGTACGAAGAGGTTGGCTTGGAGTCAACCGACGTTAAAATTATCCAGCGCACCAAGCGATGGCTGCGCTATCAGATTCCGGTACAGATGCAGCGTAAAAATTCGCTACCTCTATGCATTGGTCAAAAGCAGAAATGGTTCTACTTACAGCTTACTGGAGATAGCTCTAAAGTCTGCTTTAATACCACAGGGACGCCAGAGTTCGATGGTTGGGAGTGGGTAAATTATTGGTACCCCATAGACTCTGTGGTCTCGTTTAAGCGCAATGTCTATCGCAATGCACTGATGGAGTTTGCAGGCGCCAATGCGCGTTTTGAAAAGCTCAGCCAAGGACGCTAACTAACTATGCTCAGCTCTCTGAGGTCCATAGTACAGGAGGTCAATAGCGCTCGCAGCCTACCTCAGGTACTTACCATTATCGTCAAAGAGGTACGCGCCGCCATGCAGGCGGGTGTTTGCTCGGTGTATCTGTTTGATGAAACTGATCAGCGCTATGTGCTGATGGCCACCGAGGGCCTGCGCGAAGAATCTATTGGCAAGGTTCGGTTAGCCATGCGCGAAGGTCTTGTGGGCTTGGTGGCGGCCAAAGAAGAGCCGCTGAATCTTGAGGATGCAGATCAGCATCCTAACTTTGCCTACTTTGAAGAAACCGGTGAGGCACCTTTCCACTCTTTTCTCGGGGTTCCCATTATTCACCACAGAAAGGTACTGGGGGTGCTGGTATTACAGCAGCAGACTCAGCGCCGCTTCGCCTCGGAAGAAGAGGCCTTTGTGGTTACAGTTTGCGCTCAGTTATCTGGTGCTATTGCCCATGCTGAGGCGACAGGCGCTCTGCGTAAACTGGCTTCCGCAGGCCGCGGTAAAAGCCGAGAGGCAACTTTCCGCGGTATCCCCAGTTCTCCTGGTGTAGGCATTGGGCGCGTGGTTTTAGTGGCGTCAAATACTGATTTGGCATCCGTGCCCGAGCGCTTTACTCAAAATGCTCCCGCCGAGGTGGAGATATTTCGCAAGGCGCTAGCGGCCGTAAAAAAAGATATGCGCAAATTGGGCAGTGGTCTTGAGGACAAGCTGAGCTCTGAGGAGCTAGCGCTGTTTGATGTTTATATCCGCATGCTGGACGATAGTTCTCTGGGGGGAGAGGTAATCGCTGCTATCACTGCGGGGCAGACCGCGCAGAGCGCATGGAGTTCGGTGATTCTCAAGCACGTCCGCACATTTAATCAGATGGAAGACCCATACCTTCGTGAGCGCGCTGCAGACGTCAATGACCTAGGTAAGAGAGTGCTGGCTTATCTGCAAACCAGTCATAAAAAAGAACAGCCTATCCCGCGACGTATCGTGCTGGTGGGCGAAGACCTTTCAGCAACAGCGCTAGCGGATATTCCGGTCAATCGACTGGTAGGAATTATCTCCCTCAGAGGTTCCAGTAATTCCCACATGGCAATTGTTGGTCGTGCGCTTGGAATCCCCACTGTTATGGGAGCTATTGACCTGCCCTGGGCTGAGTTAGATGGCCAGGAACTTATTGTGGACGGCTTTACCGGCGATGTGATCAGCAGTGCTACCAGAACTCTGCGTCGCTCCTATTTGCAGCGCCAGCGCGAGGAAAAAATTCTCAATCAGGATCTTGAGAAACTCCGCGATGTTCCCTGCGTCACGCCGGATGGCTTTGCTTTTTCACTCTGGGTCAATACAGGTTTGCGTCAAGATACGATGATGTCTCTGCGCAGTGGCGCGGCGGCAGTGGGGCTGTTTCGCACTGAGATGCCCTTTCTAATGCGCTCAAGTTTTCCAACAGAAGACGAACAGGTAGCAATTTACCGTGAGCAGCTAGAGGCCTTTGCACCGCGCCCGGTTACCATGAGAACTCTGGATATAGGTGGTGATAAAGACTTGCCCTATTTCCCCATAGAGGAAGAAAACCCCTTTTTAGGCTGGCGTGGTATTCGCATCTCACTTGACCACCCGGAAATTTTTCTGGTCCAGATTCGCGCCTTGCTGCGCGCCAGTCAAGGATCCAATAATCTGCGCATTATGCTGCCAATGATCAGCAACTTGCCGGAGCTAGATCAGGCTCTTAAATTAATTGATCGCGCCTACAGGGAGCTGACCTTAGAGGAGGGTTATCAGATTCAGCGTCCGCCGCTAGGCGCTATGATCGAGGTTCCAGCAGCAGTTTATCAGGTTAAAGAGATTGCTAAGAGAGTTGATTTTCTCTCTGTGGGTACCAATGATCTGACTCAGTATCTACTGGCTGTTGATCGCAATAATCAGCGAGTAGCAGGCCTTTATCACACATTACACCCAGCTGTATTACGAGCGCTTAAAGTGATTTATGATCAGGCTTCCTCGGTCAACTGCCAGCTCAGCGTCTGCGGTGAAATGGCGGGAGATCCTCTGTGTGCAGTGGTATTAATGGGCATGGGTTATGAGAATCTCTCCATGAGTGCCAGTACCCTACTGCGGGTGAAATCTATGCTGCTCAACACCAGCCGCCAAGATGCCAGCAGAATTGTAAAGCGAGCGCTGCGGCTTTCGGATGCGGAGTCTATAGCACAGTTTATTTCTGCCTCATTAAAGCAACCTGAGGTGGTGAAATTGATTCGATCCTCGTCGACCAATCAGCGCTCGACGATGCGATAGTTAAATACCTGTGAGCCCAGTACGGCCCCTGCCTCATGGGTGGTTTCCATTGCTGCCACCTGAGCTGATGCAGAGATAACTATGGCTGCTGATGCTCTGGTGCCATAGCCTTCAGCAACAATAAATGGCGACGACAGCAACTCCTCCCAGTCTTCCGACAGTCCAGTTTTTGGCAATAGCTTTCGCGCATAGGTCTTTTGCACAGACAGGGTCGCGATAAGCTCCGGTAGCTGTGTGGCGCCTATGTCGGGACGATCAATCGCAGCGCATAAGGTCTGACGTGCATGGTCGACCTTGGGCCAGGGGCTGTCTAAGTTGTTGTTGCTCAGCGCATAGACACCGGGCGCTAAATTCTTGGGAGGCTGGTTTTGGTAATTGTTCCAGTAAACCAGCGTTTGCCCGTCGTAGAGAAGTAGATTAAAACCTGCATAGCCAGCTGCACTGGCAGCGATGCTTTGGACCCAGTTTTCAGAGCTCTGTGTCGAGCATAAAAAATCGCAGACCAGATTTCCTCGCGACAGAGGCTTGGTTTCTAACTCGCCATTCTCTGGAATATAGCGATAGTTAGTCACTGCGGCAAAGCGACCATTGCGGGATAGGCCCATCCAGGTTCCTCCAGCTTGCAGATCCTTGCCGGCAAGTATTGGGGCGTCTTCCCACCAATGCATAGCCAATGTAGGGCGCGGATAAAACTCATCACGATTAGAGGTGACGATCAGCGGCGCATCTGGATGGGTTTGAAAGGCAATTGCAAGTAAGCACATGTATCGCAGTGTAACTTTTTCTCCTTGAGAACGACATCCTGCTTGGCGCATAGCCTTAGAACCCGCTATGATCTGCCCTCAAATAGAGATGGAGTACAGACCGTCATGTTGACTTATCCAGCCATAGATCCGGTGGCGATCGCCTTGGGCCCTATTGAGATTCACTGGTACGGCGTTATGTATCTAGTGGCATTTGGGTTGGCCTGGTTTTTGGCTATGCGCAACAGTCAGCGACCCTGGTCCCCCGTCAAGACAACTCAGGTTGAGGATCTAATCGTCTATGGCGCCTGGGGTGTTATCCTCGGTGGTCGTCTGGGCTATATGTTCTTCTACAATGCCGACAAGTGGCTGGCTGATCCTGCTATGTTGCTGCGCATATGGGAAGGCGGTATGTCATTCCATGGCGGCTTAATCGGCGTTGCCATTGCTCTGTTTATCTATGCGCGCAAACACAGATTGGCATTTTTAAGTCTCGCTGACTTTGCTGTGCCCCTGGTACCAACTGGGCTGTTTTTTGGCCGTATTGGTAATTTTATTGGTCAAGAACTCTATGGTCGACCCACGGACGGCCCCTGGGCAATGGTTTTCCCCTCCGATCCAACGCAGCTTGGGCGCCATCCGTCCCAGTTGTACGAGGCTTTTCTTGAGGGTCTGGTGCTGTTCTTTATCATTAGCTGGTTCTCGCGCAAGCCAAGGCTCTATGGCGAAGTGACCGGGTTGTTTTTAGTGCTCTATGGCCTTTTCCGTTTTGCAGTTGAGTTTGTGCGTCAGCCAGATGCACAATTTGCTGGACAGACTGGCATGTTTGAAGCCCTAGACTGGATGACTCGCGGCCAAACTCTGTGTATTCCCATGATTCTGCTGGGTCTTTGGTTTATGCGCAAAACTGTTCAGCGGCTACTGGCGCGTCCAAGCGTCAAGGCATAGTGGGATCAGAGGTTAAAAGATGAAGCAGTACTTAGATTTGATGCGCCATATCCGTGATTCTGGCGTCAAGAAAGAAGACCGCACAGGCACTGGCACGTTAAGCGTATTTGGCTATCAGATGCGTTTCGACTTGGCAGAAGGCTTCCCTTTGGTAACCAGCAAAAAGGTTCACCTAAAATCTATTTTGCATGAGCTGCTGTGGTTTATCCGCGGCGATACCAATATTCGCTACCTAGTTGAGAATGGCGTAGGTATCTGGAACGACTGGCCCTATCAAAGCTGGCTGCGTCAAACAGGTCAGGATGCAGCATTTGAGATGTATTCGCCGCAATGGAAGGCGAAAATGCAAGAATTTATTGAACTGATTAAAACTGATGATGCCTTCGCTCAGCAATACGGTGATTTGGGGCCAGTCTACGGTCATCAGTGGCGTAATTTCGAAGGGGTGGACCAGCTGGCGCAGGTAGTTGAAGATATCAAAACTAATCCCGACTCTAGGCGCTTAATTGTCTCAGCCTGGAACCCTAAAGATATTCCCATCATGGTTAAATCTGGGTTGCCACCCTGCCACAGTCTTTTTCAGTTCTATGTTATCGATGGTCGATTGTCCTGTCAGCTCTATCAGCGCAGTGCGGATGTATTTTTAGGCGTGCCCTTTAATATAGCGTCCTACGCGCTTTTAACACTGATGATCGCTCAGGTGACCGGCTTAGAGCCCGGCGACTTTGTGCACACCTTTGGAGACGCGCACCTTTACACCAATCATATGGAACAGGTTGAAGAGCAGCTCTCTAGAACTACTTTCCCGCTACCCAAGATGCAGTTAAACCCCGCAGTCGACAGTTTGTTTGATTTTGTTTACGAGGATTTCGAACTGCTTGACTACCAGTCGCATGGGCCCATTTCCGCTCCAGTAGCTGTTTAGCTGAGGTAAAAGATGAAACTCTCTCTTATAGTGGCTGTGAGTCGCAACGGTGTAATCGGTATCAATAATCAGCTGCCCTGGCATCTGCCTGAGGATCTTAAATACTTTAAGTCTGTGACCATGGGTAAACCAATGATTATGGGCCGTAAAACCTATGATTCCATTGGCCGCCCTCTGCCTGGTAGAACGAATATTGTGATTACTCGAGACCCCAGTTGGCAGGCAGAAGGCGTAGAAGTTGCCAGCACCCTCGAGGCGGCTTTAGAGTTGGGACGGATTGCTTGCGACAAGGCTAATGCCGATGAAATTATGGTTATTGGTGGTGAGCAAATTTACCGCATGACAATACCTGCGGCCAAGCGCCTCTATCTTACACAGGTAGAGGCTGAGGTTGAGGGCGATGCCTTTTTTCCAGAGATTGATAACAATGATTGGCAGCAGGTGGCAGAAACACATCCTGAGCTAACTGATACACACCCCTACAGATTTTTGATATTAGATCGAAGCTAGTTGGCAGAAATTTCAAAACTACTGCCCAGTTGTTACGTTAGGTAACATACAGAAAACTTCTCTCTCTTATCCTGCGAATTCATTGCGGCCAAATTGATTCTTGTTCTAGAGACTGTTACAAAGTAGCCCCCAACAAAACACGTCTGATGTTGAAGGTTGGATTTGTAGATTGTTAGGCAGTAACAGATAACTAAACCGGTAGACCCAAATTGAGGGAACTATGAACAAGCAACCACTAAAAGTATTGGCCTTTGCCGCCGCGCTTGCTGGTGGTCTGACTGTAGCAACAGTCCAGGCTGCTGAAGTAAGCGACGTGCTAGAAGCTGGAACCGCCAAGGTCCAGGCAGCCAAAGTCGCGCAAACCAAAGTTGATCGTATTGCTGATCAAACTGACGGTCTTTTGCAAGAATTCAAACAGGTAAATAAGCAGATCGAATCGCTGAGAGTTTATAACTCGCAGTTGGATCGTCAGATCGAAAGCCAGCAGCAGATGATGGCTGAGCTTAAAGAGTCTATCGAGAATGCTACTGTTATCGAGCGCGGTATCTCGCCTCTGATGCTGAGCATGCTCAAAGGTATTGAAGACTTTGTTGCTCTTGACGTTCCATTTAAGAAAGACCAGCGCGAAGCTGCTATTGCCGACCTCTATATCAACATGGACAGCGCCAAGTTCTCTGCTGCGGAAAAATTCCGCCAGATTCTGGAAATCTATGATATCGAGTCAGAGTACAGCCTCTCACTAGAGTCCTACCGAGACATGGTTGATATCAATAGCGACGGTTCTGAAGTAGAAGTAGAAATGCTTCGTATCGGACGTGTCGCATTGATGTACCAGACTAAAGACAAGTCACAGACTGGAGCTTGGAACAAAGAAACTTCGTCCTGGGAAACTCTAGGGTCTGAGTACCGTCGTCCAGTTGATCAGGGCATCCGCATAGCGAAGAAACTATCGCCTCAGGATGTTATGAAAATGCCAATTACAGCTCCGGAGTCAGCACAATGAATAATTTTGTAAAAGTTTGTGCCGCTTTTGTAGCCGCTGCTGCTTTCAGCATGCCAGCGCTGGCACAGGATGCGAAGACTCTTGATGAGCTTCTGCAAATGATCGAGAGCGCCAAGATTTCCGAAACAGCGGAACAGCGCGAGCGTGAGGCCGCCTTTAAAAGCGACCAGCGCAAACAGGCGGATGTCCTAAAGACAGCTCAGAACACCAAGGCTGCTGAAGAGCGTCGCTCTGACCGCTTGGAGCAAACTATCCGTGACAACGACATTATGTTGGCTGGATTGCGTGAGCAGCGTGATAAGCGTTTGGGTTCTCTTAAAGAGCTATTTGGCCACCTGACTGGAGCGGCTGGTGATATTCGCGCCAACCTCAATCAGTCGATTGTTAGCGCCCAGATCCCAGGTCGTACCGAGTTTCTGGATGAGTTAATCGCCAAGATGAGCAGTGACACCCGTCTGCCTTCTATCGAAGATATCGAAAAGCTGTGGTTTGAACAGCAGCGTGAGATGGTTGAAAGTTCGCGTGTTGTTAAGTTCCCGGCTACTGTACTGCTTGCCAGCGGCGAGCAAACTGAGATGGAAGTTGTGCGCGTTGGTACCTACAACCTGCTGTCTGATGGCATGTATCTTGAATACAGCCCTGAGAGCGGACAGGTTTCTGAGCTAGCGCGTCAGCCCTCTGGCTATGCAGGTAGCGCAGAGGATCTGCAGAGCTCTGAGTCTGGTTTCACTATGGTTGGCCTAGATCCTACTGGCCCACTGGGTGGCGGCTTGTTAAAAGCGCTGATCAACACGCCTACATTAGTTGAGCGCTGGCACTTCGGTGGCATCGTCGGTTACGTGATCACCGCGGTATTTGCAATTGCGATTATGCTGGCTATCTGGCGTACCGTTGTACTGTCCGACATGTCTAGCAAGGTGAAAAAGCAGTTGAAAGCTGGCTCAGCCGATACTGGTAACCCGTTGGGTCGCGTACTGCAGGTAGCTGCTAACAATCCAGGTTTGGATCCAGAGTCTCTAGAGCTAAAACTGCACGAAGCTGTACTCAAAGAGCGTCCCGCAATTGAGTCTGGTCTGAGTCTGCTGAAAATTATTGCCATGGTTGCCCCTCTACTCGGTCTGTTGGGTACGGTGACAGGTATGATTATCACCTTCCAGATGATTACACTGTTTGGTGCTGGCGATCCTAAAGCAATGGCGGGTGGTATCTCTCAGGCCCTGATCACTACTGTATTGGGTCTTGTGGTAGCTATTCCTACCGTACTGATGCACACCTTAGTAAATGGTAAAGCTCAGCGTATCCTGCACGTTCTAGAAGAGCAGAGCGCAGGTATTGTGGCTGGTTCCATCGAGGGTAAATAAGATGTTTATCGCTGATACGCTAGCGGAAGTTGGAAAGTTTATGGATTCAGGTGGCATGGTCCTTTGGGCCATTGTCATCCTGCTGTTCATCATGTGGACTCTCCTCTTCGAACGCATGTGGTATCTCCGATCCTCCGTCGGTACCGATGTACAGGGTGCTCTCGACGCATGGGAAAGCCGTGCCGAGCGCAAGTCAAAATTAGCGCACCAGGTTCGGGAGAAGTTAATTTCCGAGGTCAGCGTTAAGATTGATGAAAACCTAATGATGATCAAAACCCTAGTAGCCGTGGCTCCATTATTTGGGCTGCTGGGTACCGTAACGGGAATGATCGTGGTATTCGACGTGATGGCATTTACTGGTGGTGGTGATGCCAAGGCAATGGCCGGTGGTGTTTCTCAGGCAACTGTTCCAACAATGTCCGGAATGGTTGCTGCGCTCTCAGGTGTATTCGGCATGACTTATGTCGAGCGTATCGCTGAGCGCGAGAAGAACCTATTAGAAGACCATTTGACCATGGATCACTAATTGGAGCCCGCCGCGTATGCGGCGGGCGTCCTATGAGAGAGAACTATGCGTAACAGAACAAATAAAGCACAACCACAGGGTGAGGCGATTGACCTGACCCCAATGCTTGACGTGGTTTTCATTATGCTGATCTTCTTTATTGTGACAGCATCGTTTATCAAGCTACCTGGCGTCGAAGTTAATAAGTACGATGCCGTTACTGCAGACCCCTACAAGAAGGTCGGCATTCTGGTTGCGGTAAGCGAAACTAATGAATATTGGATTGATAAGAAGCGCGTCGAAACTACTGCGCTAAAGCTCAATCTAACTAGATTATTCAATGAAAACCCAAAGGGCGGCATGGTTATCCAAGCCGATAATGAGTCCAACATTGAAACAGTCGCCAAGGTAGCTGATATCGCCCGTGATATTGGTATTACGCCAGTGGCTATTTCTGTAGAAAAAGACTGAGTTTATAGTATGGCTTTAATCAGAGTTGGTGTTTCTGCCGCACTTGGAGTCTTAGTTACTTTTGCGTTGATTATCTTAATGTACAAGCTAATTGACTCAGGCAACAAAGATCTGGACGAAAAAGAAGCATTTAAAATTCCAGACTTTCTCCATGTCGAGCGACAGTTAACCGAGAATGCAAAGAAAACCGAGGTTGAAAAGCCTGAAGAGCCTGAGACTCCTCCACCAGAAATTCCTGAGGAAAATCTCGAGTTTGAAGTGCCAGACAATGCTGTCAGCATGGCTGCGCCATCAGCTGGCGGTAACCTGAGTATTGGTAATTCAGGGTTTGCCCGTGATTCGGATTATATTCCGGTATACATTCCTCAGCCTCAGTATCCACGCCGTGCTCAAACGCGTGGTAAAGAAGGCTATGCAGTTGTTGAGGTAATTATTACGACGACTGGTGGTGTACGTGATCCGATTATGGTCGAAGAATGGCCTGAAGGTTGGGGTTTTGGGCGAGCAGCGTTGAAAGCAGCTGGCAAGCTCAAGTACAACCCGAGAGTGATTGATGGCAAGGCCGAAGAAGTTCCGGGCGTGCTGTACAAATTCAGCTTCCAGATGGCGAAGTAAGGGGTAAACAATGTTTAAAATTAGAACAGTATTAGCCGCCTTGGGCTTTGCCTTTGTACTTCCTTTGGTTGCAGCGAACATTTCGCCTGATTCCTCGTTTTCCTCCAGTGCTCAGGCTCAGGAAGAGAAGAAACAACCTAAGTATAAAGACGTAAAAACCCGTCAGCGTGCCTCTGTAGGTAAGAAGTGTGCGTCGGCTCTAGAAAAAGTACAGGTTGTAATCGAGCAAGAGCTATGGGCTGAGTCTCTTGAACAACTAAAGAGCATCGAAGCTAGTACCAAGACCTGTGACAGTGACTACGAGCAGACTCAAATCTGGAAGTTTATGGGCTATGTATATTATTCCCTAGACGATTTCCCCGGAGCCATTGGTGCATACCAGAAGGTTATCAATGGTGAGGGAACTCCAGAAGAACTCCGACTGGACACCAGGTACACATTGGCTCAGCTCTTCACCGTAGAAGAGCAATATGCCCTAGCTGCTAAAGAGCTCGAGATTTGGATGGAAGCGTCGATTATCGTCGGCAGTGATGCGCGTGTCCTGCTGGCACAGATTTACTACCAGCTGGATCGCAAAGAAGACTCGCTGACTATGTTGGAAATCGCCATCGCCGATGCAGAGGCCAAAGATATTTTGCCCAAAGAAGGCTGGTGGAGTTTGCAGCGTGTTCTCTACTACGAGAAAAACGACTACAAGCGTGTAACCAGTATTCTTGAGCAGCTTATCAAACACTACCCCAAGTGGTCCTATTGGAAGCAGGTGGGTGGTATGTACGGTGAGTTGGAGCGTGAAGCCGATCGTCTGGTTGCCACAGAAGTTGTTTACCTAAATGATCAGCTCGACAAGGAAAGCCAGGTCATGAGCATGGCTTACATGTATCTTGGCGCGGAGGTTCCTTACCGTGCTGCAGTGATTATCGAGAAAGGTATCAATGATGAGATCATTAAGAAAAATGCCAAAAATCTAGAAGTGCTTGGCACGGCTTGGTATCAGTCAAAAGACCTTAAGAAGGCGCTGAGTGCACTTGAAGCTGCCTCTAAGTACAGTGACACAGGCAACCTGCAATCTCGTCTGGCTGGTATTTATCTGGATTTGGGTCGTGATAAAGAAGCCTATATCGCCTCTGTTCGCGCAGCGGAAAAAGGTGGTGTAAAGCGTCCCGATGCCAACTACCTAGTGATGGGTAATGCCTTAATCAATCTGCATTGCTACAAGGATGCGATTACCGCGTTTCAAAAATCACTGAAGGTTGCCAAAGATAAGAAGAGCAAGAAATATCCTCAGCAGTGGATCCGTTATGCGGACACTGAAGGGAAACGACTGGGTAAGTTGCGTGACGTAGGTGCGAAGGTACCTAGCTGCTCCAAGGCCTAGTAAAGACCCTAGAGACTAAAAAGCCCAGCTGTGCTGGGCTTTTTTTATGCCTGTCTAAAACTAATGTCTGGATTAACGCAAGCCTGTATTAGAGCTGAGACAGATCGCGAACTGCGCCTTTGTCCGCACTGGTTGCCAGTTTGGCGTAGGCTTTAAGAGCAGCAGACACTTTGCGAGGTCGGTCCTCTACTGGTTGCCAGCCCAGTTTCTCCTGCTCAGCTCGGCGATTCTGTAGCTCCTCATCAGATATCAATACATCGATACTGCGGTTGGGAATATCAATTCGAATGCGGTCTCCCTGGCGTACAAGGGCGATGTTACCGCCAGCACCAGCCTCTGGTGAAACATGGCCGATTGACAGGCCAGAGGTGCCGCCAGAGAATCGACCATCAGTAATTAGTGCGCAGGCCTTGCCGAGATTCTTAGATTTGATATAGCTGGTGGGGTAAAGCATCTCTTGCATACCTGGACCGCCGCGGGGGCCTTCGTAACGAACAATAACCACATCACCCGCTTTTACTTTGTCGTTGAGAATACAGTCAACGGCCTCATCCTGACTTTCAGTAATAAATGCTGGTCCTTCGAAGAGATGTATCGACTCATCTACACCGGATGTTTTCACCACACAACCATCGGGCGCTAGATTACCCGTAAGAACCGCAAGACCACCCTCAAGGCTAAATGCGTTTTCGAGGTTGCGTATACAGCCGTTAGCGCGGTCAGCATCAAGCGATGGCCATCTAGTGCTCTGACTAAAAGCAGTCTGAGTTGGAATGCCAGCCGGGCCTGCTTTGTAGAAGGTTTTTACCTCTTCGCTGACGTGGCCACTAACAATGTCCCACTTGTCCAGGGCCTCTTGCATTGAACTAGAATGCACTGTTGGAAGGTCACCGTGAATCAAACCAGCTCGGCTAAGCTCAGCTAATATCCCCATGATACCGCCAGCGCGGTGGACATCTTCGATATGATATTCAGGAGTGTTCGGCGCTACCTTGCATAACTGTGGCACCGATCTGGATAGACGGTCAATGTCGTCCATATCAAAATCAATTCCGGCTTCCTGAACAGCGGCTAATAGATGCAGAATGGTATTGGTCGACCCACCCATACAGATGTCCAGCGTCATGGCGTTTTCAAAGGCCTTAAAATTCGCGATCGAACGCGGCAGTACGGAGTAGTCGTCCTGCTCATAGTGTTGGCGGGCCAAATCAACAATCGTGCGCCCAGCCTCTTTAAATAATTCGCGGCGATCAGAATGGGTTGCCAATACAGTACCGTTACCCGGTAGAGAGAGACCTAGCGCCTCGGTTAGGCAGTTCATAGAATTGGCTGTAAACATACCAGAGCAGGAGCCGCAGGTTGGGCAAGCAGAGCGCTCGTACTCTGCTACTTTTTCATCGCTGGCGGTGTCGTCAGCTGCAATCACCATTGCATCAACAAGATCCAATTTGTGCTCAGACAGCTTTGTCTTACCGGCCTCCATAGGGCCGCCGGAGACAAAAATAACGGGAATATTTAGGCGCATGGCGGCCATCAGCATGCCAGGAGTAATCTTGTCGCAGTTGGAGATACAGACCAAGGCATCCGCACAATGTGCATTGACCATGTACTCTACAGAGTCAGCGATCACATCGCGAGAAGGCAATGAATAGAGCATGCCATCATGGCCCATCGCAATGCCATCGTCGACTGCGATGGTATGAAATTCCCGCGCAATACCGCCGGCCTTGGCGATCTCACCAGCCACTAGGTCGCCGAGATCTTTAAGGTGAACATGACCGGGGACAAACTGAGTATAGCTATTGGCAATGGCGATCATCGGCTTGTCAAAATCATCATCCTTCATGCCCGTTGCGCGCCAAAGCGCGCGAGCGCCAGCCATATTCCGGCCTTGGGTGGTTGTGTGTGAACGATACTTCGGCATGATGGTTCTCTTATTTACTGTTGTGGAACAAGCAGCAGCCTAAAGGGCTCTGCTAAAAATCCGTGAATTGCGTTGATAGTTGTAGAGCGACTGTCGCTGTTCCGGCAAATCAGTTACCGCTGCTTCCACAAAACCCTTTTCTAAAAACCAATGTGCAGTTTGCGTAGTCAGTACGAACAATCGCTCCATACCGATGTTTTTAGCGTCTGCAGCAATGCTATCAAACAGCCTTGAGGCTATGCCCTGGCCATGGAACTCTGGATGGGTCGCAACACAGGCAAGTTCTCCGACCCTATTGTCTGCAGTCGGATACAGGGCCGCGCAACCCAGCAGCAACCCCTCAGGATGAACCACTACTTTAAAGCGGGCAATCTCATTTTCCAGCAGCTCTCTGGAACGTTTAACTAGTACCTGCTGCTCTTCCAGCGGGCTAATCAAATTAATAATGCCAGCCACATCATCGATGGTTGCCGGTCTGATCACTTCAGAGTGATCTTTCATGATTAGTGTGCCACTGCCGTCTCTGGTAAACAGCTCTGATAGCAGGGCGCCATCTTCAGCACAGCCGACCAGATGTACACGGTCCACTCCATGGGTACAGGCGCGATAGGCGCTGACTAGCAGCTGCTGCTCTTCGCTGTGCTTGCACTCAGTCAGCAGCGCTTTAACCTCTGGCAATGAAAGATTGCGCAGCAGTTCACCCTTCTCAAGAATACCTGGCGCTTCGCTGACCAGAATAAGCTTCTCCGCTTTCAGGCTTATTGCTACCTCTGCGGCTACATTCTGAAAATTGAGATTAAAGGCTTCGCCTGTTGGCGAAAAACCAACCGGAGAGAGTAATACCAGAGAGCCATCGACAAGCTGTTGCTGAATTGCAATGGCGTCAATCCGCCTGACTTCACCTGTAAGTTGGAAGTCAATCCCATCGCGGACTCCCACAGGTTTTGCAGTGATAAAATTACCGCCTATAACGCGGATTCTTGCACCATGCATTGGCGAGTTGGGTAGACCCATGGACAGCTCGGACTCTATATGCAGTCTGGTGCTACCTACAGCTTCTTTCACGCAGAGCATGGCTTCGCTATCAGTGATGCGCAGTTGATCGTGAAATTTACTTTGCAGTCCAGCTTGGCTCAGTCGACCATTGGTCTGTGGTCGAGCCCCATGCACCAACACCAGACGAATGCCCAAGCTCTGCAGTAGAGCAATATCATGCACAATGCTATGAAAGTTGGCGTGCGCAACCGCATCACCGCCAAGGGCGATAACGAAGGTTTTGCCTCTGTGGGCATGTATATAGGGAGAGGTCTGGCGAAAGAACTCTAGGTAACCGTTTGTGTTCATGGCTGCGATTATATCATGCGTTGTGGTACAAGTAGCCTAGTATTGAAGTGCTCTGCTGATCGGCGAAATAAACTTACACAGCACATCTCAGGCGAGTAAACTATGGATGATTAAGACGCCTAATCCGAACTAGCAAGTGCGAGCCAAGCCCACAGAACTAAATTAACCATGACAGTGCAATGAGTGAAATCGAGACACCACATTTACTAGAAAAAACCTACCAGCGTTATTTAGAGCGTTTTGGCCATATTGGTGCACAGTCTCAGTGGTTGCAGGAAAAATTACAGGATCCGATTTTCGCTGGACAACTTCAGCTGGTGTGGAGCTGCAGTGATTTTGTTGCAGAGCAGTGTATAGCGGCGCCCGCTCTGTTTAGAGAGCTGGTTGACAGTGGTGATTTGCAGCGAGCATACGATTCAGATCATTACCTAACCCTGATGGCCACCCGAACTAAACTGTTAGCAGATAATCCTTCAGAGGAGCATTTGCATCGCCAATTAAGACAGTTTCGTCTGCGCGAGATGTTGCGGATTATCTGGCGAGATTTTACGCGCTTGGCCTCAATGCGCGACACTACCAAGGATGTCACCCTGCTCGCAGAGGCCTGTATTAACGGCGCACTGGAATATTTGCATCCAGTCACGGCGGCGGAGCTAGGCACGCCAATCGGCCGATCTGGCCGGGAGCAGCAGCTGTCAGTTATAGCTATGGGCAAAATGGGGGCTCAGGAGCTAAATCTCTCGTCAGATATAGACCTTATTTTTGCCTACCCAGAATCAGGCGAGACTCAGGGCGCCAAGAAAACCGTCTCCAATCAGGAGTTTTTTCTACGCCTTGGTCAGAGACTAATTGCTGCGTTGGATCGACAAACCGCTGATGGGTTTGTATTTCGTGTGGATATGCGCCTGCGACCCTACGGCCAGAGCGGTAGCCTAGTGCTCAATTTTGCGGCTCTGGAGGAGTACTACTTAACTCAGGGTCGCGACTGGGAGCGCTATGCAATGATTAAAGCCCGTGTCGTGGCTGGTGCTTCGGCAGATGCGGCCTATTTGCACGAGATGTTGCAGCCCTTTATCTATCGCAGGTATCTGGATTACGGTTCGATCGAATCGCTTAGAGATTTAAAGCGTACCATTAATCGCGAGGTCAGCCGCAAAGGTATGCAGGACAATATAAAGCTTGGCTCAGGGGGGATTAGGGAGGTCGAGTTTATTGCCCAGACCTTCCAGCTGATTCGCGGTGGCCGCGATAGTCGCTTGCAAACTCAATCGTTGCATAGGGTACTGAGTGTTTTGGCTGAAGAAAAGCTGTTGCCGGAGCCCGAGTACCAAAACCTCTGTGCTGCCTATGAATTTTTGCGCAATACCGAGCATGCTATTCAGGGCATGGCTGACAAACAAACTCAGCAGCTTCCCCAAGATGAGTTGAGTCAACAGCGGCTGGCAACACTGATGGGATACACAGGCTGGATCTCTTTCTATCAGCAGCTACAGCAATGGCGCCAGCATGTCAGCGATAGCTTTGCGGCGATTATTTCGGAGCCTAATACAGCGCCTGAAACGGTTCAGTTGGATCTGCAGACTAACTGGCCGACCGAGCCAGAGCCTCAAGAGATAGCGCAATACCTAGAACAGCTCGGCTATCAGCAAGTGCAGGATACCAGCGATGTACTCGCGGATATGTACCACAGCCGAGCGGTTCAAAAGCTGGAAGAGCTACCTAGAATTAGGCTGGCTACACTGATGCCCAGACTATTGGAAGCTTGCGCTCAGCGAGAGAATAATGATCAAACATTACTGCGGGTACTAGGTCTTGTTCAGGTGATTCTGCGGCGCAGTGCCTACCTGGCACTATTGGTTGAAAATAATCAGGCGCTGCATCAGCTGTGTATTCTCTGCGAGCGCAGTGGCTGGATTGCCGACGAGCTCACCGCTTACCCGGCGCTACTTGATGAGTTATTAGATCCTCGCACCCTGTACAGCATTCCGCAAAAGCAGCATCTGCGGGACCAGCTTCGTCAACAGACCATGCGAATTGCCAGTGAAGACTTAGAGCAGCAGATGGAAGTGATTCGCTACTACTGCCGATCCTACACATTGCGTGCTGCAGCCTGTGAGGTCACCGACGCACTGCCACTAATGCAGGTCAGCGACTATCTAACTTGGATTGCCGAGGTGGTAGTTGAGCATGTGGTTAACGTAGCCTGGGATCAGCTGTTAGCAACTTACGGGAATCCAGTGATCAATGAGAGTGCAGATGCTGCCCTGAGCACCAGTCAAACACCGGGTTTTATTGTCGTCGCCTATGGCAAGATGGGCGGCATAGAAATGGGTTACAAGTCTGACCTCGATCTAGTGTTCTTACACAATGGTCAGGCCTCCCAGATGACCGATGGGCCGCGCAGCATAGATACGGGCACTTTTTTTATGCGCCTGGGACAGCGTATTATCCACATGTTAGCGACCTCTACTCCCTCGGGCATTGCCTACGAAATTGATATGCGCCTGAGGCCCTCAGGTAATTCAGGGCTATTGGTATCCAGCTTAAAAGGCTTTGAAAAATACCAGCAAACTGATGCTTGGACCTGGGAGCATCAAGCCCTAGTGCGCTCACGCGTGGTCGCCGGAGACGAGCAGTTGGCTGCTGCCTATGATCTGGTGCGCGAAAATACGCTCAAGCAGAAAAGAGCACAGCAATCTGTGGTACGCGAAGTGCAAGAAATGCGAGAAAAAATGCGCAAACACCTAGGTCAGGGCACCAAAGATGGCAAATTCTCTCTCAAGCAAGGCAGCGGAGGTATCGTCGATATTGAATTTATGGTTCAATTTGCAGTCTTGGCTTGGTCTCACGAACATCCACAGCTTACTCGCTGGAGCGATACGATCCGTATACTAGAGTCTCTGGCTCAATCTGGACTGTTATCTGATCATAAATCTCTCCAGTTGATAGACGCGTACAAGAGTTACCGTTCCGCAGGGCATAGATTACAGCTGCAAAATCAGCAGGCCGAGGTGGCGATATCTGAATTTGTGGCGGAGCGCAAAGTAGTGGCAGATCTGTGGCAGGCGTTATTTAAAAGTTAATAATTGAGAGGAATTGGTCGATGTCGTTTTCAGACCGCGATGGTTTTATTTGGATGGATGGTGAAATGGTCGACTGGCGAGATGCTCAGACTCATTTTCTGACCTCGTCACTGCACTATGGCAACGCCGTTTTTGAGGGCATTCGGGCCTATCCGACGGCCAATTCTGGCACCTGCGTATTTCGTCTAGAAGATCATATTAAACGCCTGTTTAACTCTGCAAAAATCCTACATATGCAGATTCCTTTTACTCAGGAAGAAATCTGTGAAGCCCACCGCGAAGTGATTAGAGTTAACAATCTAGATGCGGCCTATATCCGTCCTCTGGTCTTCTTGGGCTCTGAGGGCATGGGCCTACGCGCTGAGGGCCTCAAAGTACATGTTGGTATTGCGGCTTGGGATTGGCCCTCTTATATGTCGCCAGAGACATTGGAGGCTGGTTTAAAGGTGCGCACATCCTCTTACACAAGACATCATGTCAATATCACCATGGTTAAGGCCAAGGCCAGCGGCAACTATGTCAATAGTATGCTGGCGCTGAGAGAGGCTCTGGATTCCGGCTGTGACGAAGCCATTATGCTCGACCCAGAAGGTTATGTTGCTGAGGGTAGCGCCGAGAACTTCTTTATTGTTAGAGATGGGGTGATTTACACGCCCGATCTCACCTCTTGTCTTGACGGTTTGACCAGAGACACGGTGTTTAAACTAGCTGCTGATCATGGCATCGAGATACGCGAAAAGCGCATCTCACGAGATGAGGTGTATATCTCCGACGAGGCATTCTTTACAGGCACTGCGGCAGAGGTTGTGCCCATTCGTGAATACGATAGCCGAATTATAGGTAGCGGTGCGCGCGGGCCGGTTACAACAGTGTTACAGGCGGCCTATTTTGATCTGGTGCGTGGCAAAAATGATAAGTATCAGCACTGGCTAGCGCCAGTTGCTAACTAATAGACTATAGATTAGGAATATTCCTGATGGCGACGGTAAGCGAACCAGTCAATGTCCTGTGCATGAAATGGGGCACCAAGTACAAAGCTGACTATGTAAATACGCTGTACTCCATGGTTGCTCGCAATATGAGTAGAGATTTCCGATTTATCTGTCTGACCGAAGATGGCGCAGGCTTGCATGAAAATGTAGAGGTCTTCCCTCTACCTGAGATTAATGTAGATTTAAACGGCCCTGAGCGTGGCTGGAACAAGCTCGCGGTGTTTGGTGAAACACTCTACGACCTCAAAGGCAAGGTGCTCTGTTTAGATCTTGATCTGATAATCACTGGTAGTCTGGACGACCTGTTTGATTGTCCCGGTGAAGTGATGATTATCAAAGACTGGATTAAAAAAGATGGTACCGGTAATTCTTCGGTGTACCGTTTTGAAGTGGGTGCCCATCCAGAGGTGCTGGCCGAATTTGAAAAATCATTCGCGCATATAAAACAGATGCATCGCAATGAGCAGGAATACATGTCTGCGGCCATGATGGCCAAAGGTGCCTTGGTATACTGGCCCGACCACTGGTGCCGAAGCTTCAAGCGCCACTGTATTAAGCCATGGTCATTTTTATTCGCTCGTGAAACTGGTTTGCCGGCGGATACCAGAGTACTGGTCTTCCATGGCAAGCCGGATCCCCATGAAGCGATCGCCGGTGTCAGTGGTAAATGGTATCGACGTTTCAAGCCCGCCACTTGGGTAGGTGAACACTGGCATTAATTCGCCCCCACTAGGGAGCCACGGATGGCTAACTCAGAAAAACAGATTATTTGTATATACTGGGGCACCAAATATAGTGCTGACTATGTGAACCGCCTCTATGGCATGGTCGCTCGCAATATCACTTCGCCCTTCAGTTTTACCTGCTTCACCGACAGCAGTGATAACTTTAGACCCGAAATTACAGCTGCGCCCCTGCCGGGACTCAGCTTTGACCTACCAAAAACTAAAAAAGGTATCTGGCCGAAATGCCGGCTTTGGAGTGCAGCGCTCGGGGGTCTAAAAGGGCCGGTATTATTTTTGGATCTGGATTTGGTAGTGACGAGCAATCTAGATGCCTTCTTTGAATATGGCGATCCAGAGGATGTGATTCTGGCGCGTAACCCTAGCAACCCGCTCGAGAGGCTTGGTCAGACATCGGTTTACCGTTTTCCAGTGGGAAAACTATTGCCACTGCTTGAGGAGTTTTCCAGTTCACCACTGGAAATTGCTGAGCGCTACGAATACGAACAGCGCTATGTAACTCGCAATGCTCCTGGCGGTGTTAAATTTTGGCCCAAGTCTTGGGTCCTGCACTTTCGCCGAAAATGTCGACGAGTTTTTCCGATTAATTATTTCAAAGTCCCAAAGCTGCCCACTGGTTGCAAGATAGTGATATTTCCGGGGGACCTTAACCCTGCAGGGGCCATTGAGGGTCGCTACCATGAAGACGAGGCACTTCGCACCCCTAGGGAACATATCAAAATGGCATTCAATGGCCAACGCAAGCGTTCATTAGCGGCACATTTAAGGCATTATATCTTGCCGACAGGCTGGGTTGAGCAGCACTGGAGAGAGTAGTTTTTCAGCGGTATTAACCGAGCTTTGCCCTGCTATTGCTCGCAGTGAGGTTCATTTTCTCTCATAGCCAAAGGCGGCAAAATCCTCACTGTAGATACTGTTGATAATCTGCAGAGACTCGGTACTGATCGCGGGGGGTGGCTTGATAGCGCCGGTGCTATTAGCACGATTGCTAAAGTCAAAGCCCGTGGCACTGGCAAAGGCCTCCATCTCCTCAGGCCGATCCATTTTGTAGATATTGAGTCTTGCAGGGTCGGCGCCTAGATCTTTTAAGAACCAATAGTTGGGATGGTTAAGAATCCAATACTGGGGCTGAATATGTTCATCCTGCCAGTAACATTTTTCTAGCAGTTTGACATAGTCGTCAAAAGAGGTGTTGATCAATGCCTGTTGAATTTCAAGATCGCTATTGTGTTTTAACGAGAGTCCCATGTAAGGAAAAAAAACACGCTGCGGCTTTTCCCACTTAAAGGGTTTGCCAAGATCTATGTTCTGGGGAATCTTCTGGAATTTGTCTTTATAAAGTGAAATCGCTTTTTGATAGGGGTCTCTGACAGTAAAGTGAACCTCTGGGCGACTATATTTAGTCAGCAAGCGAGTCTTGTAGCGTTTGATCTTGGTGAAATTTGGCGTTTTCTTAAAAGAGGAAAACATTACTTTAAAATTGGTAACCACCAGATTATTGCTGTTATCCACAGTAAAATACGGCATTGAGATGCTCTTCTTATAAGAAAACGTTGGAACAAAATAATATCTTATTATCGATGCAGATAAAAAATAAAATAGCCTTTGCTGGCCGATTGAAGCTATTAATCTGTCAATCGCCCTATGACTTTGCTAACTTACTGCACAGGCTCCACAACTCAAACTGCAATCGGTATTGTGAATGACTTTAAGTAGGCTCCTCTACACGACGATCCTCTATTTATTGAGCCCCGTGATTATGCTGCGGTTAATGTACCGTGCACTAAAGTCTCCGGCTTATGCCGAACGCTGGGCTGAACGCTTTGGTTGGTATGACTCTATTGATAGCGACAACGTTATTTGGTTGCATGCGGTTTCTGTCGGCGAGACGCTGGCCGCCGCACCTCTGATAAAAGCCTTACAAAACACCTATCCCGATAGCCGCCTTTTGGTGACCTGTATGACACCCACAGGGTCCGAACGCATTCAGGCGTTGTTTGGGGACTCTATTGAGCACAGCTATGCACCCTATGATATGCCCCATGCTGTGGCCAGATTTTTAGCAGTATTTAAGCCTAAACTGTTAATTGTCATGGAGACCGAGCTCTGGCCAAATACTATAGCTGCCTGTACCAAGCGGCATATTCCGGTAATTCTAGCTAACGCCAGACTGTCAGAAAAATCTGCTCGGGGCTACGGCAAAATAACCTCTATAGTGAAACCAATGTTGCAGTCAATGACCTCTGTCGTGGCTCAGCACCCAGATGATGGGGCTAGATTTGCAGCGCTGGGTCTGCCGCCGCAGTCGCTATCTGTCAGTGGCAATATTAAATTTGATCTAAACCTAGACGAGGGGCTACAGATTCAGGCAGATAAGTTGGCTGCCGAGTGGCGTGGCTTTCAGCAACGTAAGGTTTGGTTGGTAGCCAGCACCCACAGGGGTGAAGACGAAATTGTATTGCAGGCCTTCAAAAAAATAGTGGCTGCTATGACAACGCCGCCACTATTAGTGCTAGTACCCAGACATCCAGAGCGCTTTAATCAGGTAGCAGAGCTCTGCGGAGAGGCCGGTTTCAAAGTTGCTCGGCGCAGCGTTCAGCAGTCTGTAGAGCAGGCAGATATTCTGTTGGGAGATACCATGGGTGAACTCATGAGTTTCTTTGGCGCCTGCGATGTGGCCTTTGTGGGCGGCAGTTTAGTACCCAATGGCGGTCACAATATGATCGAGCCAGCAGCCTGGGGTGTGCCTATTCTAAGCGGCCCCCACCTGTTTAATTTTTCTGAGGCCTCAAGGCTACTGATTGAGGGTCGAGCCATGCGAGTTTGCGAAGGCGCCGAGTCTGTGAACCGCGCAGATAGCCTAGCCGGTGAATGTATAGAGATATTGCAAAATCAGTCACTAGCGACTGAGATGGGTAATGCCGCGCGCCGAATCGCAGAGGCCAATCGCGGCGCGTTAAATAAACTCCTTAAAGTTATCGATGATAACCTTAAGGAATAGGCCAATTATTTAGCAATCACCAGCTGAGGGTCTAGCCACGCATTGAGAGCGAACACATCTTCCGGCGACAGTTGGCCGGCGACTTCCTTGAGGCTCATCATCGACAGAATGTAATCGTATCGAGCATTGGCAAAGTTGCGACGGGCTTGGTACAGCGTGCGCTGCGCCACAAGTACGTCGACAATATTTCTAGTGCCCACCTCATAACCAGCCTGAGTTGCTTCTAGAGCGCTGTTAGCCGAGGTGATTGCCTGCTTGCGGGCCTTAACTCGCGCCGCATTAGTAATCACCAGTTGGTGTAGCGAGCGAGCAGCCTGAACTGTGTTGCGCTGAGCCGCAGAGAAATTTTCACGAGACTGAATAGATCGCTGTTTTGCTTGGCGACGCTGAGCATCTAGACCGCCACCCATCCAGATCGGCATGGTTACGCCGACAGTAACAGAGGTGCCATCCTGAATAGCTTCAAAAGCTGAATCATATCTTGTGCCATCCGAGTCCGACTCAAAGTAGCTAGCGCGAGCGGACACCTTGGGTAGTCTTGCAGCGGCAGCAGCCTTGGCGCGATGGTAGGCTGCATCGCTACCTAATTTGGCAGCCTTGAGTTGAAAGTTGTTATTGATCGCAAAGGTTACCCAGTCCGAATTATCCAAAGGCTCTGGATTGGAAGCGACAAACTTATCTGTCAGACCCGCTAGCACCTCGTGGCTCTGGCCAGTCAGCACCTCTAGCCCTTCGAAGGCTATATTGAGAGCGCCGCGTGCTTCTAGACTGTTCACTCTGGCGTCATCGTATGCAGCCTGAGCTTCGTGGACATCAGTGACCGGCAGCAGGCCGACTTCGAAACGCTCTCTGGTTTGCTCAAGCTGTCGCTGGATAGCGCGTTCCTCGGCCTTGCGAGTTTCCATATTGTCGTAGGCTCGCAGCACGTTGAGGTACGCTTGGCTAACGCGAATAATGAGAGACTGCTGGTCAGCAGAAAACTGTGCCTGAGCGCTTTTGCTTAACGCCTTGCCTGACTGAAAGTTATACCAGGATGGCATATCAAAGATCGCTTGGCTGAGAGACACATTATAAGAAGTGCCGGTGCTATCGATCAGGCCCTGGCTCACTGAGGACAGAGTCTGCCCTTCAATAATAAAAATTGAACGGGAGTCGTCGTTGGTCTCGGACTCTCTGTACTCTCCGGAAGCAGAAAGCTGCGGTAATAGCGCAGCGCGGCTGATATTTTTGGCTTCGCGCTCAGCATTAAAGCTGGCTTTAGCTGCTCGCAATACAGGGTCGTTTTGTAAGGCACTTTGATAGATATCTTTGAGGGAATCAGCCCAGCTGATCTGTGCAGCTAACAGCGTCGTACCAACTGCGAATAGGCCCTGTTTAACCAAGCGCATAAACTCTCCATCTATTATGTTGTCGGGGAAGCTCCATCTCTGGGCTTCCAGCATTATATTTAGTTACAAAACTCCCGAGCATTCTAGCAGAAATGCTTGGTTGGGATAATAAATTTGGCTTTAACAGATCACCAACTTGGTAAGACGTTGCAGCTCATCAAAGCGTTGACCTGCAGTGTAATAAGTTATTAAGTGACCAGGGCCATTAATTACGGATAAGCCTCGAAAAATGATTAAAAAACATCGATATAGTCGTCAAGACTATGTAATTGATTCGCGAGAAACTATGTTTCAAGGCTTCTTTCGGATCAGTAAATTAATTCTGCGCCATCGTCTATTTGCTGGCGATTGGAGTCAGCCGATTAGTCGCGAGTTATTTGAGCGCGGAGAAGCGGTTGGCGTACTATTATTCGATCCTGACCATCATCTGGTTGGGCTGGTGGAGCAATTTCGGGTCGGAGCTCTCAATGAGCAGCATGGGCCCTGGCAGTATGAGGTGGTTGCTGGAATGGTAGAGCCTGGCGAGACACCGACGCAGGTCGCACTCAGAGAGCTCAAAGAAGAGGCTGGTGTGGATCTGACCCAGCTAATCCCCATTTGCAATTATCTCGTGAGTGCCGGAGGTACAGATGAAAAGATGCATATGTTCTGTGGCCTGTGCAATCTTCAAGAGCAGGGCGGTATCTTTGGTGTTGAGGGCGAAGCAGAGGACATTTTGTTCGAGGTATGGACCTACGCAGACGTTTTGAAGGCTCAAGCTGAGGGGCTATTTAACAGCGCCGCCGCAACAATTGCGTTACAGTGGCTGCAACTAAATATAGAAAATTTAACCAACATCTCTGCCCGCAAAGACTAAAATAGAGGTAGCGTCCCAGTAAAAGTAAGCTGGACTAGATTGAACAAATGGCAACCATAAAGTGACTCGTATGTCGGTGTTAGAAACCAGAAAACGGCAGTTGGACTTAGCGCGCTTGCACGAGGAGTGCGAGTTCAATTATCAGCGCTTGCACCGGGTAGTTCCCGAGGCCTTAGCCCTCGGCGCGCGCTTTGATTTGCATTATCGAGACCAACCGGATTCTGGTATCAGGCTAGAGGTTATCGAGGTCACTAAATACACCAGCACTGTTCTTATTGTCGCCGATCGGGCCGGCCCCCATTGGTTACCAAAGATTGAAATTAAGGTTCGAGTTTATCGCGACGCTAAAATGGCCGAGGTTGTTGAGTGGTGCAGCGACAGGACTATTCCCTGGGCGCTGTCCGAAAATAAGGGTATGCAGTCAAGAGATGAGAAACTGCAGTGGAATATGTTTCTAAGCGAACTGTTGGTCTTTGGCCTGAGGTCGGGTCTTGTGGGAGCAGATGCTTAGATTTTATGGCCAGCATTTCTCTCACTCAAATCACCGATCTTCATCTGGGCGATCACAGCGAATTCAGACTTGGTGGTGTACCCACCTTAGCGAGTTTTGAAGCAGTATTGCGAGCTGTGGAGGAGCAGGGTCGCGGCGCAGACAGGTTGCTGTTGACAGGTGATCTTGCCAGCGACTGCCAGCCGCATGCTTATCAACAACTTAATCGGATACTGCGCCATCAGCAAAAGCAGGCAATCTGGCTGCCCGGCAATCATGATGATCCTGCACTGATGAGAGAACACCTAGTGGACTACCCGCCAACACCCTATGTGGAGTTGGGTTGCTGGGGGATCCTGACCCTAGACAGCTCAGTGCCTGATCAGCCTGGCGGTCATATTGCGGAGGTACAGTTGCAGCAGGTTCAGCGGAGCCTCAAAGCCCTAGAAGATAAATTTATCCTTGTTGCCATGCACCACAGCCCGGTCCCTGTTGGCTGCGCCTGGCTGGATAGGCAACAAATTGACAATCAACAGCAGCTCTATCAGCTGTTGCAAAGTCAGTCCAACATCAAGGCCGTAGTTACTGGCCATGTGCATCAACAGTTCGAGGGATACTGGGGCAACCTGCCAATTTACTGCACCCCGTCAAGCTGTGTGCAATTTAAGCAACAGAGTTTTGATTTTGCTCTTTCAGAGCAGCCCCCAGCCTATCGCTGGTTCAATTTACATGACGATGGCAGCCTGGAGACCGATGTGACTTTTGTCGAGAATTTTACACCGCGCCCAGATCCCAATAGCGCAAGTTATTAAGCAAAATCAGTCGCTGACAACACCTCAGCTTTGGCTATAATGGAGCCTGTTTTTCAGGTTAGCTAACTATGCCAATGCTGCTCTATCTCCATGGGTTTAACAGCTCACCTCAGTCTAAAAAGGCTCTGCAAACTCAGCATTGGTTTGCTGCTAATGCGCCTGAAATAAAGTTTATATGCCCTGCGCTGCCGCCATTTGCGAACAGCGCGATGCAAATGCTGAAAGCTCTGGTTGAGGCGCAGCTGCCAGAGCCGGTTTATTTAGTGGGTAGCTCTATGGGCGGTTTTTTTGCCACCTGCCTCGCCGAAAAATATGATTTGCGCGCTGTGCTGATTAATCCGGCGGTAAGTCCGGGCCGAGGCCTCCACAGTTGGCTGGGCGAGAATAGCAACTACATGACCGGCGAAAAATGGACGTTTACATCTCAGCATATAGAGGAATACCTGGCCTTGGATCCCAGGGAGATAAAAAACAAAAATAACTACAGAGTACTCTTGCAAACTGGTGACGAAGTGCTTGACTATCGAGACGCACAGGCGCGCTACAAGGGATGTGATATTGTCACTGAACAGCAGGGTGACCACAGTTTTATAAATTATCATCAGCACCTGACGGCAATACATCAATTTTTGATTGCCCTGTAAAAATGCCACTAACTAAATTGACCAAAAGAGCTAATGAGCAACTACAACGCAAAAGACATTGAAGTTCTAACTGGATTGGATCCGGTGCGGAAGCGCCCTGGAATGTACACGGATACCAGTCGCCCAAATCATCTCGCCCAAGAGGTTATAGACAACAGTGTCGACGAGGCACTGGCCGGACATGCTAGCCGCATTGATGTGACACTGCACAAAGATGGCTCGCTGTCTGTCTGTGACGATGGCCGCGGCATGCCCGTTGATATTCATCCTGAACAGGGGCTGCCGGGAGTAGAGGTAATTCTCTCTACGCTGCATGCAGGTGGTAAATTTTCCAATGATAGCTATCAGTTCTCCGGTGGTCTGCACGGTGTTGGTGTATCGGTAGTTAACGCCCTGTCCAGCAAGCTGGATCTTATTGTTAAACGAGACGGCAAGGTGCATCAAATGATGTTTGCCGGCGGTGATAAAACCTCTGATCTGGCAGTGATTGACAGCTGCGGTCAGCGCAATACTGGTACTATTCTTCGGTTTTGGCCCGATGCATCCTACTTCGACTCGGTAAAGTTTAGCCTCTCAAGATTACGCCATGTACTGCGAGCTAAAGCGGTACTCTGTGGCGGCCTAACCATGAGCTTTCACGACGAGAATAGCGGTGAGAGTGACGAGTGGTTCTATGAAGATGGCTTAAAGGACTATCTAGCCGGCGCCCTTCACGGTTGGGAAGTACTGCCTGCGGACCCTTTTATTGGCAGCTTCACCTCCGAAAATGAAGCGGCAGACTGGGCTGTTCAATGGCTGCCTGAGGGAGGTGAACTGGTACAGGAAAGCTATGTCAACTTGATTCCAACACCCCAGGGCGGTACCCATGTGAACGGTCTGCGCACCGGTTTGCTGGAGGCTATTCGCGAGTTTTGTGAATTCAGGAATTTGCTGCCCCGTGGTATTAAGTTAGCGCCAGATGACATTTGGGATCGCTGTAGTTTTGTGCTGTCATCTAAACTGGCTGACCCGCAGTTTTCTGGACAGACCAAAGATCGACTGTCTTCCCGTGAAGTTGCTGCTTTTGTCTCAGGGGTGGTTAAAGATGCCTTTAGCCTGTGGCTTAACCAGCATACCGAAGAGGCAGAGAAACTCGCAGAACTCTGCATTATGAACGCCCAGCGCCGCATGCGTGCAAGCAAAAAGGTGGTGCGCAAAAAGATCACTCAGGGCCCGGCTTTACCAGGAAAGTTAGCGGACTGCTCCAGTGGCGAGCCAGAGCGCAGCGAAATATTCTTGGTGGAGGGTGATTCTGCAGGGGGGTCGGCAAAACAGGCCCGCAACAGAGAGCATCAGGCAATCATGGCTCTGCGCGGTAAAATTTTAAATACCTGGGAAGTGGATTCGCAGGAAATTCTCGCCTCTCAAGAGGTTCATGATATCTCCGTGGCGCTGGGGGTGGATCCAGGTGTAGAGTCCATAGAGTCTCTGCGCTATCACAAGATTTGTATTCTTGCCGATGCCGACTCTGACGGGCTGCACATAGCCACGCTCCTGTGCGCTCTTTTCGTTCGCCATTTTCGACCTCTAGTCAGTGCTGGACATGTCTACGTTGCTATGCCGCCGCTGTTTAGAATAGATGTCGGAAAAGAAGTTTATTACGCCCTAGACGAGGCCGAGCGGCAGGGTATTCTCGATCGCATTCAGGCTGAGGGCAAACGAGGCAAGGTCAATGTACAACGTTTTAAAGGTCTGGGTGAGATGAACCCACTTCAGTTGAGGGAAACTACTATGGATCCCGACACTAGAAGACTGGTACAGCTGACTTTGGAGCCCGGCGATGACACTAACAGTATGCTCGATATGCTGCTTGCCAAAAAACGTGCCTCAGATCGACGTGCCTGGTTAGAGACCAAGGGTAATCTTACCGATGCAGCCAATCTTTAAACTGAATTTAAGTTAGGAATAGGAAAAACGATGAACGATATCGTCACCTTCAACGATCAGGGGCTCGAGAGCCGCCCTCTAAGTGACTATGCCGAGCAAGCTTATCTCGATTACTCCATGTACGTAATCCTAGATCGAGCACTGCCGCATATTGGCGATGGTCTCAAGCCTGTGCAGCGCCGGATTGTCTATGCAATGAGCGAATTGGGCCTCAAAGCAAGCGCCAAATATAAAAAATCTGCGCGCACTGTGGGTGATGTGATTGGTAAATTTCACCCCCATGGTGACAGCGCCGCCTATGAAGCTATGGTGTTGATGGCACAGCCTTTTTCCTACCGTTATCCGCTAGTTGATGGCCAGGGTAACTGGGGCTCGGCCGATGATCCTAAATCTTTTGCGGCTATGCGTTACACCGAGTCTAAACTTTCCAAATATGCGGATGTACTGCTGTCTGAATTAGGTCAGGGAACAGCTAACTGGCGGCCTAATTTTGATGCCACCCTCGATGAGCCTGAGATTCTCCCAGCTCGGGTTCCCAATGTATTACTCAATGGCACTACAGGTATTGCTGTGGGCATGGCAACAGATATTCCACCCCACAACCTCAATGAGGTCGTGAAGGCCTGCTTGCATTTGCTGGATAGTCCGAAGGCGACTGTGCCAGAGTTAATGGAATTTATAAAGGCGCCGGACTTTCCCACCGACGCAGAGATCATTACCCCCAGAAGCGATATTCTCAATGCCTATGAGACCGGCCGCGGCTCTGTAAAGATGCGCGCTGTGTGGAATAAAGAAGACGGCGATATTATTGTCACTGCGTTGCCATTTCAGGCCTCAGGTTCAAAAATTTTAGAGCAGATTGCAGCACAGATGCGCAATAAAAAATTGCCAATGGTGGAAGACCTACGTGATGAATCTGACCATGAAAACCCAACCAGATTAGTGATTACCCCACGCTCCAACCGAGTTGATGTGCCGGCTCTAATGGATCATTTATTTGCCACTACAGACCTTGAGCGCAGCTATCGCATCAATATGAATATTATTGGTATTGATGGTCGTCCAGCTGTAATGGATCTGCGGCGTATTCTTAAAGACTGGCTCAGCTTCAGAGTCGATGTGACTCGTCGTCGCTTGGATTATCGCTTGCAAAAAGTCGATAAGCGACTGCATCTATTGGATGGCTTGCTGATTGCCTTCTTAAATATCGATGAAGTAATCCATATTATTCGTACTGAAGACGAGCCTAAGCCCGCTTTGATTGCTCGCTTTGCGCTTTCAGATACTCAGGCTGAATATATCTTAGATACCAAGTTGCGTCAGCTGGCACGACTTGAAGAGGTAAAAATCCGTGCCGAGCAGGATGAACTAGCTCGAGAAAAAGCTGAGTTGGAGTTGTTGTTGGGCTCAGATGCGCGACTAAAGACACTGGTTAAGAAAGAGCTGGTCGCCACCGCAGAGGAATACGGCGATGAGCGCCGATCACCCTTAACCGAACGTGGAGAAGCTCAGGCCTTTAGTGAAAAAGATCTTATGACCGCCGAGCCGATTACTGCTGTTCTCTCCGATAAGGGTTGGCTGCGCGCGGCAAAAGGCCATGAAATTGACCCTACTAGCCTAAGTTATAAGTCTGGTGACAAATTCCTCTCCGCCGCCAAAGGTAAGAGCAATCAAAATGTCTTCTTACAAGACACCACAGGGCGTTTTTATGCGCTGCCAGGCCATACCTTGCCCTCTGCTCGCGGCCAGGGCGAGCCAGCCACAGGGCGTCTAAAAATGCCGCCAGGTGCGCTATTTACCGATGTCGTGATGGGGCCGGATAATCAAAAGATACTGTTGGGTACTGATGCTGGCTATGGCTTTATTGGCACCATTACGGATCTGTACACCAAGAACAAAGCGGGTAAAGCAGTGGTCTCGATTTCTAAGGGCGCACGGATCCTCAGCCCTAAGATGATTGGTGATCAAAATGCTTTGATTGCAGCAGTGAGCAACGAGGGCCGCATGTTAGTGTTCCCAATTAGCGAACTTCCGGAGCTGGCGCGAGGTAAAGGTAATAAGATTATCAATATTCCCAGTTCGAGACTGCAGTCCCGTGAAGAATACGTAGTAGATTACGGTGTTGTGCCTGAAGGCGGCGCTCTGGTGGTGCATTCCGGTAAGCGCTATCTAGTAATGAAAGGTAAGGATCTCGAACATTATCGCGGAGAGCGCGGCCGTCGTGGTCACAAGTTACCTCGAGGCTTCCAAAAGGTCGATAAATTGGATGTCGAATCCAATTAAAGACCCCTACAAAAATTCTTTTAGTCGAGCTTTAGTCGACTACGCTTAATAGGAATACTTGGCCCCCACTTATAAAGTTGGGGCTGAGATTACCTATAACTAGTGATAAAAAGGAATTTAAAATGCCTGAGACAATTGAGTTATTTCAGGAGCTAGCACTGCGCTACGGCATCAAGATAATTTTGGCGTTGGCGATCTTTATTCTGGGTAGGTGGCTGACCAAAAAAATCTCAGTACTTGTGCAGCATGTGCTGGAAAAAAACAATACCGACCGCGTTATTCAGCACTTTGTTGGTAGTTTGGTATCTTGGATATTACTTATTTTCGTGGTGATTGCAGCTCTGGGACAACTGGGTATTCAGACTGCCTCTTTCGTCGCCATTGTGGGTGCCGCAGGGTTGGCGATTGGGTTGGCGCTGCAGGGTTCGCTGGCTAACTTCGCTGCCGGCGTACTGATTCTGATCTTCTGTCCGTTTAAAGTCGGTGACTTTATTGAGGTTGCCGGTGTTGCTGGTGTGGTGCAGAGGATTCATATTTTTACCACAGAGTTACATTCCCCAGATAACAAAAAGATCATCGTGCCCAACGGTGGCGTTATCAGCGGTAACATTACCAACTATTCTGCCAATCAAACTCGCCGTGTTGATCTACAGTTTGGTATAGGTTACGGGGATGATATCGATGATGCTAAAGCTGTGCTAACTTCTGTGATCGCAGCTGAGTCAAAGGTGCTCTCAGATCCAGCTCCGAGCATTGCTGTGGTCGAACTGGCCGATAGCAGCGTTAATTTGGTCTGTCGACCCTGGGTTAAAACTGCGGACTATTGGGATGTCTATTTCAATATTACTGAAGCGGTAAAAAAAGCACTGGATGCCAAAGGTATTTCGATTCCCTATCCTCAGCGCGACGTGCACCTGCATCGAGCAGGAGAGCAGCCCCTGGTGGCGGAATCATAGGGGAGGGGGTTAACCGACAAGGAGAGAAACTATGGGTATTTTTTCATGGATTTTGTTAGGTCTTATAGCAGGTATCTTGGCCAAATATATAATGCCAGGCAAGGATAATGGTGGCTTCGTCATTACCACAATACTGGGTATTGCCGGTGCCTTTACTGGAGGCTGGCTGGGCTCTTTGGTGGGTCTAGGTACTGTTGGTGAGTTTAGTTTTTCGGGCTTAATTACCGCTGTGGTGGGCGCCCTGCTGCTGTTGTTTATCTACAGATCCTGCACCAAGTAGTCGTGGAATAAAAAACGCCGGCTGGCCGGCGTTTTTGCAGATTCGTCTCAACCTGCTTGCATCACTGGTTTAGGGTTCGATTACCTAAAAGATAAAAGCCCTTGAGTAGATTGACTGCCTCGTAGAGTTGATTGTCAACGCTGAGGTCTTCAGCGGGCGAACTGTTGTTGTCTGTCGGCTTGTTTTGAGATGCATCCTCAGTTTCAAGATGCCCTTCCAGATCGGCCTCACGAACCCGTTTTCTGCTGAGGTAGGGGCGAATCTCTGCTCGCTCAACCACAATGTCTGGAACAATTCCCTCTGCCTGAATAGAGCGTCCCTTTGGGGTGAAGTAGCGGGCTGTGGTCAGTTTAACTGCGCGCCCATCACCCAATGGAATCACTGTCTGTACCGACCCCTTACCAAAACTTTGTGTACCCAGAATAGCGGCTCGGCCATGGTCTTGAAGTGCTCCTGCGACAATTTCAGAGGCTGAGGCGCTGCCGCCATTGATTAGTACCACCACAGGCAGGCCTTTGAGTACGTCACCAGCTTTTGCATCAAAGCTTATATTTGAGCTTGGCAGACGCCCCTCGGTGTAGACGAGGGTGCCGCTGTCTAGCAATGCATCGGCAATCTCAACCGAGGCGGGCACTAGACCACCAGGATTATTACGCAGATCAATAACCACGCCTTTCAATGGCTGCGACTGGTCAGATTTGCTCTGTAATTCCTCGACCGCGGCAACAAAATCTTTGCCTGAATTCTGCTGAAACTGGGCAACCCGAATGTACCCATAGCCCGGCTCTAACAGGCGATTGCGCACCGAGCTAATTTTGATAATGTCACGCACCACTTCAATATCTAGGGTTTCATCCTGCCCCTCACGAAATACCGTAAGTTTAATACTGGTGCCCTTTTCCCCGCGCATTTTGTCTATGGCTTTTTGCAGGCTCATACCCTGCACTGGTTTGCCATCCATTTTGACAATCAGATCGCCAGCCTGAACGCCTGCTTTAGCCGCTGGGGACTCGTCGATTGGCGACACCACTCTAATAGCGCCCTCTCCTGTCCCTACCTCCAGGCCCAGGCCACCATATTCGCCCGTTGAGTTTTCTTGAAGGTCATCATAGTCCGCTTCGTCTAAATATACGGAATGGGGGTCTAACTCAGTTAGCAAGCCGGCTATCGCGTTATTTAAAAGCTCCGCATCGCTGACTTCTTCAACATAGCCAAGACGAATCTGTTCGAAAACCTGGGTAAATATGCGCAGCTCTCGCAACGGTAGGCGCTGCTGTTCTTCCTTGCCTGCCTCTGTATCAGTCACAGGGCTCTGTGCCAGAACTGAAACTGGCAGCAGTGCTAGCCATAGGCTTAGTGTCATTCTTAACATGGGTTGTTTCCTTAATCTGTCCTAGCTTGGAGTCTTAAACCTCGGCTTGGTTGCACAGAGTGTTGGGTTAGATTAATCATAAACTCTAGAGCTAGCGCTTGCCCAACCAGATCTTGGGGTCTGTAGGCGTACCCTGATTGCGTATCTCAAAATACAGTGCTGGGCTATCTAGTCCACCAGTATCCCCAGCTCTGGAGATGGTCTCACCGCTGAAGACCCAGCTGCCGGTTTCTTTAAGCAGTTCTTGATTGTGAGCATAGAGTGTCATGTAGCCATCGGCATGGTCGACAATGACTAATAAGCCAAAACCGCGCAGATAGTTTGAAAACACAACGCGGCCCTGGTGCACGGCCTGTACTTCATCGCCATTTTTGGCTCTGATCATCCAGCCTTGCCAGCGTAATTCTCCACTGCGCCTGCTACCGAAGCTGTTGCTCACAGGGCCCTTTAGCGGCCACTGGAGTTGGCCTTTTAGAGAGTCAAAGGGCTGATAGTCACCCGGCACGTCCAGGTCAGAAACGGCTTCGACCACGGCACTAAGTATTTCTTCGAGCTCGCTGCGTTGCTTCTGAAGTCCTGAGAGCTTCTGTTGATCACTACGCAGTGATAGGTTCACCTTAGCCAATGCCTGTTGGCGAGCCTTGATCTGATTAGCGAGCCGTTGTTGACCAGCTTGCAATTGGTTCTGGGATTCGGTCAGGCTCAGTTTGCGACTACTGATATCGTCGATAACCTTGGTAAGCGCTTGAACATCGCTTTTATACTGGGCAATTTTTTCACTGCGCGCCTGTAAAAAATAATCGTAGTATTTGAACACGCGAGCTATCTGCTGAGGGTCTTCTTGATTAAGCAGCAGCTTGAGAGGCTCTTGATTACCCAA
>JABJEX010000048.1 GCA_018663035.1 Porticoccaceae bacterium
ATAGGCTATTTCACCGCGCTCAGACGGGTGAATCACGCGGCGGTCGGCGCCGCCAGCTACAAGGTAGTTATCTATGCTATCGGTGTTGGTAAAATCACAGTCCCCGTAGCCGCCAATGCCCACGGCTCTGTAGCGGTGACGATTGACAATACAGCTGCCCTCGCTGGAGCCCACATGGACTATATCCACTAGGCCAGTATGCAGTTCGGTCAGAGCTACGGCTTTTACTTCGGCAATGGTGTCGTAGCCGTTGTTGAGCATGACATTATCCAGAATCATGGTGCGATCTGAGTTGGGATCTGATTCCACATCCATGGTAATGGTGGTGGCAAAGCTGTGGTCATTGACAATAATACCGGCGGTTTTGTTGCCGGAGATAATATTGCCCTCAATAATCACATCATCGGCGGCCATCACCAGAATCCCAGTGCCAGCTGGAATTCCAGAGACAATAGAGCCAGGTGCGCCAAAGTTGGGGGTGTTGTTATTCAGCACAAAGTTATTGCGAATAATCACATCTTCGGTGGTTTTAATCGGCAGGCCGGGGGTAACAAAGGCCAGAATACCGCCTGTATTATTGTGGGCATTGTTGTGTTCGACAATGGCATGGCGGCTGTTTTCAATCTCAATACCAGCCACGCTGTCGAATACCTCATTGTAGGCCACATGAATATTGTCGCTCATGCCTATATAGATTGCGGCATCTTCAATACCTGAGACCACATTGTGTTCTACCAGACCATTGGTGCCCAGCTGAGGGAAAATCCCATAGATACCGGTGTCGACAATCACATTGTTACGTATTTCAAAATTATTACCGGCCTGGCCCATAATGCCATTGCCTTTGTACTTGGTAATACGGAAGTTCTCGATCACCACATTGTTGCCAGAGTAGAGAATGGCATCGTTGAGTTTGCCCAGACCGTCCATAGTGGCGCGCTTGCCCTCCTGAATCACGCCCAACAGGTGAATATCGTCTTTGTCGATATACACCGTTTCTGAATAGGTCCCGGGCATCACCTGAATGGTGTCGCCAGGCTGGGCTGCTTCCACGGCAGCCTGAATCGAGTCGCCATTCTCAACAATATGCACCTGTCCCTGTTCAGTGCGCAGGGCCACTGCTCCCTCTGACTGCATAGCAGCAGCTTGCTGGTCGGGCTGATAGCCACCCGCATAGCTTGCGCCGCCCATGGAGCTGGTAATCACAGGGGCAGTATTGTTGTTGCTGCCTATAATCCAGCCGCCGGCAAACAGCAGAATTGCTGCCAGTAATTTGATTTTACGAGTCATTATTATTCTCCTGATAATTCCACAATACTGAAATTGGGCCTGCCATTGAGGAGACCCGAGGGCACTCGGCGGGGAGTGCTGGGCTTGAAGCTTTCGTCGCTTAGCGCGCCCATAAAATCTACCAGCCGATCCAGTTCGGTTTCACTAAGATTGGGCTCTGAGATATGCCAGTGAAGCAATAACTCTTCGCCCTCGGGCACTGCATGGCCGCGCCCTTTGGTATAAAACTCGGTGGCTTCGCGCAATGTGGCGAATCTGCCGCTGTGCATATAGGGCGCCGTCTGGGCGATATTGCGCAATGTTGGCACTTTAAACCCTCCCCTCAGACGCTTGGCATTAAAGGTTGCCTGAGCCCCAATATCTCTCGGCAGACCCTCGGGCTCCGGCGTGCCTATCACTGCGACCTGCTGATTGGTAAACAGGGGCGGAGTGTGACATTGGGAGCAGCGGGCGACAAAGGAGCGAAATACATTTAGGCCTTCCAACTGCCGTGCACTCAATGCCGAGCTGTCGCCATGGGCGTACCGGTCATAGGGGCTATTAAGGCTGATAAGCGAGGTTTGGAAAGCGGTCAGTGCGGCTACTATGTTATCTACAACCAACGGGTTTTCGTCTTCAGGAAAAGCCTCTGCAAAAAGCGCCGGATAGGTTTCTACCTGATGGAGATTAGCGAGCAATTGCTCTGGTGTGTTAGCCATTTCTATCTCGGAGAAAAGCGGCCCCAGAGCCTGATCCTCGAGGCTATTTGAGCGAGCATCCCAAAAAAAACGCTTTAAAAAAGCGCTGTTCCACAGGCTGGGTGCAGAGCGCGCGTGCTGCTGTCCATTGGCGCCAACACTGCGAGCTAGACCATCGGCAAATCCCAGTTCTGGATTATGACAATTGGCACAGCTGAGGTTTTTATCGCCGGACAGTACAGGGTCAAAAAACAATAGTCGCCCCAGGTCAATTTGCTGCGGACTAAAGCCGTCGCGATGGGAAGGCAGGGCAGTTTTCAGCCCACCTAGACCCTGATCCTGCAGTGAGTCATAGAGTTGATAGAGACTGCGCAGTCGGCACTGATTGCTATCATCCAGAGCAAAGCCCGGCGGACACTGATTGGCCAATGTGAAATCCGCTGCAACTGTCTGCACAGGAGTAAACAACGTCCATAGAACAGTACCACAGATCCACAGTAGGATATCGTGGCTAGCAGGGATTTTTTTAGCAGTCCTCTTTCGCATGGAAATGGTCTTTAATCGGGCAACAGAGTTTCGGCAACGGCCCCGACACTGATCAATTCGTCAATAGCATCCTCAGCCCAACCAAGGCTATGGAGTATGACGCGACTGTGTTGACCCAGTAGTGGGCTGGGTTCAGCGTACGAGGCTGGTTGCCCTTCAAATTGTACCGGTGGCGTAGGCACAGTTAGTTTGCCCATCGCCTTGGTTACATAGGTTTCAAGTGCGCCAATGGCGACGATCTGCTCGCTAGACTCCAAGTGATCACGCTGCAAACAGGGGGCGCAGGGTACATCCGCAGCCACCAAAATTTCCATGGCTTTCTCGACGCCAATATCCACACGTGGGTTTTTAAGTACCTGAGTCACTTCGCGCATATTAGTCATACGTGCAGGGACCGAGTTGTAGGGGGGCGTGCCCAGTAACTCTGGATAACCAAGCATTGGTAATAGGGCTTCCCAGTGATTGTCTTTCAAAGGTGCCACTGCTATGGCACCGTCGCTATAATTAATGGTCTGGAAGTATTCGGAGCCCGGCGACATGGTAAATCTATCGTCGTCTTTTAGGGTTCTGTGCATCATGCCATCCGGCCACATAAAGGCAATACAGGCATGCAGCATAGATATGTCAATATGCTGGCCTTCCCCAGTGGCTGCCCTTGCAACTAGCGCGGCAGTGGCTGCCTGAGCAGCGGTATAAGCGGTCACTTTGTCGCAAATAAAGGTGCGGATAAAATCAAATTTGTTATCGTCTGGAGCCTGCAGGTCGGTAAAGCCCGCCATACCCTGAATCACATGATCAAAGGCGGGAAAGTCTGCCATAGGGCCCTGCGTGCCAAAGCCACTAACGGCGATATAAATTAGCCGCGGGTTGATTGCGCGCAACGTCGCAGAGCCCAAACCAATACGATCCATCACGCCGGGCCGGTAATTGTGCAGCACTATATCTGCGTTGGCGGCGAGTCTTTTTACTGCCTCAACACCAGCATCGGATTTAAGGTCTATAGCCAACGACTGTTTGCCGCGATTACAGTTGTGAAAAAATCCCGACACACCGGATTTTTGAGTACCCAATGGACGCATCTGATCGCCACCCACAGGAGGTTCAACTTTAATAACAGTGGCGCCTTGAGCGGCCATGGTCTGAGCGGCCAACGAGCAGGTAATCATGTTGGAGAGCTCCACAACTTGGAGCCCCGCCAGCGGTTGTCGGGCAGTCGGTGTTTGGTTGGTCAAAGTGCGTACCCCCACCTAATTCTTTTTATTGCTAATTATTCTTATAGTTTTTTATTTCGTTGGCACAGTTTAGCAGGTCACTTTTTGTCGTAAACCCCCACTAGCTGTCGATTGAGAGCCAGTAACTGACCATTGGGGTGATACACCTTACCCTCGCTGTGAGCGTAGCCTGCGCTCGCCTGCGTGGCTGTACATTCGTAATAGAGAAAGTCATCGGCTTCTAGGCTGGCGATTGGCTGAATAAATTCCATATTCCAAGTAATCGTGCTGCTGGGAGCGCGCTCTTTAAGCATGGGTAAAATCGCGGGTGGCCAGGCATCGATCAGGGTGACAATAATTGGGTCGGTAAACCGCTCTGGGGTTTGCTTGAGCCGCATCCAGCCACTGATGGTGGTTTCGTCTGTGCCGCTAAAAGGTAGTCCCTTGCTGGTGTAGCGCAGATCAAAATGGCGAATAAACTCTGGCATATGACCCTGAATAAAGGGCATTTTTATCGCTCTATCTGGGCTGCTTTCAAATGTTCTTTGCGGTGCAGAGACTACCAAGTCTGAGTCCCGCCTAATAGCAAAACATGCTATGACCGCGGTCTTTACCTCGCCGTTTTGTAACAACTGGCCTTCAATTTGGGTCACCGAGCGACCTTCAGACAGGATGCGATGACGGAATTCACAGGGCTCGCCGGCAATAGTGGCGCCGCAGAAGTGAATGTTTAATGTTCGCAAATCGCGGCCACTGAGATCCGACGTGCCTGTTATATAACTGAGTACCAGCGCACCGGTAAGGCCGCCGAAAATGCTCCGCCCCTGACCCCACTCTGGGTCAAATGTAATTTGGCCGTCAGCCTTAGCCATGGCCTGGTATTCATAGTAATTCATGAGAATCCTCAACTGATAGATCCTCAGTGTCGATCGGTAGCTTTGACGGGTAAAGTTCAAAATGAGACTCATCAGTACTGCTGTGCTCGCAATACAGCGCCGCAACGAGTATTGAACTGGCCAGTCAGTGAACCCTAGGGTGCACCACTGGATAAAAAGCTAATGCCGTCATACCATAGAGAAAAACTAACAATAAGAATTTCACTATGACTAATCTGCTCGCCCAACCATTAACCTTGCCCTGCGGGGCTGTGCTACCCAATCGTCTGTCCAAGGCTGCGATGACCGAAGGTCTGGCCACCGCCGATGGAGTACCCACTGCTGAGTTGGAGCGTCTCTATGGTATCTGGAGTGATGGCGGTGCGGGCATGTTGCTGTCGGGCAATATTCAGGTGGACAGGGACCATCTGGAGCGTCCGGGCAATGTGATTATTGATTCGCAGCCCAGTGCAGAAATGCAGTCGGCGCTAGCAAGCTGGGCAAAGGCCGCTACACGCAATGGAAACCACTTCTGGGCGCAAATCAGTCATGCTGGGCGGCAGACGCAAAAAATTATCAACAAAACACCCAAGGCAGCTTCCGCCGTCAAGCTGGGTCTGCCGGGTGGCCAGTTTGGTGAACCGGTAGCACTCACTGCTGAGGAGATTGCGGAGATTGTACGTCGCTTTGCAGTCTGCGCCTCTGCAGTAAAGGCGGCGGGATTTACTGGTGTTCAGGTGCACTCGGCCCATGGCTACCTGTTTAGCCAGTTTTTAAGCCCAAGAAGCAATCAGCGCAACGACCAATATGGCGGCAGCCTAGCCAATCGCGCCCGCGCCCTGCTAGATACCGTGGCCGCAGTGCGTGAGGCAGTGGGGCCCGATTTTCCGGTGTCAGTTAAGCTCAATAGTGCCGATTTTCAAAAGGGTGGGTTTGCCTTTGAAGACAGCTTGCAGGTAGTGCAGTGGCTGGAGCAGGCCAGTGTCGATTTGATTGAAATTTCTGGTGGCACTTACGAGCAGCCAAAACTCTTGGGCCTTGAGGGGATGGAAGAAGAGGAAAAGCAGCAGGTGGCTGAGTCAACCATGCTGCGCGAGGCGTACTTTGTCGATTTTGCTCTGGCTATGCAGGAGAAAGTCAGTATTCCGTTGATGGTGACCGGAGGTTTCCGCCAGCGCTTAGCAATGGAGCAGGCTCTGGAGAGCGGTAGTGCCGATGTGGTGGGTCTGGGCCGCCCTATGTGCGTGATGACCGATGCGCCCAAGCAGCTGATGGGCGGTCTTGAAGAATTGCCTCGCTATGAAAATGAGCTCTCTCTGTTTCCAAGCTGGCTAGGGTTTTTGGGCAAACTCAAAACCCTGCGCGCCCTGGCCGGTTTTGCTGTGCAATATTGGTTTTATGGGCAGATCGATGCCATAGGTCGCACTGGTCAGGCTAACCCACAGTTAACTGTGCTCAAAGCTGCCAGTGAAACCATGGCACTGCAGAAAAAACTCACCAAAAAATAATACTAGCCAACAGCGGCGGCTAAGAGGCCGACTTTCCGCAAGCTTGGTTGGCCGGCACTGCAATATCCATAAGCTTTGGGTTGGGCAGTTTCAATGCCGCCATCATGGCCGCATAGTCTTCAGCGCTGCTAAGTTGCAGCCGAGGATTGTGTTGACGCTCCTCTCCGATACTACTTTTTAACCAGCCTTTGTAATCATGGGCTGGATAGACCTCGGTATGTTCCGGTAATTTGAGTAGTAACTCGTGAAGGCTGTGGTACTGCGCTAGGGCATCACCATTTTGAAAGTCGGTGCGACCAGTGCCGCGAATTAGCAGGGTGTCTCCGGTAAACAGTATAGCTGCGTCCGGCGCATAAAAACTGTAGGAGTCATCGGTGTGGCCCGGCGTGTAGAGCACCTGAAGTTTTATACTGCCTACCTCTATTTGATCTAAATGAGCAAAGCTCTGGCTGACACAGTCTGCCATGGCCTGTTCACCCATCATGGTGATACAGCCAGTGCGCTCGCGAAGTGCACCCAGCGCGGTGATATGATCGGCATGAGTATGTGTATCCACGCACAGTTTCAAGGTCAGGTTGAGCTGCTGTAGCAGGCTGAGGTAGCTGACAGTATTGGCGATCACCGGGTCGATCAAAAGTGCTTCGCCACTGTTAGCGTCTCCCAGTAGGTAGGTGTAAGTGGAGGACTCGTGATCAAATAACTGTCTAAAAATCATCCTGTATTCCTCTGTAATCTCTTTTGTTAATTAGCCAAGTTGTCTGGTCAAAGTTGTCAATGTCACTGCAATCAGGCTTATAGCAAAGAGTTTTTCCAGCAGAGCACCGGCAATTCTGTTGGCCATCAGCCGACCGGCCAGCATGCCAAACAAACCGCCTAGGCACACATAGGATAATAGTTGCCAGTCCAGCACATTGTGTTGAGCAAAGCTAAAAAATCCGGTGCCGCTAATCAGGGTAATAATTAATAACGAGGTGGCCACTGCTTGACGCATAGATACCTGGGCGACGAACACCAGAGTTGGCACAATTAAAAAACCACCACCGACGCCAAATAAACCACTCAGGATACCCACAACAATCCCGCTGGCCAGCAGAGCGGCTATGCAGCTGACAGATAGATTAAATCTTCTGGAATCATTAAAGCGGCAGATGGGCTGTTTGTAGTCTTGGTCACCCGAGCCAGCATTGGCACGAACAACTGCGGATTGAGCCGGGGAGCCTGTCGCCTGTCGCCACATCAGTACCGCGATACTCATTGCCAGTAGCGCAAAGCCCAGCAGCACTATGTTGGCACTTAGTTGCTCTCCCAGCTGCCTTCCCACCGGTGCCAGCAGAGCACCAAAGAGGCCCAGTATAAGTGCCGGAATCCAGAGGATATATTTAGCTTGCCAGTTGCTGATGGTGCCAAACAGAGCGCTCAGCGATACCACGCCAAGTGCAACTCCCACAGCCTGATCCACAGGTAAGTTGAGCAGCAGAATCAACATGGGCACGGCAAAAACAGAGCCGCCAGCGCCTGTAAGGCCCAAAACCAGCCCAATAATTGCGCCGATAAACAGGCCAGTTATCATCTGGCTTTATTGTTCCAAGGCATTCGTGCCAGAGCCATGCCCATGGTGCAGGTATCAGTGATACCCGCAAAGGCTAAGCCGGCACCCACAAAGCCTGACAGCCCATAGAACCAGGGGTTGTACCAGGTGCCCAAAATCACACCAGTCAGCACTAATAGCCCGGCGGTAATTCGCACCTGGCGCTCTAATGAGATGACCTTGCCTTGGCCCTGCTCAGTGGCTAGCCCCTGCTGCTTTAGGCTACTGAGCCCGCCTTCAATCACTATTAATGGGCAGTTGAGATGCGCCTGTAACTGTTCAGCGGCCTTGTTAGCCCTGTGGCCTCCAGCGCAGAGCAGATAGACTGGTTGCTCTGGTTGATGATCCACAGAGAGCAGGTATTGATTGACGCTGTTGTGGTCGAGCTCTTGCAGTGGAAAATGCACAGCGCCGGCAAGGGCTTCTGCATCGACCTCTGCTTGGGTGCGCACATCAAGCACTCGGGGTTTTTGCAGCTGCTTAAATGCATCCGCGGCAATACTGGTGATAGACATATTGATACCCTGTTAAAAATTAGGGGCAGTAAATGGATTTCAGTACCTTGATAACCTGAATCGCTTCGTTGCCCTGCAGTTGATAAAAAATGGTCTGAGCTTCCCGTCTGGTCTGCACCAGTCCAGCATTGCGTAGTGATGCGAGATGCTGGGACAGCGCAGACTGACTCAGATTGGTTCTACTGTTAAGCTCGGTCACCGAGAGTTCGCTGTCAATCAACGAGCAGAGGATCATCAAGCGGTGCTGATTGCTCAGCTGCTTCAACAGCGCGGCCGCTTCCTGAGCGTGCTCGGCTAGTTGTTCGAGATCATTGCTGGTCATAAGATTGGACATAGTTAGGCTCCGTCGCTAATGAGTATTTCTATTATAGGTTAGAAAAATCTAAATTAGAATAGTCTAATATAAAAGCCTGATAAAAAAGGCTGATATAAAAACCTAATGAAATCCCACAACACAACAGGGCGCGATGAAGCCGTTGGAACCTGAAACCCTAAGAGGTTAGTCGCAATATTCGTCAGGACGACGCGTTAGAGGATGAATATGCAGATTATTCATGGCAGCCCTGTCCTGATCCACCAGAAATCTCACCAGAATAAAGTAAATATCCAAATCAAATCTGCTGTCGGTGTCTGGTTCGCTCTGCTGTTGCAGGCCTGGATCTAATTGGCTCTGGTTTAAAGGTTGCCCGGCACTGAGTTGGAATCCATGATCATAGAGGTCATCGATCAGCTTCAACTTGGCTAGATAGCGCCAGCGGTCAATCAGGTGAAAACAGCGAGATTCTGGATTCAGGGCATCTCGCTCTTCAATCAAAATGGCATCCGCGTAGGGCCAGAGTTTGATTTGATAGTTCTTTAGTGCTGCCTGCATACGCTCGTTGTAAACGGCAGCAGATTCTCTACCACAGCAGGCACCAAAACATTTATTGAGCTGAGCTCTAAAGCAGGGCTTGGCATTGCTGTTTCGACTGTCGCCCTCTAGCCCAAGAAGTTTGTGACAGAGAAAATACTGGTCAGCCAGCTTTTCCATTTTTTTACTGGCTTGTCGCGGTGAGCGAAACAGACCGAAATGTTCATCTGCCGCTGGGTTGTCTGTGTCTATGCTCTCAATTCCCAATCGCAGGTACCCAGCTGAGTCAGTATCGGTGCGAAACTGGTAGAGTTTTTTGCTCTTGCGCAGGCGCCTATTATAGATGGGAGCCAATGCCTTGATCTGATTGCTTTCATGAATCTGAGCGCCAAAGTCTGAGGGCGTCTGCTCAAAATCCACATGGGCAATCTTACTGCTCATTTGCAGATCTTTAGGGTTTTTATGATCTGAACTAAAGTGGCTCATCACTCGATTGCGAATATGAACACTCTTACCTACGTATAACAGTAGGCCTTTGTCGTCATAAAAATAATAAACCCCGGGCGAGGCAGGTAGTTTTTCTACCTCTTTGGCGTCCAGTTTTATGGGCAGTGCCGGACGTTTAAGAATGGCAGCGCAGGTTGCCTGGATTTCCTCATCCGAGAACAGCGCCGACGACTTTTTAAAGAAGCCATAGATCATTTCAGCATCGTCTAGGGCGCGATGACGGTTCTCTATGCTGAGTCCAAAGCGAGTAATAATATGCGACAGCCCATGACGCTTAAACTGAGGGTAGAGGTTGCGGCTAAGCTTTACCGAGCAGAGTGGTTTGGCGTTATAGCTGATGCCTGCCCGTTCAAACTCGTTCTTCAAAAAACTGTAATCAAAGCGTGCATTGTGAGCGACTAGGGTGCGGCCCTCTAATTTTCCAAGTAGCTCCTGAGCGATATCGGCAAACACAGGAGCACCTTGCAGCATACCTGGGCTGATACCCGTCAGCCGCTGGATAAAGGGTGGCAGTGAGCATTCCGGGTCGATAAAGCTCTGCCATTTTTCGATCAACTCACCGTTTTCAATTACCAAAAGCCCGATTTCAATAACCCGATGATAGATGGCCTTACCACCGGTGGTCTCACAGTCCAGTAGCACCATTCTCTCAGGGAAGCCCGAAGAGAGGCGCGTGGGTTTAGGTGTCTGTTCGTCGAGCCAATTTAATTGCATGGCTTTCTTACGCAGGCCGCCCGGCTTTTGATTAGCCTACAAAGCCTTTCCAGCCAGACATGTAAGTAATAAAGGCCTCACCAAGCCCCTCGGCCCGCAAATAGTCTGCGGATACAGGGTTTCTGACCGGTGTGAAATCTTGATCTGCCTGCATTTGCAATGGAAAGTCATGGTGCAATATTGCCGCGCGACCCAGCATAATAAAATCAATGCCCGCCGCCATGGCCCGGTTGACCTCGTCGGGGTTGCGCAGCTTGCCGGCAATCCCCAGTGCCACATCACCGCGCTCTAGCTCGGTAAAATAAGACAGTAGTGAGCGGCCCTTAAACGCCTCATCCTCCGGCTCTTTAAATGAATCCCACAGGGACATATCTAGAAAATCGATTTTGCCCGCAGCCAAGATCACCTTAGCCACCTCAATAATATCCGGTAGATGCACATCAAAGCGCTCGGGAGAGAGTCGTAACCCCAGTAAAAAGTCCGGCCGGCAGCGGCTGCGAACCCCCTCAATAATCTCTGTGATCGGACGCATGCGATTTTCGATGCTGCCGCCAAACTGATCTTGCCGCTGGTTAATAGTGCCGCTGAGAAACTGCGCCAGAATATAGCCATGGGCACCATGGATCTCCACCCCATCAAAGCCAGCCTTTTCGGCCCGCTCTGCGGCACAGATAAAATCTTCGATCAACTGCTCAACCGCCGCTGTGCTAAGGCCAGTAGCGCCAGTCTCTGGGTGGTCTGAAGGGCACACAGGCGCCTGGCCTATAAGCTCGGCGGGTGAGCGCATGCCGGCATGGTGCAGCTGAACCACGGCTAGACTGTTTTCATTTTTAATACCCTGCGCTAGTCGGGTAAGGCCCTCTAGATGCTCATCGCCAAAGATCCCCAACTGCCCGGGAAAACCCTGGCCTACCGCCTGCACATGGGCAGCACAGGTCATGGTTAGCCCAAAGCCACCCTTAGCGCGCATAGTTAGCCAATGATATTCATCATCTGATAGACGGCCGTCGGCATGGCTCTGGGTATTGGTCAGGGGGGCCAGCATAAAGCGGTTTTTTAGGCTGCTGCCAGACTTAAATTGCAGGGGCTGAAAGAGGTTGCTCATGATTAGGTCTCGAGAAGATTAAATTGGTAAATCCATTGTTAATGCGGGGCAGCATACATGAATCAATCACCTCGATAAACGTCAATACTGGTACCCGTAAAACTGCTGCACTCTGACCACAGCGCTCAGCTTTAACTTGTTGGCAACAGCACGACTAGGTATTCTAGCGGCCCTGTTATTAGTGACGACTTATCTATGTCTCATCCGGTTTATTGTTCCGTAGAGCAGCGCACCAGAGCCTGGCTCGACAGCTTTGTGGTGGGACTTAATCTATGCCCCTTTGCACGGCCGGTAATTGCCGCCGATGGCTTGCGACTAACGGTTTGCAAGTCGGGCAGACTCGAAGACATTGCTGCAATGTATCTGCAAGAGTTGAATCTGATCTGTCAGTCGCCAGAGTCTGAAATCGCCACTTCATTGTTGGTAGTGCCTGCGGGGCTTGAGGACTTTGAGACCTATCTAGACTTTGTTGATAACGCTAATCATCTATTAGAGGACCAGAATTTAGACGGCACGATCCAGCTGGCTAGTTTTCATCCTCAATACCAGTTTGATGGCGAGTCACCAGAGGCCAGCAGTCATTTTACCAATCGCTCGCCCTACCCAATGATTCACTTTTTGCGCGAAGATATGATGGAGCGACTGTTGCATGATTTCCTTAACCCGGAGCAGATCCCACAGCGCAATATTGAAACACTGGATGCCATAGATCCAACAGAATTGCAGCGGCGTCTGGATAACCTAGCATGACAGCCTCTAAGCAATATGATGTGATCGTTATAGGTGGCGGTGCCGCCGGCTTGTTCTGTGCCTTTACTGCCGGCCAACGCGGTCGCTCTGTACTGGTTCTGGACAGCAGCAATAAAGTGGGCAAAAAGATCCTTATGTCTGGGGGTGGGCGTTGCAACTTTACTAATCTGGATATACAGCCTGAAAACTATTTATCGGCCAATCCTCACTTTTGTAAATCTGCACTGAATGGCTACAACCAATGGCAATTTATAGAGATGGTCGAGCGCCACCAGATTGCTTATCACGAGCGCAAGCATGGCGAATTATTTTGCGATAACTCAGCCAAAGATATTTTGACTATGTTGCTGGATGAGTGTGAACAGGCTGGCGTTAGTATCAACACTAAATGTGATATTCAGGCGATTGCCAATAAAGAGCGGGGCTACAGACTGCAAACATCTCTGGGCAGTTACCACTGCCAGTCACTGGTGGTTGCAACCGGTGGGCTATCTATTCCCACCATGGGTGCTACAGGCTTTGGATACGAGATTGCCGAGCAGTTTGGTCTTGACCTATTGCCCCGCACTGCCGGGCTAGTGCCATTTACCTTTACTGACTGGGTAAAACCAATCTGTGATCGTCTCTCCGGATTGGCTGTAGATGTAGAAATGTCTGTCAATGGCATCAGCTTTCGAGAGAATCTGCTATTTACCCATCGTGGTATTAGCGGTCCTGCGGCGCTGCAACTGTCCAGTTACTGGCAGCCGGGGCAGAGTATCAGTATCAACTTACTGCCAGATATGGATGCTCATCAACTGCTACTTAGCTATAAAAAATCCAGCGCCAAATCATTATTGCGCAATCTTTTATCGCAGCATCTCTCCAAAGGCTTAGTGTTGGAATTGCAGCAGCGCTACTGGTCAGAGGTTGCAGATAAACCCATGGCAGAAATTCCCGATGCTGTATTGATGGAAGTGGCAGCGCAGCTTGAAAACTGGCAACTAAAACCCTCCGGCACCGAAGGCTATCGCACCGCGGAAGTCACTTTGTGCGGCGTAGATACCGACCATCTGTCATCAAAAACCATGGAATGTAAAACTCAGCCTGGGTTGTATTTTGTCGGTGAG
>JABJEX010000049.1 GCA_018663035.1 Porticoccaceae bacterium
CCCACCCAGCGAAAAGAAAAACAGAATTAAAAAGAAATCCCTAAGCGGCTTGAGATTAATGGCGATATATTGCGCAATGGGACTGGTTGCCAGCGCAATACCGGCAACAAAGGCACCAATTTCACGGGACAGTCCTATGATCTCAGCCAGTTCAGCAAGCCCTAAGCACCAGCCTATAGCCAGCAGAAACACATATTCGCCGATGCGATCGAAGCGCGCGAACAGTGGCTGAAGTATCCAGCGTACCACCACAATGGCGCCGCCAATCAGTAAGGGTAGGGCAAGCAGGCTTTTGCCAAAGATCAATAGGTTGTCAGTGCCGCTGCTAGAAACACCAGAAATCAGCATCAGAAGAACAAAGATGGCCAAAAAATCCTGCATCAGCAGCATACCGATCATCAACTCACCAGAATGTTTGTGGTGCAAGACTGTCGTGGGTAGCAGCTTGATACCGATAATGGTGCTGGAAAACATCATAGAGGTACCAATAATTAGGCATTCTAGTGCAGAGTAGTTAAACAAAACGGCAATTAGATAGCCTGTTGCTGCAAACAGCAGAGAGCTGATAAGAGTGATATGGGTAACCTGTCGTAGCACGTTAAATAGTGCCTGAGGCTGCATATCTAGCCCCAGTAAAAACAGCAAAAAGATAATGCCGATGCTGGAGATCTGGCCGATCAACTCGACATCTGTCACCAATCCAAGACCGTGGGGGCCGAGGATTGCGCCCAGTGCTATATAGGCAACTAAGAGAGGCTGGCGACCAAACAGGGCGAGCGACGCGAGCGCCGCAGCACCGCTAAAAATAAGAAAAAATGTCTGTATTAGATCGTGGGCCATGGCGCCTGCCTGCGGTTGGTTAGCGTCGCTTGAACAGAGGTACCTGCTGATCTACGGCGACCTGATAGGCATCAGTAAAGTCATTGAGAGACTTGCTGGCCTCAGCTACATCAACGCTATCGTCAAATTCATAGGAGGTAAAGCCGCAGCGCTGTAAAAAATATAATTGATCTCGAATAAAATCACCAGTTGCACGAAGCTCACCCTGATAGCCATATCGCTCGCGCAGTAGTCGGGCCATTGAGAAGCCACGACCATCGGCAAACTTACTAAATCTGATACCAATCACTGGCGCCTTGATAAGTAGATCTGCAAGCTGCTCAATTTCTTCGCTGCCGTCCAACCACAGGCCTATCTCGCCGCTGTGCTGCTCCGCGCCCAGACTTAACTGTTGCCAGAGCTCTACGGGTACTAACAGGTTGCCTGATGGCAGTTCTGTAGTACCTGTATCCAGTGTTTGCCAGTTGTTGACTGTTACCTGACCCTGTTTAAGAAGCTGTGCCATAGACCCTCTGTTTAAATTTCTCTATGCCTATACGCTGATAGGTGGATAGGAAGCTCTCCTGCTCGAGACGATTCTCCACGTAGACATCCAATAGCTTTTCAATACCGTCTGTCACTGCCTGACGCGATAGAGAGGGCCCCAGTACCTTGCCCAGGGCAGCATTGCTATTGGCGCTGCCACCTAGCTGAATCTGGTACCACTCCTCGCCCTTTTTGTCGACGCCAAGAATACCTATATGGCCAATGTGGTGGTGACCACAGGCATTCATGCAACCAGAGATGTTCAACTCTAAGTCGCCAAGGTCGTAGACATAATCGAGATCGTCAAATTTTCGTTGGATGGCTTCGGCGACCGGTATCGATTTAGCATTTGCCAGAGAGCAGTAGTCACCGCCCGGGCAACAGATCATGTCGTTGATAGTGCCTATGCTCGGGGTGGCAAGGCCGGCGCTCTTGGCCAGTTGCCAGAGGTCAAATAGCTCCGGTTGCGCAACGTCGGCCAGCACCAGATTTTGATTGTGGGTAGATCGGATCTCACCAAACGAAAAACGATCGGCCAGATCAGCAATGGTTTCTAGCTGCACGTCTGTCACATCGCCAGGCGCTACGCCCGCTGGTTTAAGCGATAGAGTGACTGAGGAATAACCCGGTTGTTTTTGGCTTCTTACATTGCGATCTAACCAACGGGAGAAGGCGCGGTTGTCTTTGGCCAATGACTGTAGGTCGGCAGCAGTTTCTCCAGCATCAAAGCTGAGATATTGCGGTGCCGTGAAAAAGCTTTTCATGCGCTCTATTTCTGTGCCATCTAGCGTGGCGGGGCCATCTTTTAAGTGCGCCCATTCCGCCTCAACACGCTCGGCAAATACCTCTGGTGTCCAGGCTTTTACTAAAATCTTAATTCTCGCCTTGTACTTGTTGTCGCGATTGCCGTAGCGATTGTAGACCCGCAGGATTGCATCCAGATAGCTGAGCAGGTGCTGTTTGGGTAAAAACTCACGAATTGAGCTGGCGATCACTGGTGTGCGACCTAGGCCGCCACCCACAAAGACGTGGAAGCCAATGTCGCCCTCTGAGTTCTCAACCAGTTGCAGGCCGATATCATGGAGCAAAAAAGCGGCGCGATCTTCCTCTGATCCACAGACAGCAATTTTAAATTTGCGCGGCAAAAAGGCGAACTCTGGATGCAGGGTGGACCACTGGCGAATAATCTCGCACCAGGGCCTTGGGTCCTCGATTTCATCTGGGGCAACACCGGCGAACTGATCGGTGGTGGTGTTGCGAATACAGTTACCGCTGGTCTGGATAGCATGCATCTCTAAAGAGGCCAGTTCAGCTAAAATATCTGGTACTTCCTCAAGCTTTGGCCAGTTGAGCTGTATGTTCTGACGGGTAGTAAAGTGGACATATCCCTTGTCGTAAACCCGAGAGATCTCAGCGATCTTACGCACCTGTTGGCTGGACATTAGGCCATAGGGCACGGCAATTCGCAGCATAGGAGCAAGGCGCTGGACGTAGAGACCGTTTTGGAGTCGCAGTGGCAGAAACGCTTCCTCACTGATTTCGCCGGCTAGATAGCGCTGTGTCTGATCGCGGTATTGGGCCACTCGTTCGTCAACGAGTTTGTGGTCGTATTGATCGTATCTGTACATAGAGGTTTGGTCTGAGCCCCACTGAATTTAGGGCGCTATGATAGCGGTAGGCGTTATTCTTTTGAATTATTATTTCCCTATATGTGGATATCGTTCTGGAATAAGGCGCGTTTTTGGGGTTTTGCTCTATGTAGCCTGCTTGGCAAGCCTATTTTGAAACAATAAACCTTCAGCAAAACGAGACAGTTGTTGGATTGGTTGGTAGAATGCAGGCGCGAAAAATACCGGGTATTTATGCATTGCTGATCAACGTCAAGTAGTGGATTTCCCGCAAACCATTTATAAAGGTAATAAATTATGAGTAATGATCCAACACCAAACAATGAAGGCGATTCTGTAGCCGATGCAATTGCAGCAGTCGTTCTGTTATCAATTGCTTTAGTGGCTGTAGTTTATTGGCTATCCACCTTTAACTAAGGGCTGTTTCAGACCCCCTAGGCATTTTTAAAATGGTAGACCAACAGCGCAACATTCAGGTAGTCGAAAATCATAGTCAGCGTGAGCTGGTAGAGGCTTATCTCAACCAGGTGCCCGCTGAGGCTGTGATTGATTCTGCCAGAGTCGCTGAGCTGCAGGCTCAGATCAAGGCGCTGTTGATCGAGAAAAATGCCGTTATTATCGCCCATTACTACACAGACCCACTGATTCAAGCGCTTGCCGAAGAGACAGGAGGCAAGGTGGCTGACTCTCTGGAGATGGCGCGCTTTGGCAACAGCCACTCAGCGCAAACTCTAGTGGTTGCCGGGGTCAAGTTTATGGGAGAAACGGCAAAGATCCTCACGCCGGACAAGTTGGTACTAATGCCGACTCTCGATGCCACCTGTTCTCTGGATGTGGGTTGTCCTGCCGATGAATTCGCTGCTTTTTGCGATCAACACCCTGATCGCACCGTGGTTGTCTATGCCAACACCTCGGCGGCAGTCAAGGCTCGTGCTGACTGGGTAGTAACCTCTAGCATAGCGCTGCAAGTTGTAGACTATCTGGATAGTCAGGGCGAGAAAATTCTCTGGGCACCGGATAAATACCTTGGTGCCTATGTGCAAAAGCAAACCGGCGCTGACCTGCTGATGTGGGATGGCAGCTGTATCGTTCATGAAGAGTTTAAGGCCAAGGGTATTCTTAACCTTAAAAAAGTCCACCCGCATGCTGCTGTATTGGTGCACCCAGAGTCCCCGGAGTCTGTGGTGGATATAGCCGATGTGGTGGGCTCTACCTCGCAGTTGATTGAGGCGGCTCGTCAACTGCCCCAGCAAGAAATGATCGTGGCGACAGACCAGGGTATCTTTTACAAGATGCAACAGGCTGTGCCGGATAAAACACTTTTGGTGGCTCCCACAGGAGGTAGCGGCGCGACTTGTCGCAGCTGTGCCAACTGTCCCTGGATGGGCATGAACAGCTTGGAGAACCTGCTGCAATGTCTTCAGCAGGGTAGTAATGCCATCGAGGTGGATTCAGAGGTGAGTCTGCTGGCTAAGCGCTCGCTTGAGCGCATGATGAACTTCAAGGCTTAAAGCTTTTTAATTCTATCTTCCATAGCCATGACATCTCTCAGTCGCTGGCTGATAATTGCTGAACGCTTGAAGTCAGCGGTGACTAGTTTGGCGGCAAGTACTAGCTGCTCGCGGGCATTATCGAACGCGCCGACCAAAATAAAGTACTCAGCTCTGGCCTGATGTACGCCAGAAATATTTCCAGCTAAACCGCGAACCTCTGCTAGCCGATACCATATCATAGGGTCTTCCGGCCGCATTCTACTCAGTTCTGTAAGCACTTCGGAGGCTTCCTCATATCTATGTGCCTGCCAAAGGGCCTCAGATTTTAAGCTGGTTAAGGGGTAGTTGTTTGGGCTAACGCGAAGCAGTCTGTCCAGCTTGGTCAGAGCAAGGTTGAAGTCCTGTTGCGCAATATTCAATTCTAGCTCCGCATAACGATAGCTGAGTTGGCTAGGGTCCTTTTGGAGAAGTGTTTTAAGTACGGCATCGGCCTTGGAAAATTGACCAGATTTTGTATAGGCAAGGGCGAGTCCATATCTAGCGGCATCCTGATTCTGTGTGTTGGCCCTGAGTTCGGCATTAAAGGTTTTGATTGAGTCTTGGTGATTTCCCGCTAGGGCGACTAGGGCGCGAGCACGCATCAGATAAAATTCAGGATTGATCTCGTAATGTCTGTATGCCTGAACCATGGCGCGACCGCGGGCGTCCGCGACCCGCTTTTCGGTTACCGGATGGGTGAGAAGAAATTCTGGCAGTCTGCTGCCTTTATATCGACTAGCCTTGAGGAGTGTTTCAAACATGTCCGCAGCGGCGCCTGGGTCGCGATTAGCGCGCTCCATAGTTTGCAGACCTATTCGATCCGCCTCTTGTTCATTGGATCTGCTGTAGCGCAGCTGTCCATCCATTGCTAAAGCCTGCGTGGCGGTTATAGCAGCCATGCCAGCATCGCTACCCGCAGTTGCCGCCAAGACAAGGCTGGCGAGCAGTCCAGCCAGACTTATCATGCTGGATGCTCGCTGTGCGTCCACACGCCGCGCAAAGTGACGTTGACTAAGGTGAGCCAGCTCATGGGCGAGCACCGAGACCATCTGATCTTCGTTTTCGGCTAGAGCAAATACGCCAGTATGAAAACCAACGATACCACCTGGTACTGCAAAGGCATTCATTGAGGGGTTGTTGACAATGACTAACTCCAACCTAGGGTCTTCAAGATCACTATAAGTGGCCAGGTTATAAAGGAGTTGCTCGAGATATTGTTGCATCAGTGGGTCATCGTGCACCTGCACCCGGCTGCGAAATGCTTTGAGCCAGGTTCTACCCAGCTCGTGTTCTTGACGCTTTGAAACTATCCCTGAGGTACTGTCTCCTAGGATGGGAAGCTTGATTTCAGCTGCTGCAGCTCTGTGCTGCGGCACAACACCAAGGCTGATAACCATCAGAGCGCTCAGGAGAAAGGATGTGAGTCTATTGGCTACCTGAGACTGCAGGGGTCGGGTATTGGCAAATGGTTTCAAAACTGAGGTTTACTTCCTGTATTTATACTTCGGTTACTGTAGCGAAAAATGACCCTCATTTCGACAGTTGAAATATTGACTGGTTTCATGTCAGATAAAGGCTCAAAGAGCGGCTGTTCGGCAGTGGTTGACTCTGTTAATTTAGGGCTGCCTAATAGGCCTATTATCTATTGGAAGAGGTTTGCATGAAGCAGGTAATTCAAAAGTGGCTAGAGCAGTATCTCAGCAACGAAGAAGCGGTTCTTTTGGTGTTGATACTGGCGGTTTCACTCGTAGTTATGGCGACCCTGGGCACTGTGCTAGGTCCCGTTTTTACGGCGCTGGTATTGGCATTTTTACTTCAGGGGGTCGTCAATACACTTCAGGGCATGGGTCTGCCACGTTGGGCTTCAATTGCGGTTAGCTATCTGTTGTTTATTTTTGGTTTTCTGTCGGTGCTGATAGGCCTGATACCAATTGTCGGCAGACAGACATCGCTATTGGTGGCTGAGCTCCCCAATATGCTAGGCCGTTTACGTGAATTGCTGGTGACTCTGCCGGAAAAATATGCCGACTATGTCAGCCCCGAACAGTTTCAGGTTATTGTCGCGCGTGGCTCTGAGGAGATGGCTAGTCTGGCAGAGCAGATTCTCTCTATGTCGATCAGTAGTTTCCCCGGGTTACTGGGTGTGATGGTCTATCTGTTACTGGTGCCGCTATTGGTGTTCTTTATGCTTAAAGATAAAGACCTGTTGATCGGAGCGCTGTCGAATATGCTACCCAAAGAGCGGAAAGTAATGACGGCCATCTGGTCAGAGATGGATATGCAGTTTGCGAACTATGTGCGCGGCAAGGCCATAGAGATTCTTATCGTCGGCATTGCTTCTTATATCGCCTTTTTGATTCTAGGTCTTAACTATGCTGCGCTGTTGGCGCTACTGGTTGGCCTGTCAGTACTGATTCCCTATATAGGGGCCACGGTGGTTACCTTGCCTGTGCTGCTGGTTGGCTATATGCAATGGGGTTATTCTCCCGATTTTATGTGGCTGTTTGTGGTCTACGGCACGATTCAATTAATTGACGGCAACATGCTAGTTCCTCTGCTGTTTTCGGAGGTGGTCAATCTGCATCCGGTAGCGATCATTGTGGCGGTGCTACTGTTTGGTGGCATCTGGGGTTTCTGGGGTGTTTTCTTTGCAATTCCGCTGGCTACATTGGTCAAGGCGGTCTACAACGCCTGGCCACGTAAGGACGTCAACATCAATCAGGTTGAGTTGGAGTTGGAGGCTGAGTAGTTCGTTAATTCGGCGGCTCGCAGCGCTTTAGGATTGTTGTTTTGGATTGTTGTTTTGTAATGGTGCTGGTGCCTTTTTCACTTTGATATTCGATTGGACCTATGCAATCTCGCTATCAAGCGCAGCAATGGGTCAAAACTAAGGTAAGAGAGATGATGTTTTTTTTGGCTAGAATTCGAACGCTGAGGTTTGCCACTGTCTTTTTAATGGGGCTAGTAGGACTCCTGCTCCAAGGTTGCGGCGATGATTCGCTGCCCGTTGGTGGTTCGGGAGTTACAGCGGAGTCCGGCGTTATCAAAAGCCCAAACGATCAGCTTGAGTACCGCCACATCAGGCTGAAAAACCAGCTTGATGTGCTGCTGATCTCCGACCCCACGACCGAAAAATCAGCGGCATCGCTGGATGTCTATGTGGGTAGTTACCAGAACCCCAAGGATCGAGAGGGGCTCCTGCACTTTCTTGAGCACATGCTGTTTTTGGGCACCCAAGCCTATCCTAATCCAGGCGATTACCAGACTTTTATCAGCGAGCACGGCGGCAACCACAACGCCATGACAGGCCTAGAAAATACCAATTACTTTTTTGATATCAATTCGGCCTATCTAGAACAGGCACTGGACCGCTTTGCGCCATTTTTCTCCAGCCCCAATTTCGATGCCAAGTATGTAGATCGTGAGCGCAATGCTGTTGAGTCAGAATATCGCTTAAAGATTAAAGACGACGGTCGTCGGCAGTGGGATGTTATGCAGGAGCAGGTTGATCCAGCGCACCCGATGTCCAAATTTACGGTGGGGAATCTGGAGACCTTAGCGGACTTGGAGGGTCGTCCGGTAAGGGATGAACTACTAGAGGTCTATCAAAGATATTACTCTGCTAATCTTATGAAATTGGTGGTTTTGGGGAGGGAAAATCTCGATCAGCTGCAGGCAATGGTCGAGCCTCGCTTTGAAATTATAGCCAATAACAATGTACAGATTGAGCCCCATACTGAGCGTCTCGTGCAACAACAGCGCCTGCCACTCGAAATTCAGGTCAAGCCGCTTAAGAATCTCCGTCAGCTGAGTCTAGATTTTCAGCTGCCAAAAATGCACGCTCATTGGCGACTGAAGCCCACCCAGTATATAGGCGGCGTAATTGGTTATGAGGGGCAGGGCAGTCTGGTTCAAATGTTAAAAGATCAGGGTCTTATTGAGAGCCTGAGTGCTGGTGCCGGTCTTGAAGATCGCAGCTCTAGCATGTTTTCAGTCAATATAGGGCTCACGCCAGAGGGCTATGCACAGCGTCATAAGATTATTGAGCTGTTGTTTGCCTGGATAGAGCTTTTTCGCCAAGAGGGCATTCAGGAGTGGCGCTTTCTAGAGCAGGTCACCATGGCTGAGGCAGGCTTTCGCTTTAAAGAAAAGCAGGACCCGATAAGCTATGTGCTCTCTCTGTCAGGAATGATGCAGCTCTATCCAGTCAATGATGTGTTGCGCGCTAGTTATTTAATGGAAGGCTGGGATAAAAAACTGATACAAGAAGTTGCGGCTGCACTGACCCCAGACAATGTTTATATCATGGTCACAGCGCCTGAAGTCGAGACTGACCAGATCTCGGCACGTTATTCAGCGGAGTATTCGGTCGCAGCTGTGGATGATGCCATTGTGACTGCCTGGGAAAAGCCTGCCACTGTCCCGCAGCTAAAAGTCCCAGCGCCCAACCCTTATTTGCCAGGCAGCCTAGAGCTGGCTATAGGCCCAGTTGAGGATCAGTTGCCTCAGTTGAGAGTTGCCCAGCCGGGGGTTAGAGCTTGGCACCTGCTGGATACCAGCTATGGTGTACCCAAGGCCCATGTTATTGCGTCTATTGGTACTCGTAAGACCGCTAGTATTGAGGGGCTGGTGAAGGCGGAGCTCTTTATTGATCTTGTGAAGGATCAGTTAAATGCCAAGATCTACCCAGCGTCCGAGGCGGGCTTAAGCTTTTCCCTGCAGGCGGACGAGCGAGATCTAAGTATTGTGGTAGGGGGCTATTCCGACAAACAGACTCTGTTGTTGAAGGATATTTTGTCTGTGTTGACCCAGCCTGAGTGGGACGAGCAGCGTTTTAATCAGCTAAAACAAGCACGTCTGCGGCGCTGGTCAAATTTTCAGCGGGAATATCCCTTTAGGCAGCTGATGTCAGGGCTCTACTCAATGCTCGGTGGCAGCTGGACTCCGCTGCAGAAGGTCCCAGTGTTAGAGAAGGTGGATATGCCGCAATTACAGCGCTTTGTCTCCGAGCTCTTTAGTCAGGCGGAGCTTAAGATATTGGTAAGTGGAAATCATACTCAGCAGGGCGCTACTAATTTTGTCGAGCTGATTTCAGACTCCTTGTCACTTACAGATGTCAGTAATCCAGCAAGAGTCGCCAGGCTAGAGGTGGGTGCTGTAGAGGCCCAGATGCCTATAGATCATGATGACGCCGCATTGGTGCTTTATATGCAGGCTAGCGACGATACTCTTGAGCAGCGGGCCCGTTTTGCGCTGCTGGGTGAAATGCTTTCCGCACCTTTCTACAATGAATTGCGCACCGAAAAACAGCTGGGTTATGTGGTTTCTGCCTTTACCAGCCATCTGGGGCCAGTGCCTGGCCTAGCTATGTTGGTGCAGTCTCCAACAGCTAACGAGGACGACCTTCGCACTGAGTACCTTGGGTTTTTGGCTGCGTATCAACAGCAGGTCTCTGAGCTCCAAGAGGACGATTTGCAGCGTTATCAGGCTTCGGTTTTGGGTCGTCTCGAGGAGCAGCCGAAAAATCTTGCGGAGAAGAATAGCCGCTTTATGGAAGCGCTGGGCTTGGGTTATGACGGCTTTGATTTTCGCTCTCAGCTCGCAGATGCTATTCGACAGCTCAGTGTCAAAGATTTGCAGCAGGCCTACAAAGACCAATTAATAAAGCAACCCCGGAGGCTGTGGCTTAAAACCGCTGATGTCGAAGAGATCAACAGCTTAATTGATATCCGAAAGCAGGCTAGCGACTATGCGCACGACTTTTAACTGATATAAAACAGTTTTTTGTAGTTAAACTAACTTATAAAGAGTTATTGTTAATTTTATATAAAGTCATATTAATCAATAAGATAAACAAGATATATAAGGTTATTTATAGTTTTTAGGGGATTCGGTATCTGGTCGACTGCCATTGAATTTGTAGCTCAGCTACATTAAAATGCTGCGCCTAAACAGACCGACCAATTGCTTCTTGGCAGCCAGCAGCGGTAACCTAGGACATACGGTCAGTCGACCTTACAGTTAACTAACAATGATTGGTGCCGCATGTCGCAGGATTTTGACCCCGCTGAAACTCAAGAATGGCTCGATGCTTTTGATTCAATTGTTCGCTCTCAGGGAGATGAGCGAGCAACCTATATACTGAGTCAGCTTCAGGCTCATGCTGCCGATGAGGGTATTCAGTTACCTCAGTCAGTCACTACGCCGTTCCACAACACCATTCCAGTCAGCCGCGAAAAGACCATGCCTGGCGATCTATTTATGGAGCGACGTATTCGCTCGCTGGTTCGCTGGAATGCGCTGGCTATGGTGATGCGTGCGAATAAAAAGAGTGAGGGTATAGGTGGCCATATCGCCAGTTTTTCCTCAGCAGCGACACTCTATGATATTGGCTTCAACTATTTTTTCCGGGGTTCAGATGGCGATGATATGGGTGATCTGGTCTTCTTCCAGGGCCATAGCTCGCCAGGCATGTATGCTCGATCATTCCTTGAGGGACGGCTGACAACAGATCAACTCGATAACTTTCGTCGTGAAGTTGATGGCACAGGGCTGTCGTCTTACCCTCACCCCTGGTTGATGCCAGATTATTGGCAGTTCCCTACGGTATCTATGGGGCTTGGGCCTATTCAGGCAATCTATCAGGCCCATGTGATGCGTTATCTGTCGGCCCGCGGGCTTGCGCCTCGTGGCGATCGCAAGGTTTGGGCATTCCTCGGGGATGGTGAGTGTGACGAGCCTGAAAGCTTAGGCGCGATCTCCCTTGCAGGTCGCGAGGGTCTAGAAAACCTTATTTTTGTTATCAACTGTAATCTACAGCGTCTCGATGGCCCAGTGCGCGGCAATGGCAAGATCATGCAAGAGCTTGAGGGTGTTTTCCGCGGGGCCGGTTGGAACGTTATCAAGGTTGTCTGGGGTCGCCACTGGGATCAGCTGTTGGAAAAAGACAAGAGCGGCATGCTTATCAAACGCATGAATGAAGTCTGTGACGGCGATTTGCAAAACTACAAATACAATGGTGGTGCTTATACTCGCGAGCACTTCTTTGGTAAATATCCAGAGCTCTTAGAGCTGGTTAAGGATATGACCGATGATCAGATCATGGCGCTTAACCGCGGCGGTCATGACCCCTATAAGGTGTATGCTGCTTATTCCGAAGCAGCCGCCAGCAGTGGTAAGCCTACGGTAATCCTTGCTCATACAGTAAAAGGCTATGGATTGGGTGTAGGTCAGGCGGCCAACGACACCCATTCGGTTAAAAAGCTCGATTTGGACGGTTTGAGATACTTCCGCGACCGCTTTGGCGTGCCAATCCCAGATGATCAGCTGGAGACAGTTCCCTATTACCGTCCAGGTGATGACAGTCCTGAAATCACTTATATGAAGAGACGCCGTGATGCACTGGGCGGACCTTTGCCATCTCGCAAGTCCCATTTTGAGCCCATGCAGGTGCCAGCACTGAGCGCCTTCAGTAAGCAATTAGAGAGCACCGGTGAACGTGAAATTTCTACCACCATGGCTTTTGTGCGGGTGCTGTCAACGCTGGTTAAAGATAAGAATATTGGTAAGTATGTGGTGCCCATTGTTCCAGATGAGGCGCGTACATTTGGCATGGAAGGCATGTTCCGTCAGCTGGGTATCTATACCTCTGCTGGCCAGAAATATGTGCCCCATGATCACCAGCAAATTATGTATTACAAAGAAGATAAAAAAGGCGTGATTCTGGAAGAGGGTATCAATGAGGCCGGCGCTATGTCTGCCTGGTTAGCCCTTGCGACATCCTACAGCACCAATGCGGTGCCCATGATCCCGTTCTATATCTTCTACTCGATGTTCGGCTTCCAGCGCATTGGCGATCTAGCCTGGGCCTCTGGCGATAGTCAGGCGCGCGGCTTCTTGATTGGTGCCACCGCGGGTCGCACCACGCTTAATGGCGAAGGTTTGCAGCATCAGGATGGTCACAGCTTAATTCTCGCTAACACGATCCCCAACTGCAAGAGTTACGACGCGGCCTACAGCTATGAGCTTGCAGTCATTGTTCAGGACGGCATCAAAGCCATGTTTGAAGACAAAGAAAATTGCTTCTACTACCTGACGACGATGAATGAAAACTACGTTCAGCCTGCAATGCCAGAAGGTGCCGAAGAGGGCATTATCAAGGGTATGTACAAACTGGCCGAGGCGGAGAAGAAATCTGACCTTTGCGTGACGCTGATGGGCGCAGGCACCATTCTTAATGAGGTAATAGCCGCGGCTGAGATACTCAAAGACAGCTTCTCGGTTGAGTCTGAAATCTGGAGCCTAACCAGTGTCAATGAGTTAGTCCGCGAGGGCCAAGCGATTGATCGCTGGAACCTACTGCACCCAACCAAGACACCTAAGAAGTCATATATCACTGAGCAGCTCGCCAATAGCCAGGGGCCAGTGATTGCAGCCACCGACTACATGAAAAACTATGCAGAACAGATGAGAGCCTATGTTGAGCAGCCTATGCATGTGCTGGGTACCGACGGCTTCGGGCGTAGTGATAGCCGCGAAGCGTTGCGTCACTTCTTTGAGGTTGACCGCTATTTTGTGGTGATCACAGCGTTAAAAGCTCTGGCTGATCAGGGTGCAATTAAAGCAACTGTTGTCGCTAAGGCGATCAAAGAATTTGGTATAGATCCAGAGAAGAGTAACCCGCTGTATCTATAGTGGGAGTTGCTCTGTACCAGTTTAATTTTAGAAGGAAGAAATGTGGCCATAGAAATCGTAACTGTTCCTGACCTTGGTGGCGCCGAGAGCGTTGATGTTATTGAGCTCAGCGTAGCTGTGGGTGATTCGGTTGAACAGGAAGACAGTCTGTTAGTGCTTGAATCTGACAAGGCGACCATGGATGTGCCCAGCCCAGTCTCTGGTGTGTTGGTTAAATTTCTGGTGGCTGACGGTGATACAGTTAAGGTGGGTGACCCCATAGCGGAAGTTGAGACCATCGACTCAGCTACAGGCGACGCCGTAACTATAGAAACTGAGTCGGCAGCCACGGAAGCCCCTGTGGAAAATATTGAGCCAGCGGCTGTTTCAGCCCCAGCTGAAGCTGCTGCGCAACCTGCGCCCAGCGCTGAAACCTCAGAGCAGCTGATTTTGGTGCCAGATATTGGAAGTGATGACGCTGTTGCAGTTATCGAAATATCTGTGGCTGTCGGAGACAGTGTCGAAGAAGGCGACACACTGCTGGTACTTGAGTCCGATAAGGCTACTATGGACGTTCCCAGCTCACATAGCGGAACAGTAGTAAAAATTATCTCTGCAGAAGGTGACATGCTGCGCACCGGTGATCAGGTGGCAGTGCTGCAAGTCAGCGCATCTTATGATTCAGTAGCTGAGGGTACGGTAGCTCAGACTTCAGACGCTCAGAGTCGAGAAGCTGACGCCAGCGAAACACCGATTATCGAGCCGCTGACTGCTAAGCCAGCGCCTGCTGCAAAACCAGCACCCGTCTCGAGTAACCAGCAACATGATGTAAGTTCAGATGTTTATGCTGGCCCAGCTGTGCGTATGCTAGCTAGAGAATTAGGTGTCGACCTTAAAAAGGTTTCAGGCACGGGCCCCAAGGGTCGAGTGCAAAAAGACGATGTAAACAGTTACGTGAAAGCGGCGCTGGCTGCTGAACCCAAAGCCAGCAATGGCGCAGGTATTCCAGCCGTGCCTGCTGTCGACTTCAGTCAGTTTGGTCCTGTCGACACTGTTGCTATGAGTAAAATACAAAAGCTGACTGCGGCTAATATGCAGCGCAATTGGCTTAACGTGCCACATGTAACTCATTTTGACGACGCGGATATCACCGAGCTTGAGGCGTTTAGAAAGTCACTTAAGGAAGAGGGTGAGAAGCGTGGTGTGCGGGTGACGCCAGTAGCTTTCCTGATCAAGGCATTGGCAACTTCTCTGCAGGCTATCCCGGAGTTTAACCGTTCTCTTGCCAGCGATGGTGAACACTACATCCAAAAACATTACTGCAATATTGGTATGGCAGTTGATACGCCAAGAGGACTTGTTGTCCCGGTTATTAAGAATGCCGATGAAAAGGGTATCTGGGAAATTAGCGCAGATATTATGCGTCTGGCCAACAGTGCTCGCGACGGTAAGTTGACGCCAGCTGAGATGCAGGGCGGCTGCTTTACGCTGTCTAGTCTGGGAGCTATTGGTGGCAATGGCTTTACGCCTATAGTGAACAGTCCTGAAGTCGGCATCCTAGGTGTTTCTAAATCACAGATAAAGCCCGTTTGGAATGGTGCTGAATTTGCGCCGCGTCTTATGCTGCCTCTGTGCCTGTCCTATGATCATCGGGTAATTAATGGCGGTGATGCAGGGCGCTTCATGACACATCTGGTAAAACTGCTGAGTGATATCCGCTACTTGGCCCTATAATTAAGCTTTTGCTTATTTGAGAGATGTAGATGCAGTTTTTACACAGCATGGTCAGGGTCTCCAATCTTGATGAGTCTCTGGCCTTTTATTGTGGTGCACTTGGTCTCACCGAGATGTACCGCAAAGACAGTGAAGCAGGGCGTTTTACTTTGGTATTTCTGGCGGCTCCAGCAGATATTCAGAGCGCTCAGCAGAGCAACGCGCCAGTCATCGAGCTAACCTACAACTGGGATCCCGAGGACTACCAATCTGGGCGCAACTTTGGCCATCTTGCCTACCAAGTGGACGATATCTACGAGACATGTGATCGTCTGATGGCCGCTGGTGTGGTGATCAGCCGTCCTCCAAGAGATGGTCATATGGCCTTTGTGCGATCACCGGATAACATTTCTATAGAGCTTCTGCAGCGAGGCGACAGCCTTCCCGTGCAGGAACCTTGGGCTTCTATGCCGAATATTGGCCAGTGGTAGGGTTCAATGCAGGCTTCTTGAACGGTAGTATTTCTCTTGCCTGAAGTATATGTTGCTCAATAGAGCGCTGTTCATCTGCTAAGAATCGAGCGATGGCATCGCGAAACTGCGGGTGCTCAATCCAATGCAGTGATTGGGTTTTTACCGGCTCGAAGCCGCGCAGTATTTTGTGCTCGCCCTGGGCTCCGGCATCATACCTGTTGAGACCCTTTTGTATCGCAAATTCAATACCACTGTAATAGCAGAGCTCAAAATGTAGGTACGAAAATTCCCCCGCACTTCCCCAGTAGCGTCCGTAGAGCGCTTCTGAATCAAAGAAATACAAAGCGCAGGCCACTGGAACCTGGTTCTGGTAGGCGACAGCCATGGCGATTTGCTCGGGCATGGTGGCCGCAATCTGCTTGAAAAAAGCCTCAGTTAAATAGCCTCTTGTGCCATTGCGTTTCGCATAGGTGCGCTCGTACAGCAGATAAAAGAGCTGCCAAATCTGGGGCTCAATCTCTGTACCTTCCAGTATCTTGATCGCAATTTCTTGAGATTTAATGTCTTGTCGTTCCTTGCGGATCATCTTGCGTTTGCGCGAGTTCATTGCTCCGAGATAATCCTCAAAACTGTCGTAGCCGCGATTAAACCACTGATACTGAACGCCATTGCGCTTTAAAAGCCTCGGGTCGTCGAATAAATCAGCCTGATGCTGGTTGGGAAACAACAGATGCCAGCTTGATGCGGCAGTGTCTTGGGCGACCACCAGAACCTCTTCAAAGAATTGCTGGCAGTGCGCCTGAGTCAGGCTGGATTGCGAGCCTTGAATGCGCGGGCCAGTCGACGGCGTAAAAGGAATAGAGCTCACCAGCTTGGGATAGTATTCGAGACCATTCTGGTGATATGCATTTGCCCAGGCGTGGTCAAACACATACTCTCCCATGCTGTGGTCTTTTAGGTACAGGGGCATCAGTGCCCGGTTATTAGCCTCGGTAAGAGACAGATGTATTGGTTGCCATCCGGTCTCAACACAGGCGCTCTGGCTATCTTCCAACGCATCGAGAAATTCCTGACGCAAAAATGGGTAGGGTAGTGATGACCTATTGTCTGTAGATGCCATTGAGCTGCGAGGCCTATTGAGTTAATTGAATTGGGGTTTACTCTATCTAGTTACGGCAGCGCGCCCTGAGTTGTTCATATCGAAGCCAACTGAATGTGCCGTCTGTAGGGTTTTATGTCAATAAAAAGCACCTAAACCAGGCTGAAAAAGTGCTCCCAACTGCCTGTTTTGGCCCGTATTAATGTATGATGCGCAGCTAAGTGGCAAGCCTGCCTTTGATGGGATTTCTCAATAGTAAATTAGGGAGACAGTTAGATGATTATCAAGCCCCGCGTTCGCGGTTTTATGTGCATTACCACGCATCCTCAAGGATGTGAGCAGAATGTAAAAAATCAGATCGATTATATCAAAAGTCAGGCAGACATTGATGGGCCCAAGCGGGTGTTAGTTATAGGCTCCTCTACTGGTTATGGTTTGGCTGCGCGGATAACATCGGCCTTTGGTAGTGGCGCTTCAACCCTGGGAATATTCTTTGAAAAGCCAGGCACTGACCGCAAGCCTGGTACTGCTGGCTGGTACAACAGTGCAGCCTTTCATAAATTTGCCGAGCAAGAGGGTCTTTATGCCAAGAGTATTAATGGTGATGCATTCTCTGACGAGGTTAAAGCAAAGGCCATCGCTACTATTAAAGAAGATCTGGGTCAGATAGACCTGGTGATCTACAGTTTGGCTGCCCCGCGTCGCCAACATCCAAAAACCGGTCAGGTATTTAATTCTACGCTCAAGCCTGTCGGTAAAAATGTCAGCATGCAGGGTATCAATACCGACAAAGAAGAAATTCAGGAATTTAGTCTCGAAGCTGCTAATCAGCAGGAGATTGATGACACTGTTGCAGTGATGGGCGGTGATGACTGGCAGATGTGGATTCAGGCTCTGGCAGAGGCCGGTGTGTTGGCTGATGGGGCCAAGACTACCGCGTTTACTTATATCGGTGAGAAAATTACCTGGGACCTATACTGGGACGGCACCATAGGTCAGGCCAAAAAAGACCTAGATACCAAGGTGTTGGGCCTCAGAGAGCAATTAGCTGTCACCGGTGGCGATGCGAGGGTCTCTGTATTGAAAGCCGTGGTTACTCAGGCCAGCTCCGCCATTCCAATTATGCCTTTATATCTGGCAATGCTTTTCAAAGAGATGAAGAGTAAAGGGACCCACGAAGGTTGCATAGAGCAGCTTTATCGCCTGTTCACAGAATGTCTCTATAGCGATACGCCGAGACTGGACGATGAGGGACGCCTGCGTGTAGATGAGCTAGAAATGGATCCTGAGGTGCAGGCGGTCGTCGCCGAGTCTTGGGCCAAGATCAGCACTGAGAATCTGCCGTTACTCAGCGATTTCAAGGGCTATCAACAGGAGTTTCTCAATCTGTTTGGTTTTGAAATCGATGGCGTTGACTATGATGCAGACGTCAATCCTGAAGTGGCCATCGCCCAACTTATTATCTGACCCGGACGAATAGATGAAATCAAAGGCCACAGCGTTTAAGGCTCAGCTGCTGCATCCTCGATACTGGCTTCTATGGCTGGCCTTTGGCCTTTGGCGACTGGTTACTCTGCTGCCTTACCGCGTCCTGCTGTGGCTCGGTACTGGTATTGGCCTGCTGGTTCACGCAATTCCAAGCCGGCGCAAAACCATCGCCTTGCGCAATATACAGCTGTGTTTTCCCGAGCTGACTGATCAGCAGCAAAAAGCTATGTTGCGGGCAAATATTATTAATGTTGGCATTGCGCTGATGGAAGTGGGTATAGCCTGGTGGTGGCCAAAAAAACGCTTCAGCAAGCTGTTGCAGTTTGAGGGTTTAGAAAACCTTCAGGTCGCTGAGGGTCGCGGTGTGATGGTGCTGGGTATCCATTACACCACGTTGGAAATAGGCGCCGCGGCGATTTCGACCCAGATGCAAATGGATGGTATGTACCGCGCCCACGGAAATCCCGTGTATGACTTTCTGCAAGCGCGAGGCAGGCTTGATAAGGGCATAGGCAATGGTGTGGTGTTTGAGCGCAGAGATGTGCGCGGCACCATGAAAGCACTGAAAAATGGCCGCTCACTCTGGTATGGACCCGATCAGGATTATGGCCTTGGCCAAGGCCTATTTGCGCCCTTCTTCGGTATTCAGGCAGCGACGGTCTATGCAACCGCAAGGTTCGCTGAAAAGACCGGCGCCGCGGTTGTTCCCTTTAGCCATATAAGGCTTCCCGGAGCTCAGGGGTATAAGATAACTGTTTATCCCGAAATGCAAGATTTCCCCACTGGTAATGATCTGGCAGATGCTACGCGTATCAATGAGATTATCGAAGGGTTCGTGCGCTTGCAGCCGGAGCAATATCTCTGGGTTCACCGACGCTTTAAGAACCGTCCTGAGGGCGAAGAGGATGTCTACAGGGTAGCCCTAAAGAAGAGAAGTGAAAGAAATAAATAACCGACGGCTGGTTTGGGAAGAGGGCACAGCAGGTTTCCCTTGTATCAGCAGAATGCCAACAGTACCATTGGGCGCTACTCACTGGCCCAGATTGAGCAAGGATTTGAGATGATTCGCGGAAGCATTGTCGCACTGGTAACTCCCATGCATTCAGATAGTCTGAAGGTGGATTGGGACGCACTGAAAAATCTGGTTGCATGGCATATAGAGCAGGGCACAGACAGTATTGTCGCTGTGGGCACCACCGGCGAATCCGCCACGTTAAATGTCCACGAGCACAGCGAGGTTATTCGCTTTGTGGTAGAACAGGCCGCCGGGCGTATCCCCGTGATAGCAGGCACAGGCGCCAATAGCACTCGCGAAGCTATAGAGCTCACTCAGGGTGCTAAACAGGCTGGTGCCGATGCCTGTCTGCTAGTGACACCCTACTATAACAAGCCCACTCAAGAGGGCCTGTATCAACACTATAGGGCCATAGCTGAGGCTGTAGCTATAGATCAGATTCTCTATAATGTGCCCGGCCGCACGGCCTGTGATATGTTGCCTGAGACCGTTATTAGACTCAGTGCTATCGCAAATATTATTGGCATCAAGGAGGCCACAGGCGACCTAGATCGAGCTCGACAACTAATCTATCAGTGCCCGGCAGACTTTGCGATTTATTCTGGTGACGACCACAGTGCGCGTGAGCTTATGCTGATGGGTGGCCATGGTGATATTTCGGTGACGGCCAATGTGGCTCCAAGGTTAATGTCCCAGATGTGCGCCGCAGCACTGGCGGGCGAAGCTGAGGCGGCCGCCACCATAGACAGGGTTTTGCAGCCGATTCACGATGCCATGTTTGTGGAGTCTAATCCAATTCCTGTTAAATGGGCTGTCAGCCAACTGGACTTGATGCAGGGAGGCTTGCGCCTACCCATGACGGTCTTATCAGAGCGGCATCACAGGACTGTCCGTGAGGCACTGCAAAACGCGGGACTGATTTAACAATTACTTAATGCTATCAGCAGCATGCTGGTAGATGCCGAAAGGGGCTGAGCACCACAATGAAAAAAATGCGCACGGGAATAAATATACTGGTTATTTCAAGTCTGGTTATTGGTCTGGCAGGCTGTAACTGGCTGGGTCTGCGTGACCGCTCCAAGGACTACCTGCTAGCCGAAGAGACTGAGCCGACTATAGTACCTGCTGAGATGGCGCCAATCAGCATGGGGCAGTTATATCCAATACCGCAGATTCCGGTGGAGTCTGTAGAGATGGAAGGCTTTGAAGTGCCGCGCCCGCAGGCTGCTTCGGTGAACACATTTGAACAATTGGTTAAGATTCAGTCGATCGAAGGGCGGCGTTGGATTTTAATTAATATCTCACCCAGTGAAACCTGGCCACGTATCCGCAACTTGCTCAATCGCAACGGTATTCCATCAGCCAAGGCTGAGGGATCCACCGGTATTATCGAGACTGTCTGGGTGACTTTTAACTCAGATGAAGAGAATAGTCATCGCTTCCGTTTTTCTATATCACCAGGCGTGCAACTCGACAGCACAGAGATAACAGCAGTACACCAGCAGGTACCGCGTGGCAGCGAAGAGCAGGCGGAATGGCCTGAGGGCTCGGATACTAACCAGCGCGAGCTAGATATGCTTACTATGGTGGCTAATGAGCTGGCTGAAGCCTCAAACTTTGCTAGCGTTTCGCTGTTGGCACAGAAAATTGGTGGCGAGGCCAAGGTGCAGGTGATAACCCCGGCAGCGGCAGACCCTTTTATTCTGGTCAAACTGGGTTTTGATCGCGCCTGGGCATCGATTAACTATTCTGCCTCTCGCGGTGGTTTCGCAACTGTCGATCAGAACCGAAGTGAAGGTCTGATGTATGTTAACTATACAGAAGAGTCAGATGTTGAAGAGGGTCTGTTTGGTCGCTGGTTCGGTGGTGATAGCTCAAGCGAAATACTAGAGACCAATTTCCGTATTCTAGTCCATCAGGTTGGACCAAACGTAGAGGTTCGCATGCTCGGTGCAGAGGGTGAGAGCTTAGGCCAAGCAGAGGCCCTGCGCCTACTCAAGGTGCTGCGCTCGAATATGTCTTAAGTCACAGGCTATGCGCTTTGCATCGCTAGGCAGTGGCAGCAGGGGCAATTCAACCCTTGTCGAATGGCGGGATACCTGCATTATGGTGGACTGCGGCTTTTCTATTCGAGACACCACTCAGCGGCTGGTTAAGCTCGGTAAAAAGCCCGAGGAGCTGAGCGCGATTCTGGTCACCCACGAGCACAGCGACCACTGGAAAGGGGTTGTGCCCCTGGCTAATAAATTTAACCTTCCTATTTACCTGACCGCCGGCTGTCTAAAGAGTCGGAATCTCTCTGTTACTGACAGCAATTTTCAAATAATTGATAGCCATAGCGCCTTTCAGGTGGGTGATCTACGGGTGACTCCAGTGCCTGTACCTCACGACGCACGAGAGCCAGTCCAGTACCTTTTTAACAGTGATGTGCATCAGTTGGGCGTGCTCACCGATATCGGCTCTCTAACACCCCATGTGGAAGCCCAGTACGGCCAGTGTGATGGTTTGTTGGTTGAAGCGAATCACGACCTAGATATGTTGGCTGCCGGACCCTATCCCGAATTTTTAAAGGACCGTGTGGGTGGCCAGTGGGGACATCTGAATAACCATCAAACAGCACATCTACTATCAAAGGTCGAGCAACAAAGACTCCAGCACCTAGTTATTGGGCATATCAGCGATAAGAATAATACGCTTGAAAAAGTACGTAGCGCAGTGGAAGCGGTGTTTGCTGAGCAGGAAAAAGTATTTTACGCCTGCCAAAAGGACGGTTTTGACTGGCTGCATCTGGTCTAATGCTAGTTGAAGCTGGTTGCTAGTCAGCATCAAATACTATTTAAGAGGGGATGCATTGTTCCTTTTTTTAAAAATTAAGCATTTTTTTAAAAGCATGGCAATAGGTTTTGATAATGTTTATATAGTTTTTTTTGCCAAATATAGTTTCTTTTCCACAGATAGCAATGCTTTCTAAAATCCATTTTAAGAAACCTCTCTAAGTCATTGATATTTAGTTCTTAAATCCATAAGTCATTGATATTAATAGGGTTTTATAACTGGTTAAAAATTAACCAATTTAACAAAAGGTGCCGATATTTGGGGGCTCAACCTAGTTGCCCAGTGCTTAATCCACAAAGTTATCCACAGGTTCTGTGGACATCTTTTTGAAACTCAGCACCAATAGGTCTGCCGCCGAATCATTTTTTGCAACTTTCTGCACCATTAAGGTGCTCCGATAGAAAATTGCTGAGCGCGGTGAGCTCCGAGCAGGCCAGATTGTCGTTACCAGCAAGGTTGATTTGACGTAATTCGCCCAAAAACATCAATGATTTGATGTCAGTGATTTGGTTGTGAGCTAGATTAATTGTTTGTAGCTTGGTAAATCTAGTGATGCCTTCGAGAGATTGGATGCCCCCATGAGAACAATTAATAGATCGGAGCTGTTCGGCTTCGACAATCTGGTTATCAAAAATTGCCTGTCTGATACAGCGGTCTAAGGCTGGATCCTTTACTTGATATTCGTTAAACAGTCGGGGTGGTGCATAGACCTCGCGATCATTGACAGTGATTTGATAGCGCTCGCAGGCTCCTAGTAATAATAGGCTTACAATGATGATAAGAATTTTCACGTTACTCGATCGCCTGTTCCAATGTTTGCTTGGTATCTGGTTAAAAGTATATGTGGTTAAATAACCCTATGACCAGTATTAAAATTTCTTACCAGCAAGTAGAGCAGCAATTGGTGGCAACGGAGCTTGCCGCTGCGCTTGGCCTTGAGATTATTGACCCCAGTGAACTAACCAGGTCCAGCAAACTTGCCCACAAAGCTGAAAGCTCTGCAGGTTATTTTCTAGAGGTATCATCTGATGGCATTGCATTGGTACCGTTTACGCGCAAGGCGCATGGGCCAATAATCTGTGACTTTGCTAGTTCGGCAAATAGCCATAGACGCAAATACGGTGGTGGTAATGGTCAGGCAATTGCCAAGGCGGTTGGTCTATCTGGCAAATTTCAACCCAAGGTTTTGGATCTTACAGCAGGTCTGGGAGGCGACGCCTTTGTACTGGCGTCTCTGGGTTGTCAGATTCAGTTGATAGAGCGCAACCCTATAGTGCACTGTCTGCTAGCCGACGGTCTACAAAGAGCGGGCTACAGTGGAAACGAGGATAGGGAGTTAGCTGATATCGTTGCCAGAATGGATCTTATTGAAGGGGACTCAATACATTATCTTGAGCACCTCAATACTCAACAGCTACCAGATATTATTTATCTAGATCCAATGTTTCCCGAGCGTAAAAAGTCCGCCAAAGTAAAGAAAGAGATGCAGGCATTCCACGGTATTGTGGGTGGAGATGAAGATGCAGCGGAGCTACTCGATCTAGCACTGCAGCGTGCTCAATATAGGGTAGTGGTGAAACGATCGGCCAGCGCTGGATATCTCGGTAACAAAACGCCCAGCTATTCGCTAGAAGGCAAGTCTACTCGTTTCGATATTTTTGCCCTGCAAAAACTTCCCGGTTAACCGTTATCTATTTGGGCGCCTACCCATTACGAGATAATTTCCGGCGGCTACCAAAATAAATCCAATGGCAGCCATTACTGTCCACTGATAGCCTTCGAAGACTGTGGATAGAAGAATGGCAAAGAAGGGAATCATCAATCCACTGTAGCCAGCCTTTTCTGGGCCTAGAATGACCAGCAGCTTTAGATAGGCACCAAACGCCAAGATGGTGCCAAATACCGACAGGTAAAGAAGTGATGCAGTATAGGCCAAACTGTTCTCGTAACTGAACTCGATGCCGGTAATCAGTGCGACAATAATCAGAGCAACAGTGCCATAGAGCGTTCCCCAGGCGTTAATTACCCACACGGAAGTGCCAAGCAGGCCGTTTCTGGTAGCCGCTATATTACCCAGGGATGCGACGAATACTGCGGTTATAGCTAACAGGAAACCTTTGATAGCGTCACCGCTTGCAGAGAATTTAATCAGCTCCGGATAAAACAGCATGCAGAGCCCCGTCAGTCCTATTATGCCGCCGATCACAGAATTAATGGTGATCGGGCGTTTTAGAAAAATGCGTCCGTTAATGATATTGAAGAAGACGATAAGGGAAAATATCACCGCGATAATCCCGCTGGGTAAATACAATTCTGAGTGATAAATAGCCCAGTAATTTAGCCCAAAAAGACATATACCCTGAAAAGCAATGAACTTGTGGTTGTCGGCAGTTAGCGCGAGGGATAGGCTCCGGAGCTTGCACAGCGCAAATAATAGCGCAGAGGCAATACCCATTCGATAGATAACCGATGCGAGCGGGTCTACAGTACCCAGCTGAAAAGTGATGGCTATCCATGTTGAGCCCCAGATCAATACCGTAGAGATGTAAAGGAAAACACTATAGCTATTCATTTACAGAAACAGCTTTGCTAACAGCAACTGGTAGATGCTGGTTAGACGGTCTAAGTCCTCAACATTAACGTTTTCGTTGACCTGATGGATGCTGGCATTGACCGGGCCCAGCTCAACAACTTGGGTGCCCATAGGGGCGATAAAGCGCCCATCTGAGGTGCCACCGGCGGTAGATAACTCGGCGTCCAACCCAGTCACCTGCTTGATGCTGGCGACAGCAGCCCCTACTAGAGCCCCCTTCGGCGTTAAAAAAGCCTGTCCGCTGAGATTCCAGTCCAGTTCATAATCTAGGCCATGCTTGTCAAAAATTGCTTCCGTTCTTTGGCGCAACTGTTGATCTGTGACTTCTGTAGAGAAGCGAAAGTTAAATACCACTTCCAGCTCACCAGGTATTACATTGGTGGCACCAGTGCCAGAGTTAATATTGGAAATCTGTAAACTAGTAGCAGGGAAAAATTCATTGCCATGGTCCCAGACCTGAGCGGCTAGTTCAGTAAGCGCTGGCAGCGCACTGTGTATTGGATTGCTGGCCAAATGAGGGTAAGCCACATGTCCCTGCAACCCTTTAACACGCATAACGCAGCCAAGGGAGCCGCGGCGACCATTTTTTATAACATCGCCGCATTTGGCCGTACTGGAGGGCTCGCCAACTAAACAATAGTCAGGGATCCTGTTGTGTTGCTTGAGCCAGTCGACCACCTTAACGGTGCCATTGACCGCTGGGCCCTCTTCATCACTAGTGATTAAAAAGCCTATGCGACCATTGTGTTGAGGCTGTTCCGCAACAAACTGTTCAACCGCCACAATCATGGCCGCGAGCGAGCCCTTCATATCAGCTGCGCCTCTACCGTACAGTTGGCCGTCATTTATGGTTGGCTCAAAGGGCGGATAAGTCCAGTTTTCATGAGGGCCAGTAGGCACCACGTCAGTATGTCCTGCAAAACAAAGTAGGGGACCTGTGGTACCGCGAATAGCCCAAAAGTTGTCGACATCACCAAAGCGCAGGCGATTAATTTCAAAGCCCAGCTTCTCTAAGCGCTCAATCATTAGCGCCTGACAGCCATCGTCAGCCGGCGTTACAGACTGGCGCGAAATAAGCTGCTTGGTTAGGGAGAGCGTGGCTGAGTCAGATGACATGGCAAAAACCTTTGGCGAGTGAGCTCTGTATTGTAGTGATCATTTAGTGGCGCGGCTATATGCGCACCTGCTTGTTTTTGTTCTAATAGCCGAAATTTTCAAGCGCCAGCAAGATATGACCATTACCCATGATAGAAACTTTGATGACCTTGCGGAGAAATTCGCTCGTAAAGTCTATGGCGGCTTGAAAGGCGAAATACGACAGGCTGTGATCTGGCGTGATCTCGTGGCAGCGGTTCCAGCGTTAGAACAGAGCGGATCTCTTCGTATATTGGATATTGGTGGAGGTCTTGGGCAGTTTGCCGTGCGCCTAGCAGAGCTCGGGCATCAGGTAACATACAACGACCTCTCGGCTAATATGTGTCTAGCCGCCAAACAACTGGCTGCACAGGCCAACTTGGCGGAACAGATTGATTGGCGTCAGGGCGCTTATCAACAGGTAATTCAGGAGGTCGACGGGCAGTTTGATTTAATACTCTGTCATGCCCTGATGGAATGGTTAGCCAAGCCCGAGCTATTGGCAGCAGATCTTAGCTCGAAGCTTGCACCCAATGGGACGCTTTCTCTGACATTTTATAATGCCCAGTCTCTTGTCTACCGCAACCTGATCCGTGGCAATTTTAAGATGCTGCAAGCTGAGTTTAGGGCCCATCCTAAAAGTCTGACGCCGGGCACTCCCTTAGAGCCAGAAACTGTGCAAAGGTGGATAGTAGAAGCAGGTTTGAAGATAGAAAATACGACAGGTATTCGCGTCTTTCATGACTATGTTAGCGATACCAGAGGCGGCCATCAGGATCCGCAGTCGGTAATAGATATGGAGCTAGAATATTCCAATCAGCAGCCCTATAAATGGCTGGGTCGCTACATTCATGTGCTAGCCACCCGTCTAGATTAGCAGACACAAAAAAGGCCCTTGCGGGCCGATTTTGTTAGCTTAGGAGGAGCTGTTTTTTTAACGCTAGCAGCAATGGCAGTTAGGCTTGCATAACCGAACTGCTAGGGTTGAATCTCAGGATGCCGATCAGCCCAAGGAGCATGGAGCCGAAGAGGAATACCGCGCTGGGTAATGGCGTTGCTATAGGTGCAAGCGGAGCAAAGAATTCAGATTTTCGGTCGGTAGAGGTAAACACCAGCATGCTATCGCTCCAGTTGTAATTGTCGATGCTTGGGTTGCCGGCTACCGCCTGTGTATAGAGGCTGTTTGCCTTGCCTTTTAGGCGTTCTTTTTTACCCATGATTTTCCAAATAGCCTTGCTGATTGCGGTATTGAGATTTCGGCTGGCTCTACTGAGAGTGTCGGCGATCACCATCTGCTCGAACAGCCAGCCAGCCTGATTGTATTTTTTAGCACCACCGGCGCGGC
>JABJEX010000050.1 GCA_018663035.1 Porticoccaceae bacterium
AAAATCTAATAGGTTTGACTGCGGACGAGACTATAAATCGAGTAACTCATGAATGTCTAGGTTGTGGGCCTTGGCAATTTTAAATACCTGCCATAGAGACACGATGGCAGTTGGATCCTGTTCCATTCGCTGATACTGCCTAACAGAAAGTTCATAATCAGCCATATCTTCCTGAACCATATCACGGTGCTTGCGCAGTTCGACAATCCGCGCACGCAGCTTTTTCTGAATCTGCATAAATTCATCGTAATAGATTGAGTCTGGATTTGGGCGCTGCATAACGTTTCGTTTATCTGACCTCTTGACCTTAGACGCCAAGGTTGGCATATTCGTTTTTCTATCAACACGTCTAGCTTGGCGTTACGGAGCAACACCATCAGGGAGTACTAAGGTGAAACCATTATTTATCAGTATCATTTTTTTGGGCGCAGTAACGGCCTGTTCACAGTCGCCACATCAGGCTCAGCACGCCGTAGATCATTTCAGCCTGGTTCGCAGTGCCGTCTACACTCAGCGTGAGCTGATCAACACTCAACTGAATAGAACTATCGAAGATAGGGTCACTGAGACAGAATTTAAGGGCAGAAGAGAACAACTATTGATTGGTAGTTATTGCGACCTGATAGATAGACGCATTATTTACAGCCGTGACAACCCTACTAGTTGCGATCTGGCCATGTCCCGCAGTCGCCAATGCTTGGGGGATTTTCACCGCTGTTTTAAAAATTGCGATCTACGCAGTCAGGCCTGTCGGCGCTGCGAAGACCCTGCCCTGACTTGCCTGGACGCGGTCAGCCAGATGCAGCACTAAGCTCAGGGACAGTTATTCTAATTGTTTAACCTGTAGTACTTTGACCCTATGCGCATAGCCTCCGCCTTGGCTGCCAGCGGTATTCATAGGGTCACTTTTTTTAAACACAGGCTCAGTTAGTTCACCGAGTCGCCTTCAATACGACAGCCAAACTCCTGGCTCGCATCCAGCAACCACTGGCCTATATAATCTGCAAAGCTGCGCCTGATCACTAGATCGTAAGACCCATCAGCTCTGTTACTGATTAGCGCGCCAGCTTTAGCAAAGGTAGTCCTGGCACAGCGACCACAATCAGCCTCGGCCAGTGGCCAGGCTTCAAAATCATATACTGATGACTTCTTCATCACTGTACGCAGTGCTTTGGGCTTACCACGCAGATTGATCAGCGTCTGACCGCCACTTAGGTCGACAATAGAAATATGCCCAGAAAGGTTTTTCCGCAATCTGGTCTCCAGCTCATCGGCGGCAAGCTGGCTCACCAGCAGCCACTCATCGGGCCCCAGCCAATAGATACTATGTTCCGAATTGCAGTGATAGGTGCCCGGCTGTCGAGGCACCATTAAACCTAGCACCTCTGCCACAGCAGAACAGAACAACTGATCATTAGCGTCACCGCGCAAGTTGAGATGACTTATCACCGGCGACTCCTGTACGACCAGAGCAAACTCCGCTTCGCCGTTAAACAGCTCACCGACAGATCTGTTGGCAACCTTACTAGACAGCCTGTGAAAATACTTTAATGGTGATTCACGCTTTATATTATTCGACATGTTGACGCTCCCCCTGGGGGTCATAGAATACAGAGCTAACAATTTCAGCGGCAATGGTGCGCCCATTAGCCAGCGGGCAATAAACAGTCTGACCCAGGCGACTATGTCCACCTTTAACTACCGCGAGAGCAATCGAATGACCCATGTTCGCACTGTAATAACTAGAGGTCACATGGCCCTGCATCGACATAGGTATCTGTTGCTTTGAATCAAATACTATCTGAGAACCCTCAGGGATAACCTCTGCCCCATCCAGCGTCTTGAGACCAACCAGTTGTTTGCGATTTTCCCGCACTGAGTCACTGCGCTCCAGTGACCGCTTGCCAATAAAGCTGAAGGCTTTATTTTTGTTGACCACCCAATCCATATTCATATCGGCGGGCGTCATAGAGCCATCGGTATCCTGACCAACGATAATAAAGCCCTTCTCGGCACGCAGCACATGCATGCTCTCTGTACCATAGGCCGTGATGTCAAATTCTTCACCGGCTTCCATTAGAGCTTCCCAAACATGACGCCCATAATGAGCCGGCACATTAATTTCGTAGGATAGCTCGCCGGTAAAGCTGATCCGGAATACGCGAGCCTTTGCGCCTGCTACTGTACCTTCTCGCCAGTCCATAAACTGAAAACTATCCGCACTCAGGTCTAAGTCGTCACAAACCTTCGCCAGCACTTTTCGCGCATTGGGTCCAGTGATTGTGGCTGTACTCCAGTGGTCTGTGACTGAGGTAAAGTAAACCTGCAGATCTGGCCACTCAGTTTGCTTCCAAAGCTCCAGCCAGGCCATCACCGCAGCAGCGCCGCCAGTGGTCGTAAACATCAGGTAGTGATTTTCTGCCAGACAGGCACAGACGCCATCATCAAAGATCATGCCATCCTCTTTGAGCATCACCCCATAGCGACATTTCCCTGGAGCCAGTTTGAGGTACGAATTGGTGTACATTCTGGTAATAAATTCCGCGGCATCTGGACCCTGAATATCAATTTTTCCCAGCGTGCTGGCGTCGAGGATACCGACACTGCTGCGTACCGCGAGACATTCGCGATCTACTGCTTCCTGCATGGTTTCACCCTGCTTGGGGAAGTACCAGGGACGCTTCCACTGACCCACATCTTCAAACATGGCACCCTGCTCGACGTGCCAGCGATGAACGGCTGTATAGCGCTCAGCATCAAACAGCTCGCCTACATCGCGCCCAGCTATAGCACCAAATGTCGTCGGCGTATAAGAGGGGCGGAAAATAGTGGTGCCAGTCTCAGCAATCGACTGGCCGAGAGCATTGGCTAAAATTGCCATGCCATTGATATTGCCTAGCTTGCCTTGATCAGTACCAAAGCCCATGGCTGTGTAACGCTTAATGTGCTCAACAGATTCCAAACCTTCGCGCACCGCCAGCTCAATGCCACTGGCACTGACGTCTAGCTGCAGATCAACAAACTGACTTGGCGCTCTGCTGGTGCTCTTGGTATGGGGTACTAAAAATAACGCCTGTTGTGGCTGTTCTTGAATATCCAAAACCTCAGGCACTGGGAACATCAAACTGTCATCTCCAAAGCCAGCCAGCATAGCCGCCTGGGCACCTGCACTAGCGCCCTCTTCAAAACAGCCTCTTAGTGTATATGTGCCGCCACAGGCGCCCACTGACCGCTCCTGCTGTTGCGACTTGCCCGGCCTGAAGCCGACTATTGAGGCATCCCACTGCGGCTTGGCACCGGTATGGGAGCTCAGGTGGACAGCGGGGCTCCAGCCGCCAGAGCTGGCGATGAGATCACAGGCGATCTTTGTGACTGGGCCGATAACCTGCGTGCCTTCAGCATTCAACTGGGCGACTAGCGCCCGCTTAACGCGCTTGCCTCCCTGAGCCTCAATCACGCCATGACCAGCCATAACCTGAATGCCTAGAGCTGTCACTGCAGCCACTCTTTCGCCCGTGGGGTTTAGCCTTGAGTCCACCACCGCCACTACGGTACGCCCTGCATTGTGCCAGTCGATTGCCGTCTGATAAGCATTGTCGTTGGTAGTAAACAGCAGCAGATCATTTCCTGGCGCCACACCGTATCGGTTGACGTAGGTAGAGACTGAGGAGGCCTGCATCACCCCCGGAATATCATTGTGGGCAAACACTAATGGTCGTTCGAAAGCACCAGCGGCAAGCACTACCTGCTTTGCTCGAACCCTGTGCAGGCGCTGTCGGGCACCAGTTTTTGCTGTCAGCCCAAGATGGTCGGAACGGCGCTCAAGAATACCGACAAAATTATGGTCGTAGTAACCAAAGGCTGTGCTGCGCGGCAGTGTTTGCACATTGGCAAAGCCCTGCAATTCAGCAACTATGGCATCGAGCCATTCGGTGGCCGGTAGGCCATCAATAATATCGGTTGAGGCGAGAAGTGAGCCGCCAAATTCACTTTGTTCGTCGGCAATGATTACTCGAGCACCAGCACGAGCCGCTTCTCTGGCTGCCGTCAGTCCAGCGGGGCCAGCGCCAATTACCAGCACATCGCAATGTTGATTAAGCTTGTCATAGCTATCTGGATCATTCTGAACCGGACTGCTGCCCAGACCCGCTGCTTTGCGAATAAAATGTTCGTAGGTCATCCACAATTTAGCTGGGTACATAAAGGTTTTGTAATAGAACCCGGGTGGCATAAGCCGGCCAAACCAGCCAGTAATCGCCATCAAATCGAAATTAACCGATGGCCAACCATTCACTGACGCTGCCTCTAAGCCCTCATAGAGCTCGACCTGCGTGGCCTTTAAGTTAGGCACAGTGCCTGCACCAGAGCCGATCTGCATAATGGCATTGGGCTCCTCTGCGCCATGCCCTACTATGCCTCTGGGGCGTGAGTATTTAAAACTTCGTCCCACTAGATTTACACCATTGGCCAACAGCGCGGAGGCCAATGTATCGCCGGCCACACCCTGTAACGGTTTACCGTTATAGGTGAAGTTGATTGTTTTAGCGCTGTCGGTACGAGCACCTGAGCCCAATCGATTGACGGCTTTCATTGGCTTGCTCCCGCAGAGTCCGCTGTGTGCTGGGGTTTTTCACCCACCATATAGGTTTCAAGAATCTGATAACTGACCGTGTTGCGAGTGGCATAGAAATAACGCCCACAACCCGCGGTGTGATGCCACATTTCATGATGTATTCCACGAGGGTTTTTACGGAAAAATAGGTAGTCACCCCATTCTTCGTCGCTGAGATTTTCCGGCTCAAGTGGGCGCACAATGTGCGCCTCACCGCTGTAGTGAAACTCTTCTTCTTCGCGATCTTCCCGACAGTGGGGACAGTGAATTAATAGCATAAGATTATCTTCTTTTAGTGCGCAACACCGGCTGCGCCATGCTCGTCAATCAGCGCACCTGTGTTAAATCTATCTATATTAAAGGCCGCAGCCAGAGGGTGGGGTCTGTCATTGGCCACGGTGTCAGCAAACACATAGCCAGAGCCCGGTGTAGCCTTGAAGCCGCCGGTTCCCCAACCGCAGTTAAAATAAAGCCCATCGACTGATGTCTTGCTGATTATCGGGCAGGCATCTGGACAGGTGTCCACAACACCGCCCCACTGGCGATTCATACGAACCCGACTAAAGGCTGGGAACAGCTCGCAAATAGCTTGCAAGGTGTGTTCTATCACATGAAATGAGCCACGCTGACCATAGCCGTTGTAGCCATCCACTCCGGCACCTATCACTAGGTCTCCCTTATCAGACTGGCTGATGTACCCGTGCACAGCATTCGACATAACCACCGTGTCCAGACAGGGTTTAACAGGCTCAGAAACTAACGCTTGCAAGGGTCGAGACTCGACCGGAAGTCGCAGACCAGCCATGGCAGCCACCACACCAGAATTACCTGCTGTTACACAGGCCACTTTGCGTGCTCCAATAAAACCCTGGGTGGTTTCAACCCCAACTACGGCACCGTTTTTGCGACGAATACCAGTAACCTCAGTCTCCTGAATCAGGTCCACGCCCAGAGCGTCAGCACCCCGAGCATAGCCCCAGGCCACCGCATCATGACGGGCGGTGCCGCCGCGGGGCTGCCATGAGGCACCTAAAATTGGATAGCGACAATCCCTGGATATATTGATCAAAGGCGCAATTTCTTTTACTCGCTCAGGTGTCACCACCTCGCCATCGATACCGTTGAGGCGGTTGGCATTAACACGGCGCTCTATATCGCGCATATCCTGTAGATTGTGACCCAGATTCAATACACCACGTTGGCTAAACATCACATTGTAGTTGAGCTCCTGACTGAGACCTTCCCAGAGCTTGAGTGACAGTTCGTAGAGTTGCGCTGCTTCGTCCCACAAATAGTTGGATCGAATAATGGTGGTGTTGCGAGCCGTATTGCCGCCCCCCAAATAGCCTTTTTCAATCACGGCGACATTGGTGATGCCATGCACTTTGGCGAGGTAGTACGCAGTCGCTAGGCCGTGGCCGCCACCACCCACTACAATCACATCATAGTCAGATTTTGGCTTGGGGCTACGCCATATTTTCTGCCAATTTTCATGGTAGCTCAGGGCATTTTTGAACAGGCTAAAGCCAGAGTATCTCTTCATAGTCGTGGATCTACGGAGTTGCTGTGAATGGGTGCTATTGGAGCAATTTGCAAGCCTTAGCGGATAGAAGAAAACTGTCATCTTCAGGTCTAAAAGCGACAAACTTTGCCAAAAATACCTAAAAACCCGACAAATTGGCATTCAGGTTCAACTCTTAACCTGTATCTGTTGTATAAAAACGCCGCTCTACCTACAATCTTTTAAAAAGATAGGCAGCAGACAATGCCAAAACAGACTACGCAAAATCACAGTACAACGCCGACCTCAGCCAGTCTCAAGGTGGGCTTTGTATTGATGCCCAGCTTTACGCTACTGCCGTTTTCGGCCTTTGTGGACGCCCTGCGTCTGGCCGCAGACGAGGATGATCACAGCGAGCAAATCAACTGTCGCTGGACGGTGATGGGTCCCAATTTAGACAAAATTACCTCGAGCTCAGGAGTCACGGTGCAGCCTTGGGAAACCTATAGAGATCCCGCCGAGTTTGATTATATTGTGGTGGTCGGTGGGTTGTTGCAGGAAACATTAAATGGCAGCCAGCATCTGATTGATTATCTCAAACGTGCCGATCAGGCTCACACACCGATTGTAGGTCTTTGCACTGGCTCCTTTGCGATGATCCGAGCCGGACTAATGAAGAATCGGCGCTGCTGTGTCAGCTGGTTCCACCACAGGGATTTGACTGACCGATTTGCCGATGTCACACCGGTGGCAGATCAGTTGTTTGTTGATGATGGTGATCGAATAACCTGCGCTGGCGGTGCAGTAGCCGCAGACTTGGCGGCCTATATCATCGAACGTCATCTCGGCCAGAGTTGGGCTCGCAAGAGTCTGCGCATTCTGGTGATGGACAACCCGAGACCTGCCAATGCGCCGCAGCCCAAACCTCAGCAACTATCGAACTATCAGGTTGAGAATAAATGGGTGATCAAAGCTCTATCTCTGATGGAGCAGAATCTCAGCCGGCCCCTATCAACCAATGATATTGCGCAGCGAATCAATATTTCTAAACGCCAACTTGAACGTTTATTTTTGGCAGATACAGGCGAGAGCTTGCAGAAGTTTTATAGGGTGATACGCCTCAGCTACGGGCTATGGCTATTACAGAATACTGAGCGTTCAATCACTGACATTGCGCAGGAATGCGGCTTTGCAGACACAGCACATTTTTCTCGCGCTTTTCGTATGGCCTTCGATAAACGGCCCACTGAGGTCCGCGCAACAATAATCGCAAAAAAATACTGAAACTACGAGGGCACTGCGGTTGCAGATCGGCCCTAGGCTAGAGATCGACGCTCGTTGCTGGGCGGTTTGCCATACAGGTCGCTGTAGCACTTACTAAAATGGGGCGCAGTGGAAAAACCACAGCTTATGGCCACATCTATCACTGGGATAGAGGTCTGCAATAGTAGTAAGCGAGCCCGTGATAGGCGCAACTCTAGGTAGTAGCGCGATGGGGCACAGTGCAAGTAGCGATTAAATAGTCTCTCTAACTGGCGTCTTGATATCCCAACGTAATCAGCCACCTCATCGAGACTCAGCGGCTCCTCAATATTAGCCTCCATTAGTACCACAGCATCCACAAGTCGCGGCTGACTGGCACCAATAAGATACTGGAGCGGCGCGCGCTGAGGATCTTTTTCGGTGCGCACTCTGTCGCAGGTAAACTGCTCGGAGATCTCCTGAACCAACTGATGACCATGAATACTGGCAACCAAATTGAGCATCAAATCAATGGAACTGATACCACCAGAACAGGTGTAGCGGTCGCGATCGATCACAAATAGGCTGGAGGAAATATTCAAGCGCGGAAACTGCTCACGCATGCTGGCAATATTTTCCCAATGGATAGTGCTGCGATAACCGTCTAAAAGACCGGCTGCAGCCAACACATAGGCGCCGGTGCATATGCCTCCCAAGGGGATATTTTTCTTAGCCATACCACGCAGGGCATCAAACACTTGTTTGTTGCAATAATTCTTGACGTTGTAGCCACCGCAAACGATCAAGACCTGCATTTCTCCAACAGACTTTAAACTGCCATGCAGATTGAGTTCCAGACCAGAGCTGGACACCACCGGGGCACCGTCGAGACTAAATACAGAATAGCGATAGAGGTTGCGGCCACTTAGGCGATTGGCCATGCGCAGAACAGACACGGCATTAGAAAAAGTACTCAGGGTGTACTCTGGCATCATAAGAAAGCCAATATGCATTGTTACATCAGCTTCTGAGGAGTTTTTATCAACTGCACCTGCGGCGTCGACCATATTCGCTATCCTATGTCACCACGTGATTTTGTTATTATTTTTATCGGCTTATAGAGCGCCTTACAAAGCGGTGCCTTGGGCCCGCTTTTCGCGATTATAGGCGCAGAGACAGATTCAAAAGAAGTTTTTTTTACAAAAAATGTGAATTTATCTGGGCAGCAAGAACTCAGCGGCGTCTGCGCTTACGTCCGCCAGTTGGAGCCTGAGCTACTGCCTTTTCCTCAGGTCGATCGACCACAGAGAACAGATTGGGAAAGGCGTCAGTTTTGTTGGGGAAGGCCATGGCGTCGACAAAATACTCTTGGAATTTAGGCTCCATAGCCGTCTCAATCTTTTCGATATTCTTAACCAGCCCTTCAATAACTGTACGCGACTGACTGTTCAGAAGAGCGATTCTGGCTCCGGTCCCGGCGGCATTTCCGGCTGAAGAAACCTGATCCAGAGGACAGTCTGGGATAAGTCCCAAAACCATGGCGTGCTGCACATTGATATGACTGCCAAAGGCACCTGCCAAGCGTATGCGTTCAATACGGTCCGTACCAATGTGATCCATTAACAACTTGACGCCAGCATACAGCGCCGCTTTGGCTAGCTGGATCTGGCGAATATCGTTTTGAGTAACTAAAATCTGCGCCTCATCACCCTCTGGCGTATGCAGCACATAGGACCAGGTGCGGTCATTCTGAATGATACGTGACGTACGACCCTGCAATTCACCATCAACTATGCCATCCTCAGTGACGATGCCTGCCAAATACATCTCGGCAACCACCTCGATAATGCCCGAGCCGCAGATACCGGTAATGCCCATCTCGTCGATAGATTCGGTAAATCCAGACTCGTTTGACCAGAGGTCAGAACCAATAACTTTAAAGCGCGGTTCCAGAGTCTGCGGATCAATACGCACCCGCTCGATAGCCCCTGTGGCCGCACGCTGACCACAGCTAATCTGAGCACCTTCAAAGGCTGGGCCTGTTGGGCTTGAGCAGGCCAGTAGCCGCTGGCGGTTACCCAACACAATCTCGGCATTGGTGCCTACATCCACAAGCAGCGTCATTTGATCCTGCTCCTGAGGTTCCTCGGAGAGAATTACACCGGCGGTATCTGCACCAACGTGACCAGCAATACAGGGCAATAGATAAATTCGCCCACCGGCATTAATCGCCAGATCTAATTCGGCAGCTGGAATATCTACAGCGGCATCCGTAGCCAATGCAAAGGGGGCACCGCCCAGTTCTACCGGACTAATGCCCAGCAAAATATGATGCATTATGGGATTGGCAACGAGGGAGATTTCAACAATATCTAAAACGCTGGCATTAATTTGCGCAGCTACCTCAGCGAACAGACCGTTGAGCGCCTCTCGAATCACCTGAGTCATCTCCTCAGCGCCCTCAGGATTCATCATTACATAAGAGACCCTGCTCATTAGGTCTTCGCCAAACCGAATCTGTGGATTCATCAAACTAGCACTGGACAACACCTCGCCACTAGCAAGATCACACAGATGAGCAGCTATAGTGGTGGATCCTACATCTACTGCGACACCAAAGGCGGCATCCTTTAAGCCGGGCCAAATCGCGACAATACGATCGCCTCTGTGGACGGCCACTGTGACCGCGCGATTACCCTTGGATAGAATGGGCTGCAGACTTTTGAGTAGACCACTGTCGTAGCCCAGATTGGCCAGTTGCCACTCCTCTTCAAGGGCCTCGATAAGCCGCTGCATGTCGCCCTTGGGCACATGCATATCGGCGTCTGACACCTGAACATAGTAGAGTCGCGTCGCCGGGTCTAGTTTGATATCACGGTATTCAGCCTGTTTGCGCACAACCTGCCGGTGCACCTGGCTCTCAGGCGGCACATCGATTACCACATCGTCCAGCAAAAGCGTGTGGCAGCTGAGTCGACGGCCATTTAACAAAGGCGCTTTACGCTCGGCATATTTAATTTCGGTGGCACAAATTGGCGATAGATGACTGCTGTCGGACTCGATTTGATGCTTGGCAAATGAACCCTCAGCACAGATTACCTGACAGCGACCACAGAGACCGCGCCCGCCACAGACCGAGTCTATATCCACGCCAAGCACCCGCGCCGCATGCAGCAGCGGGGTGTTAACTGGAAAACTACCACGCCTTCCAGATGGAGTGAATACAACCTTAACCATGGATTCTGTCATACAGAGTAGGCCCTAGCCTCTTGAGCGACGACCAGCGCGCCCTGCTCGACCACCACGAGCGCCTGCGCCTTCGGCCACAGGTTCGCGGTAGGCTCTAATCCAGTTGGCACAGTCTGGATCATTACCCATCATAACGTCACCACCACGCACAGCCTGCATTACTTCGGGATGCAGCGGACTGGTTATAGCGGAAGTCATGCCAGCACCCATAGCCATGGTCAAGAATGCGCTGTTAATACCATTGCGATTAGGCAGGCCAAAGCTAACATTAGAAGCGCCACAGGTGGTATTAACCTTAAGCTCTTCTCGCAGGCGACGGATAATATGCATAACCTGCAAGCCAGCCGTATTAATGGCACCTATAGGCATGACCAGAGGATCAACCACAACGTCCTGATAAGGGATACCATAGTCGGCCGCGCGTTCTACAATTTTCTTGGCGACAGCAAAGCGCTCATTGGGGTCTTCAGAGATACCGGTCTCATCATTTGAGATAGCAACCACCGCAGCGCCGTACTTAGCCACCAGCGGCAGCACGCGCTCCAACACCTCATCTTCACCGGTAACAGAATTTACCAACGCCTTACCCTGGTAGACGGACAGACCAGCTTCTAGGGCATCAATGATTGAGCTATCGATGCTGATGGGCACATCGGTTATCGACTGCACCAGCTGAATTGATTCAGCCAAAATACGTGGCTCATCGGCGAGAGGAATACCAGCATTGACGTCGAGCATCTGGGCGCCTGCTGCAACCTGAGCCAATGCATCGGCCTCGACGCGACTGTAGTCACCATTCTTCATTTCTTCTGCCAAAATCTTACGGCCGGTGGGGTTGATGCGCTCACCAATGATCACAAACGGCTGGTCAAAGCCGATTTTTACTTCTTTTGTAGCAGAACTAATAGTGGTGATGGTCATGCTGGTCTCCAGATGTTAACGATTGGGATGCCAGGGAACTCTATCTCCCAGCACCTGAGTTTTTTGAACAATTTCAGCGATCCGCTCTTCCTGGCGGTAGGCCATAATATGCACCCCACTGACTCCTGCTATCTCGCGAATTTGATTGATCATATCAATACAGATATTAATTCCTTCCTGCTTCTGATCCTCTGCACCTGCAAGTCGCTTGATTATGGCGTCCGGAATATGTACACCAGCTACGTTTTTGCGAATCCACTCAGCGGATTTAGCAGATGCCAACGGGCCAACACCGGGCAAAATATAGACTTTTTCATGCAACCCCATATCGCGCACTTTGGCCATATAGGTCTTTAGCATTTCTATATCAAAACAGTATTGGGTCTGAACAAACTGGGCACCAGCTTCAACTTTTTTTGCCAACCTGAGGGGCCGGTAATCAAATGGCGGCGCAAATGGGTTGGCGGCAGCCCCTAGAAACACTGCTGGCGGCGAGGTAATTTTACGCCCGCTCAAAAACTGTGACTGATCGCGCATGCCACGAATCATTTGCAGACTAGTCATGCAGTCCATATCAAAAACTGGTTTAGCTTGCGGGTGGTCTCCTGACTGCACACCATCGCCCGTCAAACACAAAATATTAGACACTCCCATCGCGGAGGCACCCAGCACATCACCCTGCATTGCAATGCGATTTTTATCGCGACAGGAGATCTGCATAATCATCGAATAACCCCGTCTGGTTAGCAGGGCGCACATGCCGACACTGGACATATGGCAGTTGGCACCAGAACCGTCTGTGGCATTAATAGCATCCACATAGCCGTCAAATAGCGCAGCACGCGCATAGACTTCGGCTGGATCTGCCGAGTCGGGCGGCGCTATTTCTGCAGTGACAGCAAACTGTCCGGCACGCAGAACCCGCTCGAACCGACCCGGAGAATCATGGCCGGGTAAAATGGGCAGGTTTTCACCTACCGTTGGCTCGTCATCAAAAATCATTGTTCAGCCACCCCCATTCTCTTGCGCAGGGCGCGAAGCCAAGCACTGGTGCCTTTGAGGCGAACATCGACTGGTGCCTGAATGACCTGAATACTGCTATCCAGATTACCTATGCGTTGACTCCCTTCCCAAGATGTTACCCAAACACAGACCATATCTGGGTCAATCTCACAGTGGCCATTGGCACGCACGCCACCACAGGGGCCATTGCGCAGGGTCTTCGGACAGTTCATTGGGCAGGCCATACCGGTTTCACCTAGGGTGCATTGGCCACAGGACTGTGAGTCGAACAAAAAACCTTTTATCAGTTTCTCAACCCCGGCAAAGCCTCGATCAAGACGCTGATAGCCAAGGCGAGAGATCAGCGGATGTAGCGCCGCTAA
>JABJEX010000051.1 GCA_018663035.1 Porticoccaceae bacterium
AAACCTGATTCCCAATCTGCAACAGGCTCAGGGCGACAGCGCTCAACTAGCTCTCAATGAGGGGCTAGTAGATATGATTGCCGGTCGCACACAGACGCTAGACTATCTCAATGAGGTAATTCCCGGCTCAGATGGTAAGTTCGACTACATCAACCTGCGGGGCTACCTGAATAATATCCGCCTTGCCAAACTGCAAGGCGGTGTGGCTAAAAAGCATAAGGTGGCAGTGGTTGTCGCCAAAGGGTCAATTCTGGACGGTGAACAGCCAGAGGGAAACGTGGGCGGTGATACTCTGGCCTCTATGCTTGCCAATGTGCGGGACGATGAGAATGTTAAGGCGCTGGTTTTGCGTGTAGATAGCCCTGGAGGCAGTGCCTTTGCATCAGAAATTATCCGCGATGCACTGTCAGCGATTCGTGATCAGGCTATACCAGTGGTGATTTCAATGGGCAGCGTAGCGGCCTCTGGCGGCTACTGGATCTCAACAGACGCCGATCACGTAATGGCTCTGCCTACAACGATCACCGGCTCGATCGGTGTTTACGGCATAGTTCCCACCGTTGAGGAATCCATGGCTGCATTGGGCATCTATTCAGATGGCGTTGGCACCTCTGGCATATCAGGGTTGATGCAACTTGACCGCGCCATGTCGCCTCAGGCGGAAGCTTTTTTCCAATCTGGCGTAGATGGCACCTATAACCGTTTTTTAAAGCTGGTCGCCAATGCTCGCGATATGACAACGGATCAGGTTCATGAGCTAGCTCAGGGTCGCGTATGGACTGGACAGCAGGCTTTGCAGCTGGGCCTGATTGACGAACTAGGGGATCTAAAGCAAGCCATCGAGGCAGCTGCGAACCTTGCAGGGCTTGATGAATACGCTGTGGATTATCGCCGCAAACCGCTCAATGTTTACGAGCAGTTCCTGTCTGAAATGAACAGCAACGTCAGCGCCTCATTGGCTGGGTTAGGAATTGACAGGCAATCGAGCAGCTGGCTGCGTCGCCAAGCAAAGGCAATTCTGGAACCCTTTAGAATGCTAGATACTTTAAATGACCCTAGAGGCATTTATCTGCACTGCGAGCAGTGCCCTCGCTAAGGGACTCTGCCGCCGACCTCTAAAGATCTAACACTGTCTTGATAAAAGGCAGGGTTAAGCGTCTCTGCTCTTGCAGAGACGCGCCGTCCAGTTGTTCGAGTGCCGCCATCAACTGGCGGCTGCTGCGCGGCAAGCGATTTAATAAAAATACTGCCGCTTCATCAGAGAGATATAGTCCGCGCCGATTGGCTCTGTGCTGCAACAGTCTGCGTTGGTCTGCGTCCTGATAATGAAGCATCTGTAGTGACACTCCAGACTTAAGGCGAGATAGCAGGTCTGGCAGCTCTACGCCCAAATCATCAGGCGCTGCATGCGCTGCAACCACCAGTCGCGTATTGGCCTCGCGACAGCGATTAAAAAAGTTAAACAGAGGCTCCTGCCATGTGGCTTTATCAGCCACCAATTGGAGGTCATCAAGACAGACCAGATTGGCAGATTCCAAGCCCTCCAGCACCTGCTCCGGCGGATAGTCCTGCAGCTCGCCAAGGGGCAAATACAGAGCGCCGGCATTTCTTCCCAGTGCAGTCTGCTGACAGGCAGCTTGCAATAGATGAGACAGCCCAGACCCTTCAGACCCCATAAGATAAGTATAAGCCTGACCCTCGTCCTGAAGCACAAAAGTTGCCAGATGCTGAGGCGTGCCTCTGGGGGCATAAAAGTTATCAAAGGTCGCCTGATCGTCTAGCGCAACAGCCAGACTTAACTGTCGAGGTCTGCTCACTTGTTTATCCAATTAAATTCTAATCGTCCGGTTAATAGGGCATCCACAGCTGTTTGACTCGCGAACTTTCCGCTGCGCACCAGAGCAGAGTGCAGTAACTCAGCACCACCCTCAACACCCACAGCTAGGGTTAGCTGGTCGCCCTCGACCGCGTAAAGATCCAGAGAATCTACAACCTGTAATTTTTTTAGCTGTGCTAGCACCAACTGGTATTGGCTAAAGGAGCCTACATTATTGATCCTGACCAACAGCTCGTTAGTGTTTATCTGCGGGACATAGGTGAATGTTGTCGCGAGATTATCAATTAGGTCATCCACTGCGGCGGCCATAAACTCTTCCCCAGCGGCACTGCGAAAATCATTGAGCTGACGGCTGTCCGCACCTTTATACAACCAGGCACCGCGCACTTCTCCTGTCGAGGTGGTATAAAAGCGCAATGCTATCCAGCCATCAGCCTGATACCGCTGGGATGCCGGATCAATCAAATCAGCGCGCAGTGACCAGGCCTCATTAACAGACAGCGACAACTGGTCTTCCAAATCAAAACTAGGCAACATATAAGGCATACCGCGAGCCTTCATTGCCTGATCGAACGAACGCAGCACTGACTGCGCTTGCAGTGAACCCTGCTGATTGCTGTGCTCACCAATAAAACCTCGCCCCTCTAGGGCATCGTCACGAATAATCCATACTAAAAATTTTGGCCGGTTAGAGGGCAATATGGGTAGCTGGGCCTGACGAATTAACTGATCTATTGCCTGCCGCGCAAAGCTTACCTCGAGACGAGTTTGAATATCTGCGCTGCTGTCTTCAGCGGGAAGACTGCGAAAGCCCACCGCAGCTACATAGGCATTTGGATTGGTCAAAAACGGTTGGATTCTAGGTGACTGCATAATTTTGCTGTTGCCAGTGAGTTTTATCATCACCTGGGCAAGCGCATCTACCACACCAGCTTCTCGAGACTCAGCAGTTTGATCTGCGACTGGCACCAGCCCGCTGTAGAGCCCAGCGACCTCCTCGGCCAGTGAATGCAGGCTAAAACACGCCAAAATCACCATTAATATCCGTTTCAAGGAGTTTTCTCCAAATTAATTTGCTTCATTGTACCAGTGCTTGATGAAAATTAGACTCACCCGCACTAAAATAGCGCCCTAAAATAAGTGCTTTAAACAGGAAGCCTCTCCATGACCGAAAAGACTCCGTCCCTGAGCTATAAAGATGCAGGTGTAGATATTGACGCCGGCAACGCCTTGATCGACAAAATTAAGGGTGCGGCCAAGCGAACACGCCGCCCTGAAGTAATGGCCGGACTCGGCGGATTTGGTGCGTTGTTTGAATTACCTACCGGCTACCGCGAACCTGTTATGGTCTCTGGCACCGATGGTGTTGGCACGAAGCTGCGACTGGCTCTGGATCATGGCAAACATGACACTGTAGGCATAGATCTAGTGGCCATGTGTGTGAATGACTTGATTGTCTGTGGTGCCGAGCCCTTATTCTTTCTCGACTATTACGCCACCGGGAAACTGGATATAGATACTGCCGCTGCTGTGGTCAATGGAATTGCCGACGGCTGCGAACTCTCTGGCTGCTCATTGATCGGTGGTGAAACTGCTGAAATGCCTGGCATGTATGAGGGTGACGACTATGACTTAGCAGGGTTTTGCGTAGGTATGGCGGAGAAGTCTGAGCTTATTGATGGCAGTAAGGTTGCTGTAGGCGATACGCTTATAGGCCTGACCTCCAGTGGCCCCCATTCCAATGGCTACTCGCTAATTCGCAAAGTACTGGAAGTGACCGATACAGACCCCGCGACTACTATGCTGGATGGCAAACCTTTGATTGACCTGTTGATGGCGCCTACCAAAATCTATGTAAAGTCTCTCCTGGGTCTTATTGCTCAATCTCCGGTGCACGCACTGGCCCATATTACCGGTGGCGGACTGCTAGAAAATATCCCAAGAGTGCTGCCGGCTAATGCCACTGCAGTGATTGATACCAAAGCTTGGACCCGACCTGCTGTTTTCAACTGGCTGCAACAGGGCGGCAATATTGAAGAGCGTGAAATGCACCGCACACTTAACTGCGGTGTTGGCATGGTTATCTGTGTGCCAGCAGATACCGCGCAGTCAGCATTGGACTTTCTGAATAGCCATGGCGAGGAAGCATTCATTCTCGGCACCATCGAAGAGAGCAAAGCTGGCGAAGAACAGGTTCAGCTACTTGGACTGGCTAAATGATTGATAGCTCGATGTCAGACAACAAACCGCGTCTTGTGGTGTTGATTTCAGGCAGCGGCTCGAATTTACAATCATTTATCGATGCCTGTGCAGAGGGTACCCTCAATGCTCAGGTGGCTGCAGTTATAAGTAATCGAGCTTACGTTAAGGGCTTAGATCGTGCGGCGGCGGCCAATATTCCCAATATCGCGATAGATCACAGAGCCTTCGACAGCAGAGAGGAGTTTGATCAAAATCTCGGCGAATTAATCGATAGTTTTGCGCCCGATTTAGTTGTTCTGGCTGGCTTTATGCGTATCTTGACTCCAGATTTTGTCAATCGCTTTCTCGGCAAGCTGATCAATATCCATCCCTCACTATTGCCCGCCTACCCTGGCCTGCACACCCATCAGCGTGCCATTGATGCTGGCGACTCAGAGGCTGGCGCAACTGTACACTTTGTCACCCCTGAATTAGATGGGGGGCCTTCAGTGCTGCAGGCACGAGTGCCTCTGCTAGCAAACGACACAGCGGACAGTCTGGCACAACGAGTGCTAAGCTTCGAACACAGTATCTATCCCAAAGTTGCTCAGTGGTTTTGTGAAGGCCGTCTAGCCATGGTTAATGGCCAGGCCTATCTTGACGGAAAGGCTCTACCTGAACAGGGCATAATTTTTTCTGAGAATTCAGAACAATAATTGCATTTACCAGTCTAAAACCACTAATCTAGTTCACCAGCGACCTCTGCCGCCATAAAGGGAACTCTAAATATCTCTATGACAGCGCATCATTTCAGGGCTACCCGCCGCTCCTCAAGCCTGCGTTTTGCACTGGGCTTTAGCGGCTTACTCCTTGCTTTTACCGCCTGGTCCTCAGATATTAAGAGTTATAGCGCCAGCTATTCTGCAAGCTTTAACGGTCTAGAAATCGAAGCAAAGCATCGCTTAGAACAGTTGGACTCTGGGCAGTATCGAGAAACGCTTAAAGCAAAAAATTTCCTCGGAAAAATTGACGAGCAGGCGCTATTTGAGGTTGCCGAAAACCAAACCATTGTTCCCTTAGAATACAACTATCAACGGTCATTGGTGGGTGTAAAGCGCGCTGAGCGACAGGTTTTTAACTGGGCCAGTAAGCAGCTGGAATACAGCAAAAAAGACCTCACTGAAATCGTTGAGCTGCCACCCGGTGCTCTTGATATTATTACCCATAAGGTGCAGTTGCGCAGGGACTTACAGACTGGCAAGAAGATTCTTTCCTACCCTGTTATTTCCCGAGGAAAGCTGAAACAATATGAATATCAAATCATTGAAGAAACAGTTTTGGACACGGCCATAGGTCCACTCAACACCATTCTGGTGCAGCGAATCAGGGAAGACGACAGGCGACAGACTAGCATTTGGTTGGCTACTGACTGGGACTATTTAGCAGTCAAACTAGAGCAGATAGAAGATGGCGAAAGCCACCAGATGAGTATTATAAATGCTCAGGTTGATAACCAACCTGTGACTCCATTAGAGACTGTGACAGAGAAATAAGCATGGTAAACACACCCAACAAAACCGGCACCAGTAAATTTATTCTTGTTCTTGGCACGGTCGCCGCCCTGGCCATTATTGGTGGCGTTCTCTATCAGGCTCAGCAGAGCTCAGAGCAGGACGATCTTGCGCTGCTGGGGGTTATCCCAGAGCAGGCTATTGTGGAAGCTGTTATCGAACCACCGCCTGTTCCCGAAGCCACGATTCCAGAGCCTGCGCCGGAACCACAGCCCGAGCCAGCCCCGCAGTCAGTAATGAAAGCGCCTGAACTGCCCAGCCTAGATAATAGTGACGACTTTGTTCGCGAACGTATTTTACTAATCAAACATAAACGCGATCTTGAAATCTGGCTGAATACAGATGACTTAATTCGCCGCAGTGCCAGCTACCTTGATGGCCTATCTCGCGGAGTAGTACTCAGCAAGATTTTCGCGCTCAGCGCACCTGAGGGCAGCTTTGCAACCCATCGTGAAGGAACAGCTATCTGGCTCAATGCAGGTAACTACGAACGCTACAATAATACGGTGGCGGTGCTTAGCACCTTAGATATGAAGGCCATAGCCCAGATGTTTCACTTTATACGTCCCCTGCTGGAGAACGCCTTTGCTGAAATGGGTTATCGCCCACGGCAGATGGACGGCATTATTTTGCAAGCGATAGATAATATAATGCAGACGCCAGTTATCGCCGAGCCGATTCAACTGACGCGCGATTCAGTGGCTTACAAATATGCGGACTCAGAGTTAGAGGCGCTGCTGCCGATTCAAAAGCAACTACTGCGCACTGGCCCAGAAAACACACGCCGCCTGCAGCAGCAGGCCAAAGCGCTTCGCGACGCCTTACTAAACCCCTAGGTCTTGGGCAGCGTTACACCGGTTTGACCCTGATACTTGCCACCGCGGTCTGCGTAGGAGGTTGCGCAGACTTCGTCTGATTCAAAGAACAGCATCTGTGCCACCCCTTCGTTTGCATATATCTTCGCCGGAAGGTTGGTGGTGTTAGAAAATTCCAATGTTACATGGCCTTCCCACTCAGGCTCGAGAGGAGTGACATTCACAATGATGCCACAACGTGCATAGGTCGACTTGCCGAGACAGATAGTCAGTACCGAGCGTGGAATTTTAAAGTACTCAACAGTTCTCGCCAGAGCAAAACTGTTGGGGGGAATAATGCAGTAGTCACCCTTCATATCCACAAACGAGTCATTGTCGAAATTCTTGGGATCTACAGTTTTAGAATGAACGTTGGTAAACACCTTAAACTCGTCCGCACAGCGCACATCGTAGCCATAGCTTGACGTACCATAGGAAATAACCCGCTCATCGCCAGCGTAGCGCACCTGACCAGATTCAAAGGGCGCAATCATTTGCTCTTGCTCGGCCATACGGCGAATCCAGTGGTCTGACTTAATGCTCATCTAGGGTAACTCCAACAGAGGTTTAAATTTGATAAAGGGCGGTATGATACCTGTTTATGCGACGTGGGCAAGCAGGCCGTTATTGAAAGATAATCTCCGGCCCTGTGCTGCTGCCTACCATCTGTAATTCGGCAATCACCGACTCGGCAATCTGCTTATAGTGCTGTGCAACTGCGCCCTCAGCATCAGCAACCACTGAGGGTAACCCACTGTCACCGTTTTCGCGGATAGAACGATCCAATGGCAGGCTACCCAGTAGCTTTGTGCTGTATTGCTCGGCCACGTTGGCACCACCACCAGCGCCGAAAATAGCCTCAGTATGACCGCACTCAGAGCAGATATGCATAGCCATGTTTTCGACAATTCCCAGAACCGGAATGTTTACCTTTAAGAACATCTCAATGCCCTTTCTGGCATCCAGCAATGCTATATCCTGCGGTGTGGTGACAATCAACGCGCCGGACACCTGGGCTTTCTGAGCGAGCGTTAGTTGAATATCACCTGTGCCCGGCGGCATATCTACCACCAAAATATCCAGCTCACCCCACATGGTCTGACCCAGCAGCTGTTGTAATGCACCGGCTGCCATAGGTCCGCGCCAGGCCATGGGCGTCTGATCAGTAACCAGATAAGCCATCGACATGGTTTTTAGGCCCTGGGCTTCAATAGGCGCAAAGTGTTTTTCGTCTGCGGCTTTGGGTCTTGTTCCCTCAGGCACTCCCAGCATCATGGCAATACTCGGGCCATAGATATCAGCATCTAAAAGGCCGACTTTTTTTCCTGAAGCCTGCAGCGCCAGTGCCAAATTCACCGCAGTGGTGGACTTCCCCACACCGCCCTTACCGGATGCCACTGCCACAATATATTTCACCTGATCTAACACTAAACCACCCCAATCATTAATCTTTTAATCTTTACGGCCTATGCACTGCCTTTAGAGCACTAATAGCCCGTGAAAAGTTGGCGTAAAATCGCTATAGTTGCGCCTTGGAATCATTGCCTCTTAAAAGAACCTAGACCATGTCATCAAAACGCCAAATACTGGTAACCAACGCCCTGCCCTATGCCAATGCTGCACTGCACCTTGGCCACATATTGGAATATACCCAAACCGATGTCTGGGTGCGCTTCCAACGAATGCGCGGGCACGAATGTTACTATGTTTCGGCGGACGATGCCCATGGAACTGCCATCATGCTCAAGGCCGATGAAAAAGGTATTAGCGCAGAACAACATATTGCCGATATGCGCGCCATACACGAGGCTGACTTTCGAGACTTTTTAATTGGCGTGGACAACTACCACAGCACCCATTCTGAAGAAAATCGTGAGCTATCTGAGCTGATCTACAACCGTCTCAATGACAATGGGCATATTGCCAAGCGAGATATTACTCAGGCCTTTGATCCAGAGAAAAATCTGTTTTTGGCCGACCGCTATATCAAAGGCACCTGCCCCAAATGTAAAACCGATGATCAGTATGGCGATAACTGCGAGGCCTGCGGTGCCACCTACTCGCCCACCGATCTAATCAACCCGGTATCCGCTATATCCGGAGCCACCCCCATCGAGAAAGAATCTACCCATTACTTCTTTAAGCTGCCCGAGTTCACTGAGTTTCTGCAGGACTGGACCCGCAGCGGCGCTGTGCAGACGGAAGTCGCCAATAAGTTGGGGGAATGGTTGGACAGCGGCCTGCAGGAATGGGATATCAGCCGCGATGCCCCTTACTTTGGTTTTGAAATTCCAAACGCACCGGGCAAATATTTTTATGTGTGGCTAGATGCGCCGATTGGCTATATGGCCGCCTTTAAAAACCTCTGTGACCGGGATGGCATAGACTTTGATCATTACTGGGCGGCAGATTCGACCACCGAGCTGTACCATTTTATCGGCAAGGATATTGTTAACTTCCACGCCCTGTTCTGGCCAGCCATGCTCAAGAGCGCCGATTACCGCACCCCCAGCAAGGTGTGCGTGCACGGATTTGTGACGGTCAATGGCAAAAAGATGAGCAAATCCCGGGGTACCTTTATTAATGCCCGCTGCTATCTGGACCATTTAAACCCGGAATACCTACGCTATTACTATGCCTCCAAACTCAGTGGCTCAGTCGAAGATATCGATCTGAATCTGCAAGACTTTGTGCAGAAGGTCAATAGCGATTTGGTGGGCAAGGTGGTGAATATCGCCAGCCGCTGCGCCAAGTTCGTAGCCAATGGCAACAACTCTGTGCTCTCCAACAGTATTGAAAACCCTGTACTCTGGAAACAGGTCAGTGGCGCTGCCGACACAGTTGCCGAGCACTATGAAAACCGTGACTACGGCAAAGCCATTCGCGAAATTATGGCGCAGGCAGATGCGGCCAACGAATATATCGCGGCCAAAGAGCCCTGGAAGCTCAATAAAATTGAAGGCAAACAGCAGGAGGTGCAGGATATTTGCTCTCTGGGCATCAATTTATTCCGAGTGCTGTTGGGCTACTTGAAGCCGGTACTGCCCGCCATGGCTGCTGAGGGCGAAGCGTTCCTCAATGATTCGTTGAGTTGGGATAGTCTGCAACAACCATTGACTGAGCATAAAATTAACAGCTTTAAGCCACTTATGCAGCGCATCGAAAAAGATCAGGTGGACGCAATGGTAGAAGCCAGTAAACAAGAGGCCGCGCAAGCTGCGGCCCCCAAACTTGAGGGTCCTCTGGCAGATGATCCGATTGCCGCAGAGATTAACTTTGATGATTTTATTAAAGTTGATTTGCGCGTGGCACAGATTGTTAAAGCCAGCCATGTGGATGGCGCGGAGAAACTCCTGCAACTGACACTGGATATTGGCGGTGAAATCCGCAATGTATTTTCAGGTATCAAATCATCCTACAAACCAGAAGATCTGGAGGGCCGTCTCACTGTGATGGTCGCCAATCTGGCTCCGCGCAAAATGCGTTTTGGTATGTCCGAGGGTATGGTTCTAGCTGCGGGCGACAAAAAGGGGATCTATTTACTGGAGCCGGATTCTGGTGCGCAACCAGGTCAGAGAGTGACCTAATTTAGCGTGACGAGAGTATTTATTAGGTAGATCAAAAAGTACTAAAGCCCCACCCCATTTATATTGAATCAATGGAGTTGATTCTAGGATAATGGGCCATTAATCAAATCGTGTGCAGGCTATGCAAGAATTTGCCGTTATTCTGGTCAGCTCTATTCTGATCAACAACTATGTTCTGGTGCAGTTCCTTGGACTGTGCCCGTTTATGGGCGTGTCTACAAAGCTGGAATCTGCTATCGGCATGTCGGCAGCCACCACCTTTGTATTAACGCTCACAGCCATGGTCAGCTACATAGTGGATGTTCTGGTGCTGATGCCTCTGGGCCTGATCTACCTGCGGACGATTGCGTTTATTTTGGTCATCGCTGCCGTCGTGCAGTTCACCAAAATGTTTATCGAAAAAACAAGTCCACTACTGTACCGCGTGCTTGGCGTATTTTTACCCCTAATCACCACCAACTGTGCAGTACTGGGTGTAGCCCTTCAAAATGCCTCCAAAGACCTCAACTTTATGCAGTCTTCGCTTTATGGATTTGGCGCTGGTGCAGGCTTTTCGCTAGTCTTGATTTTCTTCTCGGCGATGCGCGAGCGTTTGGCGGCTGCCGATATACCAGCACCTTTTGAGGGCGCTGCCATTGCCATGATCACCGCTGGCTTAATGTCACTAGCCTTCATGGGCTTTAGTGGATTGGTTTAATGTTAGAAACCATTGCACAACAACCTATACTTGCCGCACTGATTGCGCTGGTCGGGCTAGGCACCCTTTTTGGAGGCCTACTGGGTTTTGCTGCGGAAAAATTTAAAGTTGAAGGCGACCCGATCGTTGAACAAATCGATGAGCTTCTACCCCAGACTCAGTGCGGACAATGTGGCTTCCCCGGTTGCAAACCCTATGCAGAATCTATTGCTAATGGCGACGCTATCAACAAATGTCCTCCCGGCGGTCAGGCTACGATTAACGCCATAGCCAACCTACTGGACGTGCCAGCCCCAGAACTGGATGCAGAGCACGGCGAGGAAGCCGATGTCCGCACCGTCGCCTTTATCCGTGAAGACGAATGTATCGGCTGCACCAAATGTATTCAGGCCTGTCCTGTAGACGCAATTTTAGGCGCAGCAAAACTAATGCACACGGTGATTGCAGATGAGTGTACCGGCTGTGATCTCTGTGTGGAGCCCTGCCCTGTAGACTGTATTGATATGTTACCGGTTAAAGAGACCATCAAAGACTGGCATTGGCCTGCACCCCCAACCACCGCAGACTTAATCGCCTCTGACCGGAGGGCCCAACTATGAAGACATGGGTCACTCCAGGTGGCGTCCACCCACCCGAAAACAAACACCAGTCTTTGACTATGCCAATCGGTACCCTGCCGCTACCCGAAAAACTCATTATTCCGTTGAGTCAGCATATAGGTGTGCCAGCTAATCCCTGCGTGCAAATAGGGGAAACTGTGCTCAAGGGTCAAAAAATAGCCGAGGCCTCTGGCCCACTGTCTGTGCCTATGCACGCGCCCACCTCTGGAACTGTCAGTGCCATAGAACACAGACCCATTGCTCACTCCTCCGGGATGTTGTCGCCCTGCATAGAAATCACTCCAGATGGCCGGGAGCAGTGGATTGAGCACAGGGGTATAGACGACTTCCAGCACGCCTCGTCAAGCGCACTATTAAAAACTATCAGCGAGGCTGGTATAGCAGGCATGGGCGGTGCAGGGTTCCCCACCGCGGTAAAGCTCAACGCTGGCCATCAGCGTCCAATCAATACACTGATTGTCAATGCCACCGAGTGCGAGCCCTATATTACTGCCGATGACTCAGCGATTCGTGAAAGAGCCCAAGAGATTGTTCAGGGTATAAGCATTCTCAGCCATATTCTGAGTAACCCGAGCACTATTTTGATTGGTATCGAAGACAACAAGCCCGAGGCCATAGCTGCATTGAAACCCCATGTGGAAGATACTGGCATTCAGGTGGTTTCCTTCCCTACCAAGTACCCTTCGGGCGGTGAGAAACAGCTGGTCTACATTTTGACCGGCCAGGAAATCCCCAGTGGCAAACTGCCTGCAGATATTGGAATGCTGTGCGTCAACATAGGCACCACCTTTGCAATCAAGCGCGCCGTAGTAGATGGTGAGCCATTAATTTCTCGGGTCACCACCATGACTGGCGATGCCTGTGGAATCAATCGCAACTACGAAACTTTAATCGGCACGCCAGTTAGCCATATGCTGGCCAACAGCGCGTTTGACGAAAAGGCCTGCAGCCGACTGGTGATGGGCGGTCCAATGATGGGCTTTAGCCTGACCAGTGCCGAAGTACCTATAGTCAAAACCACCAACTGCATACTGGCCCCGAGTTTTCAGGAGATACCTGAAGATGAACCTGCCCAGGCCTGCATACGCTGCGGTATGTGCGCTGAGGCCTGCCCGGTATCACTGCTTCCACAGCAGCTATTTTGGTATTCACAGGCCAAGGATTACGAGCGCCTTGAAGCTCATAACCTATTTGATTGTATTGAATGTGGCGCCTGCTCCTATGTCTGCCCGAGCAATATTCCGCTGGTTCAACACTATCGCCACAGCAAAGGCGAAATTCAAAAAGCGCGCGCCGAGAAGATCAAATCGGATCATGCTCGTGAACGCTTTGAATTTCATCAGCAGCGTATAGAGCAGGCTGAAAAAGACAAAGAAGCCAAGCGTACGGCGCGGCGCGAGGCTGCCGAAAAAGCAAAGGCTACTGCTGCCAACAACAGAGAGACATCGGCACCTGGTTCTGCCGCAGATATTATTGCTGCAGCACAGGCTCGCGCCGCAGCAAAAAAAATCAGCCCAGAACAACAGCGCGCTAAGTTTGAACGCTCCATTGCTGGCGCAGAGATGCGCGTAAGCATGGCCGAAGAAAAGCTTGCTGAAGCGGACCCAAACCGAACTCAGGAGCAAGAGAATATTCTCCATGCCGCAGTCGAGTCAGCCAGACAAAAGTTAGATCAGGCCAGACTGCGCCTTGCCGAGCACAACAAAGCCCATCATGGGGAGCAGGTAGACTAATGGCCTTTAAACAGATTACCTCACCCCATGCCCATGCCGCGCAGAGCACATCCAAGGTAATGCAACTGGTAATCTGGGCGACAATTCCTGGCCTGATTGCTCTGACCGTCCACTTTGGCTGGGGCAGTCTTATCAATGTGATACTGGCCACAATCACCTCAGTGATCGCAGAGGCCGTGATTATCAAACTGCGAAATCGACCTGTTGATTTTTACCTCCAGGATTACAGTGCAGTTGTCACCGCAGTGCTACTCGGCCTGGCACTACCGCCTCTAGTAGCCTGGTGGGTAGTGGTGATCGGCAGCCTGTTTTCCATTGTGGTTGCCAAGCAACTATACGGTGGTCTGGGCTACAACCCCTTTAACCCAGCGATGGTGGGTTACGTAGTTCTGCTGATTTCTTTCCCAATCCAGATGACGACCTGGGTTACCCCGCTAGCTCTATTGCCCGAGGCTGTCTCTCACCCAGGCTTACTAGAGTCGCTACAGATTGTCTTTGCCGGCGTTAGCCCCGCGGATGGCGTCACTGGCGCCACCCCACTGGATAGTTTCAAGTACGCCGATGGGCTTTTAGTTGATCAGATTTATGCTCAGGACCCCTTATTTAGCCAAGCCGGAATTGCAGGCGTGGGCTGGGAATGGGTCAATATTGGTTTTCTACTCGGCGGTCTGATCCTGCTTGGCAGTAAGACCTTTACCTGGCATGGGCCCATTGCGATGCTGGCAACTATTGCCCTGATGTCAGCACTGTTTTGGGACGGTGGTAGCTCTAACAGTCCAGGCTCGCCGCTGATGCATCTGTTTAGTGGCGCTAGCATGATGGGGGCGTTTTTTATTATGACCGACCCTGTTTCCAGCGCTGTCAGCAATAGGGGGCGGCTGATTTATGGTGCCTTGATCGGCCTTTTGGTCTACGTGATTCGCGCCTGGGGCACCTATCCAGATGCCGTAGCCTTTGCAGTGCTATTGGCGAATTTCGCTGCGCCCTTTATCGACAACTACAGCCTGCCACGAACCTACGGCCACACAGATAGACGCCGCGCCACAGAAAAAGAGGAAGGCTAATGACCTTACAGTCGATCCGCTTTAACAGTATCTTGCTCGCCAGTTTTGCGCTTATCACAGCAATTATTCTAGCCGCCACAGATTCACTTACCAAAGACCGTATTGCTGCTTCCGAGCGTGCTGCTGCGCAGCGGGCACTGCTCGAAATTATTCCCCTAGAGCGCCATGACAACGACCTGCTGATGGACGTGCAGAGCATCCCTGAGAAATACTGGGCAGCGCTGGGACTTAAAAAAGGTGGTGAAATTCATATTGCTCGAGATGGCGGCCGACCGGTCGCCGCTATTATTCCCTCGGTCACCCCAGACGGTTACAGCGGCAATATTGCAATGATTATTGGAGTTAACTTTGACGGCACCGTCGCCGGTGTCCGTGTGGTTGACCATAAAGAAACGCCAGGGCTGGGCGATAAAATAGATTTGAAGAAAAGTAATTGGATACTCGGGTTTAATGGCATGTCACTCAACAATCCTCAGCCCTCAGGCTGGGATGTGAAGAAAAATGGCGGCGCCTTCGACCAGTTTACCGGTGCTACAATTACTCCCAGAGCAGTGATTCATCAGATTGCAGATGTACTGGAGTATTTCAATCGAGATAGTGACCGGCTGCTGGCTGAGGCCGCACAGCAGAAATCTCACAACGAGCAAAATCATGAGTGATATAACAGCGGCAGAAGTCGCCAAAAATGGGCTTTGGACTAATAACCCCGCGCTGGTTCAGCTACTCGGCCTGTGCCCCCTTCTGGCCGTCACTGGCACCCTGGTAAACGCACTGGGGCTTGGCATAGCAACGCTCGCTGTACTGATTGGCTCAAACACCATCGTCTCGCTTATTCGCAACCATGTCAGCGATGCAGTGCGCCTGCCCGCCTTCGTTATTATTATCGCCGCCTTTGTGACCTGTGCTGAACTGCTGATGAAAGCCTACACCTACGAACTCTATCAAATTCTGGGGATTTTTATCCCACTCATAGTTACCAACTGTGCCATCCTCGGCCGGGCTGAAGCCTTTGCCAGCAAGCAGAGCGTCGGCATGGCAGCTTTTGACGGCCTTATGATGGGCCTAGGATTTTTGGCGGTTTTGGTTGCACTAGGTGGCATACGAGAGCTCCTAGGTCAGGGCACCATATTGGCAGATATGCAGTTACTGTTTGGGGCCGGTGCCGCCGATTGGGTAATACGTCCCTTTGGCGACAACTACAGTTTCCTGGTAATTATTTTGCCGCCGGGCGCTTTTTTGGTTACAGGGTTTTTAATCGCTATCAAAAACGCCATCGACGACGCCAACAAACGTCGTGCCGATGCTCAGAGAGAAGCTCCTGTAAAAGGTGCCAAACGCATACGCACTACCGGCCACATAAGTTAGAAATTAATCTGCTATAGCAGTGTCAAAAGGACAGCGGTAAAAAAGGACGTTGCACATCATGCAAAAAACTGGCGCCCAACTGGTGCGTTATGCACTGGAACAGCTCAACATCAATCATGTCTTTGGTGTTTTGGGTGACGCAAACCGTGAGATCTATTCAGAACTCAGTCGCTCCGAAAAAATCACCACTCATCTGGTTAATTAAGAGCTCAGTGCCGTCTTCATGGCCGACGCCATAAGTTGCACTGCCGAGGCTACAGGCCAGACCAAAGCCATTGGCGCCATGCTCATCAGTAGTGATGCGATTATTAGCCAGGGGTTAGCAGAGACCTTTGTTTCTGGAGTGCCCATGCTAATCATTGCCGGTGCCCTTGAAGCTGAGCAGCCACAGATTAGCTCCCTAGCCCTGCTGAGGCCAGTGACCAAAGCCTGCCTAAAAGCCACAGAGCTTACAGATATTGTCAGCGGTATTTTTGAGGCATACCAGCTAGCCACTGCAAAAAAACCGGGGCCTGTGTATCTAGAGATATCGGTAGCACTGCAGGTTCACGAGCAAGAGTTTATAGAACCTCTGCCCCAGCATCTGGCTGCAGCCAATCAAGCCGAATTGAATCAGCATCAGATAGATAGCATTGCCCAGACATTAGTATCCTCACAAAGCCCAGTACTGTTCGCCGGCTGCCTCCGAGCAGAGCGACCTGATCAAACTAGCCGAACTGCTATCAGCGCCTATATGTACCTCCTTGCAAGGCAATAGTGCCTTCCCTGGCGATCATCCACTGCACGCCGGACTGCTGGCTAACCCCAGTGCAAAACGCTGCCTGAAAGACTGCGACTGTCTGCTGGTAATAGGCCAAAGCGATCACGCCCTAGACCCCATATCGCTGCCTGAGCAGACCCACTATCTGGAACCACAGGCCCTGCCAGAGCTACTTTACAGGCTGCATGAATTGCCTAACGATGCCAAAAGTTCTCTAAACGCCAGGTTTGAATCCGTTGCTAAAGTCATTGCTAAATCCAAGGCAGAGCTACGCGATAGCTGGCTACAGCACAACAGTAAAGCCCGCGTTAATCCGGCGGTTTTTTTTAATGCCTTAGCTAAATATCTAGATAGCCAAGCGATGGTCGTAACCGGCCACGGTATCCATCAGGCTCTGACCGCAGAACTTCTGCCAATCAATAACCCCAGGGGCTTTATTGGCCCTACCAGCTTTAATGCTATGGGTTACTGTGTACCCGCGGTTAATGCCATTAAACTGGCTAATCCAGACAAACAGGTGCTAGGCATAGTTGGTGACGGCGCCATGATTATTCATGGTATGGAAGCGCTCACCGCTGCCCGCGAAAAACTGGGTACCATCTACTGCCTGTTTAACAACAGCCGACAGGGCAGCCCAAACAATACTGGCTATATCAACTGGGGCGCCTTTGCTGAGGCCCTTGAATGTGGCTATTTTCCAGTTGTTAATAATCAGGGTATAGAGACTGTACTGCGCCGTGCTCTCGAAACCGCTGCTCAGGGACAGTCCGTGATAATTGAAGTGAGCGTCGACTACAGTCGCAAAAGCTTTTATACAGAGCATCTAGGCAGCATTCAGCAGGCGCGGCTTCCAGGAAAAGACAAGCTGGGGATGGTTAAGCGCGCAATAGTACGCAAAATAATGGGTTCAAAACTCGACTAATAACTGCCCAAATCCTTGGCAAACAGCATCTCGATGTTGCGAAATGCCTTAAATTCCAAATGGTTATTGCTGGGGTCTTTGACAAATAAAGTTGCCTGCTCTCCCGCCCTACCCTCAAAGCGGACATAGGGCTCAATAACAAACTCAATATTATTGGCCTTCATCATCTCTACTGCCTGCTCGTACTGCTCCCACTGCATAATTACACCAAAATGTGAGGCAGGCACAGCCTGACCATCAACCGCATTAGTGGCGGCGGATGGATGTTCTTCAGGGGCTACCAGATGTGCCACCAACTGATGGCCAAAGAAGTCAAAATCAATCCAGCGATCAGATTCGCGACCCGTTGGGCAACCTAAAATGCCACTGTAAAAATCGCGGGCGGCCTCTAGATCGGTCACTGGGAATGCTAGGTGAAAGCGCGGGTAGACGGGGTTGGTCATGGTGCTTATTTCTTGTTGTTGGCGACCGCTATATTAGCATTGCAAAAGAAAATATTATTGGTAAAAAAGACGGCAGTAGTAAAATCTGCCGCCTTATTAGTTGAGTACGACCTTTGCAACCTGTTGTTTTATCCAAATGCTTTTGGCTTCTGGTGAACAAATAATTAGGGTGCCAATAAGATTTGCTTTAACCAATCCAGGGTAGCCTATCCAAATCCACATTGCCGCCAGTCAAAATAATCGCTACCCGTTTGCCCTTAAATTGCTCTGGCTGGTCCATTATCGCGGCCAGAGGCACGGCGCAGGAAGGTTCGACAATCACTTTTAGTCTGGTCCAGATAAGACGCATGGCCTCTACTATGCGCTCCTCTGAACAGAGCAAAATGTCATCCACAGTTTCGCGCATCACGGCAAAGTTGCGCGCGCCTACGGTGGCGCGCAAACCGTCAGCGATAGTGTTGGGGCTGTACTCAGCGAGTCGCTCACCACGCTGCATACCTAGCCAGGCATCTTTGGCCTGCTCTGGTTCTGCGCCAAAGACTAGGGCCTTACTCATCGCTTTGACCGCAATACCAGTTCCGCTAATCAGACCGCCACCACCCACTGGGGCCATGACAACGTCTACTTCGGATTCGACTTGCTCTAACAATTCAATAGCGGCAGTACCCTGCCCAGCAATAATTAAATCTGCATCATAGGGGTGAACCAAGCTGTACCCCTGTTGTTGGATAAGTCGGGTAACTGCCTCCTCGCGAGCAGGCATGTTTGGCTCACAGAGTTCTATACTGGCGCCATAGCCTGCCACTGCATCTCTTTTGACCTGAGGAGCATTGTTTGGCATCACCACGGTGCAGGGAGCACCTCTGAGACTTGCGGCCCAGGCCAGTGCGGCGCCATGGTTGCCCGACGAATGTGTAACTACGCCTTTTTGCAGGCTGGATTTATCCATCGAGAACACTGCATTACAGGCACCCCGGGCTTTGAATGCGCCGATCTTCTGTAAATTTTCAGCTTTAAAAAATAATTCACAATCCATCATTCTGTTAAGCAACTGGCTCTGCAAAATAGGCGTGCGATGGATGTGGGGCGCTATGCGCTGGTGGGCTTGCTGAATATCTTTAAAGGTTACTTTCATGCTGCCAGTTTAGCCCAATTGCGACGAGACTGGCGACTAAAACAAATGGTTTGCATTGGCGTAATTTGCCATATACTTGCCAGCTATTATTAAAGCCTTTAGATCTAAAAAGGAATATACATGATTAGAGTTTGTCTCTTTGATGGTAGCGATCTGTCCGTGGGTGGCACTGAGCTTATTAGCTTACCCATACCCAGCGGCGCAGTTCTATGGATTGATATTCACAACGAAACACCTGGTGCTGAAGATCCAATTTTTGAGCAGTTTGGTTGCCATTCGCTGTGTATCCAGGATGCCCGTCGAGAACGACATCCACCCAAAACCGAGCACTTTAAGGATCAGTCATTTGTGTTACTGCGCACTCTGGCCGATGTGTCAGAGGGACTGTCGTTTCAGACTCAGCAGGTCGCTTTTTTTATTGGCGATAATTTTTTAATCACTCGCCATGATCAGACCTGTGAAGTCATAGATAACTGGTGGAATTTTGGCGATGTGGAAGGTGCGATGGCCAAGGGGTCATGGGTATTGTTTGCAGCCATCACTAACAGCATGGGGCTGGCGTACATAGATATGCTGTTGGAGTTCGAGCCCACACTGTCTGAATTTGAAGACTCTTTAATGGATGCCCCAGGGGATGAATTACTGCGGCAGCTGATTGCCTGCAAAACGTCTCTGCGCAAACTCAAGCGGATGCACAGTTATCATGACTCTGCCTATGAGGAGTTGTTACAACATTTTGATGCCGACAATTTAATCTTTGCGGAATCCCGCCACGCGGTGACCGACGTCTATGAGAAATTTGAGCGCCTGCACAGTTTGTCATCGCTTTATTATGACTTGGCGGGAGATCTTATTGATGGGCATATCTCTCTGACATCACACAAACTCAATGACACCATGCGTATTCTCACGGTGGTTACCACTATTTTTGTACCCCTAGGATTTTTGGCTGGGCTCTACGGCATGAATTTCGACAATATGCCCGAGTTGCATCAACCCAATGGGTACTTTATTTTGGTCGGACTTATGGCCACCATTGCCGTTGGTCTGGTGGCTCTATTTAAAAGGAACAAATGGCTGTGATAGAAAAAATCGAATACTGGCTCGCCTTACCAGTCATCCAAGTAGGTGAATTCACGCTGCGACTTTTAGATATTGGGTCAGCTGTGGGTATTATTATTCTGACTATATTTTTATCAAAGGTGCTCACTCGCGCTGCTACTCTGGCCGGTAAGCGCAGTAGAGCTCATGATCAAAATATCTATGTGATTAATCGCATCCTTAAATATCTGGTCTATGCAGTGGGCATTTTTATGGCTCTTTCTGTGCTGGGCTTTAGTTTTGACAAATTGGCGATTATTGTCGGCGCTCTGGGAGTAGGAATCGGTTTTGGTCTGCAATCCATAGTTAACAACTTTGTCAGCGGTATTATTATTCTGTTTGAGAAGTCTCTGCGGGTTGGCGACTTTATCGAGTTACCCAATGGTTTATTGGGTGAGGTGCGGGAAGTTAATATCCGCAGCACCCTGATTCGCACACTCGACAATGCAGATATTCTGGTACCCAATTCAGACTTTATCAGCAATCAGGTCAACAACTGGACACTAAATGATGATGTGCGCCGCTTTAGCATTCACTTTAGCGTCGCCTATGGAAGTGATTTGGCGCTGGTTAAAAAGGCCGGTTTGGAAGCGGCGAATCAGGTGCCTATGACCATACAAAGAGATAAACTGTTGCCTGACGTACTGGTGCGCGAGCTCGCCAACTCTGGTATTGAGTGCTTTTTATCTGTTTGGACAGAGGGTGAGCTAGTTAAGCGACCAGGTATGGTTAAGTCCACCTACTTAACCGCGATTTACAATAGCCTTGCGACCCATGGTGTAGAGATTCCCTTCCCGCAGATCGATGTGCATATGCGCAGTTAAATTTAGCTGGTACAAAAAAGCCGCTCTTTCAGGAGCGGCTTTTTTTGAGAGTTAAGCCTATTTTTGCGGGTTAAGCCTAGGCAAGGTCACGGCCGCGGTTGGCTGCAATTCTCAGACGCAGGGCATTCAGCTTAATAAAGCCCTCAGCATCGGCTTGATTATAGGCGCCACCGTCATCATCGAAGGTGGCGATATTGGCATCAAACAGGCTGTCGGTATCCGATTTACGACCCACTACAGAGACATTGCCTTTGTAGAGCTTAACGCGCACTTCACCATTGACTACTTCCTGACTCTGATCAATAGCAGCCTGCAACATCAGGCGCTCGGGTGCCCACCAGTAACCGTTGTAAATGAGTTTGGCGTAGCGAGGCATTAGTTCGTCTTTCATATGAGCCACTTCGCGATCCAGTGTCAGTGACTCTATAGCGCGGTGCGCTTTCATCATAACTGTACCGGCTGGCGTCTCGTAACAGCCGCGAGACTTCATGCCCACATAGCGATTTTCAACTATATCTAGTCGGCCTACGCCATTTGCGCCGGCCACTTTGTTAAGGTGTTCGATAACGGTTGCCGGGCTCATGGCCTGACCATCGATAGCAACAATATCGCCCTTTTCATAGCTGATATTGAGATAGGTTGGTTGATCCGGTGCTTCCTCTGGCGATAGAGTCCAGCGCCACATCTCGTCTTCTGCTTCTGACCAGGGGTCTTCGAGATTGCCACCCTCATAGGAGATATGCAGCAAGTTGGCGTCCATGGAGAATGGTGATTTTTTACCGCGCTTCATCTCCACAGGAATTTTGTGCTCGGCACAGTAGTCCATGAGTTTATCGCGTGAGTTAAGATCCCATTCGCGCCAGGGGGCAATCACCTTGATACCCGGTTTTAGTGCATAGGCACCCAGCTCAAAGCGCACCTGGTCGTTGCCCTTACCTGTGGCTCCGTGAGAGATGGCATCAGCGCCGGTTTGGTTGGCGATCTCGATAAGACGCTTGGCAATCAATGGGCGAGCAATAGAGGTGCCGAGTAAATATTCGCCTTCGTAGATAGTGTTAGCCCGGAACATAGGGAAAACAAAATCCCGCGCGTATTCTTCCCGTAGATCATCAATATAGATCTCTTTTACACCCAGAGCTTCAGCTTTGGCGCGAGCGGGTTCAACCTCTTCACCCTGACCTATATCAGCAGTAAAGGTAACCACTTCGCATTGATATTCTTCCTGCAGCCATTTAACAATCACTGAGGTATCCAGACCGCCTGAATAGGCGAGAACAACTTTTTTGACTGATGACACGTTGCTTATTCCTTTGCTGGGGAAAACGGGAGCGAATTCTACCCTAAATTAGTAGCTTTGTGTGCCGTTTAACCCTGCAGGGCCCTAATTGCCTCTAATTCTGCAGGGTCAAAAAGCTGATGACCCTGAGCTGCAAACTCACTTAAATCTTGATCTGTAGGAAAACTATAATAACCGGGTCGCCCCTGCTGAGGCTGGCCATGCAAGCTTATGTTTCTCTCCAAGGACTCCACGGCACTGACTAGCTGCTGGCAGCCTGCGCTATATAGATTTAAAACATTGAGCAGATAGGAACTGGTTTTCTGGAGCGGAATTTTTGCAATGGAGAGAATATCACCAGTATCTATACCTGTATCTTGAATAAAATGCAGAGTCGAGCCTATCTCGGTATCACCATTGATCATAGCTCTAAACGTTGCCATCACGCCGCGATATTCTGGAAGCAGTCCCGAGTGCAAATTAATTACGCCATAACGGGGTATGGCAATAAGTGGGTCGCGGATAATAAGCCCAAAGCGGATCGACAGAATAAGGTCCGGTTCTGTTGCCATAACCCGCTGCAACCCGGCTGGACTATTCACCTGATTATTAAGATCTGCAAAGCCCTGCAAATTGCAGCCAGCCTTTGCCGCTAGATCTTCAAAACTCAGGGGGCTCTCGGCAATTACCTGCTTTTCAAATACAGCCAACTGTTGCAGAGACTGCGGCAGACTTGCTGCTGTACCAACTTTTTCAGAGATAAAGATACTCAGGCTATGCTGGCTGAGCATTTTTATCAAACGGCTTAGGGCAATATGACTGGCGAGGTCGCGATTGGTAAGAATAGTTATTTTCATAGGCTTACTTTTTCACAAATACTCGTATGAAGCCACTGTTTCCGGTAGCATTCACATTCTAATTGCGGACGCTATTTTTCATGGATCAAATCAGCATCATCCAGCCTGACGACTGGCACCTTCATCTACGGGATGGCAGGGCTCTTGAGACCACAGTACCAGCTGCGGCCCGAGGCTTTGGGCGAGGTATTATTATGCCCAACCTAACACCGCCAGCAACTACAGTGGCAGAAGCTGCGGCCTATCGAGAGCGTATCTTGGCTCAGCGTCCTGAGAGCTCAAATTGGGAGCCTCTTATGGTTCTCTATCTCACTGACAATACAGATCCAGCAGAGATTCGTGCGGCCAAAGACTGCGGTTTTATTCAGGGTTGTAAATACTATCCTGCGGGCGCTACCACCAATTCTGATTCGGGGGTGACCAATCTAGCAAATATTAGTGCAGTGCTAGAGACTATGCAGGAGGTGGGCATGGTGTTGCAGCTGCACGGTGAAGTCACCGCCAATGAGATTGATATTTTTGACCGCGAAGCGGAGTTTATTGAGCGCCATTTGCGCGGTCTGGCTGCCGAATATCCAAACCTAAAAATTATTCTTGAGCATATCACCACCGCACAGGCAGTGGAGTTTGTCACCCAAGCAGGTGACAATATAGCCGCCACTATTACACCCCAGCATCTGCTTTTTAACCGCAATCATATGCTGGTTGGCGGCATCCGCCCCCATCTGTTCTGTCTACCTATCTTAAAACGCAATCTGCACCAGCAGGCGTTGATTGAGGCGGCAACCAGTGGCAACAAGAAATTTTTCCTAGGTACAGATTCTGCCCCCCATATTCAGGGTCGTAAAGAGAGCGCCTGTGGCTGCGCCGGTTGCTTTAGCCATCATGCAGCCATTGAGTTTTATGCAGAGGTTTTTGATCAAGCTGGGGCACTTGACAGGCTAGAGGCTTTTGCCAGTACCAACGGCCCAGATTTTTATGGCCTGCCCCGCAATAAAAGTACCGTTACACTGCAGCGCCAGGCATGGCAGCTACCCGAGTCAGTTGCCTTTGACGGATCTCAGTTGATCCCTCTGGGAGCTGGCACCACGCTTAATTGGAAACTTAATCTCTGATGGATATGCCCGAAGAGTTGTTGCAACCCTCGCTGATGGCCAAGCGCTTCCGGGGATTTTTACCTGTGGTTGTCGATGTCGAAACTGGCGGCTTTGACTCGCACAGCAATGCGCTGTTGGAAATTGCCGCAGTTGTGTTAGAAATGGATGCTCAGGGCAATCTACAAATTAAAGAAACTTACAGCAAAAATATTGACCCATTTCCAGGCGCGGTGGTCGAGCAGGCGGCACTGGAATTCACCGGCATAGATATTTATGACCCGGCGCGTGACCCGGAAGAAGAAGGCGAAGCTCTGCGTGATATTTTTCGCCCTATCCGCAAAGAGATTAGCGACACAGGCTGCACTAGAGCCGTTATGGTTGCCCACAACGCCCATTTTGATCTGGGGTTTGTCAACGCGGCTATAGATCGCAATCAGATTAAGCGCAGCCCCTTTCACCCCTTTTCTTGCTTTGACACCTCGACCCTGGCTGGTCTGGCATACGGGCAAACTGTGCTGGCAAAAGCCTGTGCTGCAGCAGATATAGAGTTCAATAACCGAAGCGCTCACAGCGCGCTCTACGACACCATTAAAACAGCGGAGTTATTTTGTAAAATCACTAACCGTTGGAAAGAATTAGGCGGCTGGCCCGCCGCCTAGTCATAAACTCTGAACCCTACTTTTTCTGAACCCAGAAGTCGGCTTTTTCGATACCAACTTTCTCTGGATCGAATTCCGGATCTACACCCTGTGCAAGCTGAGCTTCGTAGTCTTTTAGGGCTAAAATCGCGGGCTTTTGCAGGATTAGAATAGCTACGATGTTTAGCCAAGCCATCAGGCCTACACCCACATCACCCAGTGCCCAGGCCACGTCGGCGCTCTTTAAGCTGCCATACATCACCGAAGTCAGCAGTAGTATTTTCAACACCAGTACCAACCAGCCACGGTGCACTTTACGGTTGATATACATGACATTGGTTTCAGCCACATAGTAGTAAGCGATAATTGTGGTAAAGGCAAAGAACAACAGCGAAATAGCAAGAATACCGCTGCCAAAACCGGGCAGCACAGTATCAAAGGCGCCCTGGACATAGGCTGGGCCGGCTTCGTAACCTGACATCCCCTCGTAGAGTACCGTACCCTCAGGGCCGGTGACATTGTATAGACCGGTCATTAGAATCATAAAAGCAGTCGCAGTGCAGATAAGCAAGGTATCTATATATACCGAGAATGCCTGCACCAGTCCCTGTTTAGCTGGGTGAGACACCTCAGCGGCAGCCGCAGCATGGGGCGCAGTGCCCTGCCCTGCCTCATTCGAATAAATACCGCGCTTAACACCCCATTGAACTGCCATGCCAATAATGGCACCAAACCCTGCATCCAGACCAAAAGCACTATTGATAATCAGTTTGATAACGGCGGGGAACTGCTCAATATTAAGGATCATCACGGTAAAGGCGATCAGAATGTAGCCTACTGCCATAGCAGGTACAGCTACCTGAGCGAAGTGCGCAATTCGCTTGACGCCACCAAAAATAATCAGCGCTACACCAAAGGCAATAAACAATGCTGTGGCCAGCGGCGGTACAGCCCAGGCATTTTCCATAGCCGCTACTATGCTATTGGCCTGAATACCGGGGAGGCAGAAGCCCACTGCAATAATAGTCGCAGCAGCAAACAGCCAGGCATACCAGTTTTGACCCATCGCCTTTTCAATGTAATAAGCAGGTCCACCGCGGTATTCACCGTTATCGTCCTGCTCTTTATAGATTTGCGCCAAGGTGGCTTCAACATAGGCTGTAGAGGCACCCAAGAAGGCCACCATCCACATCCAAAACACAGCACCCGGGCCACCCATGGCAATTGCTGTAGCAACACCAGCAATATTACCAGTACCCACTCGACCAGATAGCGACATGGCCAACGCCTGAAACGAGGAAACCCCAGAATCAGAGCTGCGTCCTTCGCGCATCAGTTTGATCATATGGCGAAAATGCCGTACCTGCAGAAATCTAGTACGCAGAGAAAAATAAAGCCCAGACCCTAGACAGAGATAAATAAGTGCAGAACTCCAGATGATGCCATTGAGCTGGCCGATGAATGCTTCCAAGATGGTTCCTCTTTCTTATTATTGATTAGGGCTCTTGGGGTAGGCCCTAATACCCTATGGTCTAGCTATTCTTTTACTTATCGACCGGCATTACAAGTGCCTATGGGCTATAGCTACTATTTTTAGCGATTAAGAGGCCAGTTTGGTTAAGTTAATGGTCTCGTCAGTGTCAGCAGCTCTCGGTATCTCAGGCCACTACAGCCGTCCGGGGGATTATTTACCCTGAAGTTGCAGGGCCAGCTGATAGAGCTGCTTCTTGTCGCCGCCGGTAATTTTAGCGGTAAGGGACGCCGCTTTAGTAATAGGCAATTCCTTTAGTAATAGGCCAAGAACTTTTTCAGCATCCACTGCCACGCTGTCGGCAGCTTTTGTAGCGCCGCTTATCACCAAGACGATCTCGCCGCGCTGCTGATTGCTGTCGCTGCTAATAATTGTTTGCAACTGATCTAAACTACCCTGCAAATAGGTTTCAAAGGTTTTGCTGACCTCGCGGGCCATAAATGCCTGCCGGTCGCCACCAAATATCTCTGCCATATCTACCACTGTATCCAGTATGCGGTGGGGGGCTTCATAACAAACCATTGTCTCACCGACTGATTTTAACCCTGTGAGAGCTGTTTTTCGCTGACTGCTCTTGGCAGGCAAAAAGCCTATAAAATTGAATTTATCGGTTGGTAGCCCTGCAACGCTTAACGCTGCAACAGCAGCGCAGGCACCGGGAATAGGTATCACAGCGATGTCCTGCTGACGCGCCTCAGCCACCAGTCTGTAACCTGGGTCCGAAATTAGCGGCGTACCCGCATCGGAGATCAGCGCTATATCCTCACCTGCCGCCAGGCGTTTTAACAGTTGATAGCTGGATTTTTTATCCGCGTGATCATGATAGGCCACGCAGGGTTTATCTATACTAAAGTGGTCGAGCAGTTTTTTACTGTGGCGGGTATCCTCGCAGGCGATTACACTCACAGACTGGAGAGTCTCCACTGCGCGGGGTACCATATCACCTAGGTTGCCTATGGGTGTCGCGACTATATACAACGTACCGGATTGATTTGAATTCATGAAAAGTAAACATCTGCCATTAATTGTCTTTGCAGTGGGCATAGTAGCCTTTATTGGTGGCTGTACGCCAACTACAACGCTGGATACGGTGCGCGCTCCTGTAATTAACGAAACTCTGGTGGCGGATGTCTCTGTGCTTCAAGAAGCTCAGAGTCTTCTTGAGTCTGCGGCCTTGGCAGAAAATCCAGATACCACTATGCTCGATGCAGCCCTGCTATTTGCCAGCGCCGGTGACCTGCGCAAAAGTGCCGAAGTGCTGGCGATGATTGTCTCTGATCAACTTAAGGATCAGCAATATATTGAATTTTCGCTATTTTCTGCCGAGCTGGACCTGCGGCTTGCTGAGCCCACCAAAGCAATTTCACGACTGCAACAGGATCGCTTGCAGCTAATTAGTGCTGGTTTTAACCCGAGATTGTCGCGACGTATTTTAAGTCTTACTTCTGAGGCTAACTTTGCTCTGGGTAACCACGAGCAGGGCCTGCTCGACGCCATTGAACTGGTAAAACAATTAAGAAAACAGCAGGATATTCGGGTCGTGCACAATACAATCTGGCAACAGCTTAGTCAGATGCCATACAGCTATTTAGAGCAGGGCCAAAACCACCCTAACTGGCTGCTGTCCGGCTGGCTACAGTTGGCGGCGCTGGATCGTGATTACCAAAACAATCGTCAGGATCAAACTCAGGCATTGAACAACTGGCAGCAGCGTTGGAAAAACCATCCCGCAGCGAAAATCGAGCCCTCCGCACTTAAAATTGGTTTGCGCAAAGATGCTCCTCCAGCTCAGGTAGCGCTTCTACTGCCATTGCAAGAGCAATACGAGGTGCCTAGCTACACCTTACTCAACGGATTTATGGGCGCCTATTATCAATTTTTGGCTAATAACCAAACCTCGGAAATACCGCAGATACGCATCTATGATACCAGCGCCCAATCAATGCAGGCCGCGTACAATAATGCTATAGCCGATGGCGCTAAAATGATTATTGGCCCTCTGCGACAATCTGAAGTCGAGGAGCTAATGCCATTGCAGAGTCTGCCTGTGCCAACCCTTACCCTGAACAGAGTAGATGCCAATAGCAAATCGCAGCCCGATAATCTGTTTCAGTTTGGCCTATCAGCGCGCGATGAGATGAAGCAGATCGCCGATCGTGCCTGGCGTCACGGCCAGCGCAATGTGCTGGTCATCGCTCCGGACAACAGCTGGGGCATAGATGCCGGAGATTTTTTTAACCGTTATTGGAGTGATAAAGGCGGTAAGGTTGTCAGCCAGGTGAGCTACCCTACTTCTGTCAATGATTTTACCGAGCTTTTAAAAGCGCCACTGCAGATCGATTTGAGCGAACAGCGCGGCGTGAAGCTTAGACGCTTTATTAACAGCCGCATTCAACATGAGGCTCGACGACGTCAGGATCTGGATCTTGTGGTGGTACTGGGCTACCCGGTTAAAGCGCGACAGATTAAGCCGGCTTTGGATTTTCTCTACGCCTCAGATTTGCCGGTGGTGGCAACATCGCATCTCTACAACGGTACAGAGCAGGTGGGCCTTGACAGAGATCTGTCCGATGTGGAATTTAGTACCATGCCCTGGACGCTACCTGGCCAGCTGACTCAAGAATTACAGCCTGATGAGCGCCTGCATACAGCCTACCGCCACCTCTATGCAGTGGGCCACGATGCTTTTTTGATCTATAGAAATCTCGATGCCATGCAGTATCAAACTGCGGTGCCACTATTCGGTGCTACCGGTTTACTCACTCTGTCCGAAGGCGTCGTGGTGCGCCAGCAGAAATGGGCTAAATTTGATAAGGGCAAAGTGATAGAGATACAACCTTAGACTAGAGACTCTAGATTGCCGAGGAGGCGATATGCAGCGGCTCAGGGAAGGAGCTAAATCAAGCAAAGTTAGGCTGAGGGGCGTTATGCCAAGCGGTGCAGAGGCAGAAGACCTGGCCTGTCGATATCTGGTTAGCCAAGGCTTGACGTTGTTGACGAGAAACTTTAGCACCAGACGCGGCGAGATCGACCTAATAATGCAAGACAGGGGCGTTATAGTTTTTGTTGAGGTGCGCTTTCGACGCTCGAACAGCTTTGGTAGCCCTGCGGAGTCCATTACAGCCCGCAAATGCGTGCGGCTGAAGGCTGCCGCAGATGCCTATCTTCAGCGCTGCAAGCAGCCTGATCTCAATGCTCGATTTGATGCGGTATTGTTAAGTCCAGCAGTGAAAAATTCCAGTGCTTTGACTATTAACTGGCTGGTAAATATTTTACTCTGACGGCTAACAGCGAGCGTTAAAAGAACCGTTACGGCAAAGGTACTATGGACCAGCATATTTTTAAGCATTTTCAGAAGTTGATTGAAGCCACTATGGTGGTGGGAGATGCTTTCTCTGAGCCCATGATAAAGGCCACAGAAAAAATTACATCAGCCCTGCTCGCCGGTAATACAATTTTTAGCTGTGGTGACCGAGCTGCTGTCTTGCTGGCAGAGCTATTTACCGACTATCTGGCGCTGGGCTTTGAAATCGAACGCCCAGGATTTCCGGCCCTTAATATTAACCGACTGGCTGATAATAGCTTTGGAGCTGAGCGCTATGCCGACTGCCTTCAGGTGCATGGCCAAAGTGCCGATATACTGCTGGTGGTAAGCTCAGGAGACAATAGCCTGTCACTAATTAGTACTGTTGAAGCCGCTATAGAAAAGGGCATGACTGTTATATTACTCTCAGCAGCTAATGACGATTTACTCTCGGCTACCTTGGGTTACAATGATGTCTCCATACCCGCCGCGCAGTTTCCCGGTCAGTTAGCTACCGCGGCTCAGTTTCAAATTATTCAGTGCCTCTGTGCGCTGGTGGATTATCAAATTTTTGGAGGAGAATAAATGCGACAGTTAGCAGTGCTTTTAATCAGTGCCATGGTCTTGGGTGGTTGTACCTCAGTGGTTGATTCTGTTACCGATGAGCCTCTTAGTTCTGATGCTACCAGCACCAGCATAGGCACCAGCTTAAACGATATGAAAATGGACACCTATATTGGTGTCAATATCAAAAAGGCTGACCCTGAGCTAGATAAGTCTCATGTTAATGTGCATGTTGTAAATGGTGTGGTCTTATTAACTGGCGAAGTGCCAAGCAAAGAACTAAAAGTTTTAGCCGGGGATGTTGCCAGAGAGTTTAAGGGCGCCCGCCAGGTCTATAACGAGCTTCAAGTTCGCGGTAAGTCATCGGTTGTATCTCGGACTAATGACTCAGTTATCACAGCCAAGTTGAGAACCAAGTTCGTATTTTTAAAAGATATTAAAAGTACCAAAATTGAGATTGTTACCGAAGATAGTGTTGTCTATCTTATGGGGCTTATCGACCGAGCCAGCGCGCAAGAGGCCACAGATATTGCCCGTGGCACCACGGGAATTCGCAAGGTAGTGCAGGTGTTTGAGTACACCGACTAGAGCGCCTGAAACTGGCTCACAATGAGTCGGATTAAATTAAAAAGCCCTGTGTTTTGCACAGGGCTTTTTAATTAGAGCTTAGTTGTCAAAAGACGCTGAGAGCTAGCTAAACGGCACCTAGACCAACTCAATCGCCATGGCTGTAGCTTCGCCACCACCAATGCAGAGGCTTGCAATACCTTTTTTACCACCACGCTGCTGTAGCGCATGAATAAGGGTCACTACAATTCTTGATCCGCTGGCACCAATGGGGTGCCCGAGGGCGCAGGCGCCACCATTAACATTGAGCCTATCATGAGGCATACCTATCTCTTTTAGCGCAGCCATAGCGACTACAGCAAAGGCTTCGTTCACCTCCCAGAGGTCAACATCTTCAACAGCCCAACCCACTCGCTCAAGGGTCCTTTTAATTGCTGTTACCGGTGCGGTAGTAAACCACTCGGGCTCCTGAGCTGATTGATCATAGCCTCTTATTAGCGCGATAGGTTTTAAGCCTCTAGCTTCGGCTTCATCAGCCATCATTAATGTCACTGCGGCTGCGCCATCAGAGATGGAACTAGCATTGGCCGCGGTTACTGTGCCATCTTTCTGAAATGCTGGGCGCAGCTGAGGAATTTTTTCCGGTCGCGCGTTTCCTGGCTGCTCGTCAGTATCCACAGTCACATCACCTTTACGGCCAGTGATAGTGACTGGTGCAATTTCTGCACTAAACAGACCCTGATCTATCGCAGCATTAGCGCGGCGCAGTGATTCTATGGCATAGCTATCTTGTTCTTCACGACTGAAGCTATATTTAGCGGCACAGCTCTCTGCAAAATTACCCATGGCTACATGCTGGTAAGCATCTTGCAAGCCGTCTAGCTGCATATGATCCAATAACTCTCCCGGGCCAAAGCGATAACCCTGACGACCCTGGGGAATTAAATAGGGCGCGCGACTCATGCTTTCCATACCGCCAGCAACCACTACTTTAGCTTGACCGGCGCGCAATGCATTGCCCGCCATCATCACTGACATCATCGCAGAACCACAGACCTTATTTACAGTGGTACATACAGTGGCTTTATTTATACCAGCGGCTAAGGCTGCCTGACGCGCTGGTGCCTGCCCCAAACCAGCAGAGAGCACACAGCCCATGATCACTTCATCAATGCTATCCCCGTCTAACCCGGCTCGCTGTATAGCTGCACTGATAGCGACCGCGCCCAACGCTGGCGAAGCTAGAGTAGATAGACTGCCCATCATGCCACCCATAGGGGTGCGCGCTGCGGATAAAATAGCTATAGCTTGGGACATTCGAGGCTCCTTGACGAATCAGATAATAATCTTACTTAACCACTCTCAGTGAAGGCTTAGCTTTGGGGCTAGATTTATCGCCAGCTGCAGGTGCAGGCTTATTGACAATATTTTTTACCGGCTTGGGGCCCTGAGGAGGTGTCGGTGGTTTGGGATCGTCCGGTGTCTCTGGCTCAAATACCATCCCCTGACCGTTCTCTTGGGTGTAGATACCCATAACAGCACCCACAGGTAGAAAAATATCAATAGGCATACCGCTAAAGCGTGTTGAAAGCTGAACATGCTGGTTGTTCATTTCGAAATTGCTGACGGCGCGAGGGGCGATATTGAGAACGATTTGACCGTCGGTAACGAAATCCTGGGGTACTTCTACCCCGGGATAATGGGCGTCTACCACAATATAAGGCGTACAATCGTTGTCCACTATCCAGTCAAAGAAAGCTCTAAGCAGGTAGGGTCGATTGGACCTCATCTTCATGTCTGTCAACTAGGCGCGAATTTCGCGCTCAAGATCGGTCAGACTCTCCTGGAAAGATGGGCGCTCAAACAGACGATCCATATAATCCAGTAATGGTTTGACCTGACGGTTATTGGGCAACTTGATACCCAACTGCGGCAGGCGCCACAGCATAGGAGCAAGACAGCAATCTACCAGAGTGAACTCTTCACTCATAAAGTAAGGCCTCTCAGTAAAGATACTGGCGATACTTACCAATGACTCATGAAATTCTTTGCGCGCAGCTTCGGCTTTCTTGGTATCTGGGCTGGCCAAAATAGTGTTGATTAAACTGCACCAATCACGCTCGATGCGATAAATCCACAGGCGGCTCTGAGCACGGGCTACTGGGTAAACGGGCAACAGTGGTGGGTGGGGAAAACGCTCATCGAGGTATTCCATAACGACTTTCGACTCATAGAGAGCCAGATCACGGTCCACCAGTGTCGGCAATGTGCCATAGGGATTGGCTTCTAGGATTTCTTCAGTGACCGCGTTGGCTTCAGTATCCTCGATATCAACAGTTACGCCTTTTTCGGCAAGTACGATGCGTACTCGGTGGCTATACTGGCAAGTAGGATCAGAAAATAACGTCATCGATGATCGTCGCACAACAACCTCACATTTTATTTATAGTTAAGGGGGCAGATTATTCCGCCCCTCAGTGACAGGCTAGTAGATGGCCTGCCTATACGCATCCAGTAGGTTAAATTAGTGGATGCCTTTCCAGTACTCTCTGTTCAACAGAACTGTAGGTACCAGTAATACTAGCAAAAATAACAGAACTAGCCGGCCAATATGCTTGCGCTGCTCTGCCATAGGCTCGGCGACATAGGTCAAAAAGTTGACTAAATCATAGACTGCCACATCAAATTCTTCAGCGGTCATGCTGCCAGACTTGTTGACAACAATGTTGCCGCAGGGGTCATCAAGTAGTAATTCGCCACTTAGCAGATCCTTCTTGAAACCACCATTTGCAGCTAGGACTGGGCCCGGAGCACATTCGGGCAAGCCTTGCAGATCTAACATGGCGTGAGGCATACCTACATCTTTAAACACCCTGTTGTTAACACCTAGTGGGCGAGAGGGATCTGCATAGAAGTTACGCAAATAGGTATAAAGCCACTCAGGTGAACGCGAGCGAGCCACCAGAGTCAAATCTGGTGGTGTAGCACCGAACCACGCCTTGGCCTTATCGGCTGACATGGAAATCTCCATCAACTCACCAATTTTCTGGCCGCTAAAAACCATATTGTCGAGCATCATTTGATTGGGAATATTAAGGTCGTTAGCAACGCGCTCCCAACGAGAGTATTTAAACGAGTGACAGCCCATGCAGTAGTTAACAGCCATCTTTGCGCCATTTTGCAATGACGCATCGTTAGTCAGTTGAGCTTCAAACGTATCACAGTCGATAGTACCGCAGGCTTTTCCGCTTTCAGCACCCACCGCTTTGATCGGCAGCACAACCAGCAGAGCAACAACCAATACCGCGCCTAGCGTTCTCCAAAAGCCCATACCGCCATCCATGGTGATGCGGTCCGGCTCAGGTTTGGTGGTTTCAATTCTGGTCCAGAAGTAAATACCAACAAAGTACGCGAAGTACAGGACTGTACAGATCTGAGCCAGCAATGTGCGCTCCGGCGTTGGTGCTTTAACACCTAGGTAACCTAGGATAATAAACACAGCAGCCAGCATCAGCAGTGCAACGCGGCTCATGGTGCCTTTATAGCGAATTGATCGCACTGGACTGCGATCCAACCAAGGCAGCACGAACAAAATTGCAATAGCAGCCGCCATGGTAATAAAACCACCCAGTTTGTCAGGCACTGCACGCAGCATCGAGTAATAAGGCGTAAAGTACCAGACCGGCGCAATGTGCTCAGGCGTCTTCAGAGAATTCGCAATTTCAAAATTTGCATGCTCAAGGAAGTAACCACCCATCTCTGGCATAAAGAACAAGATGGCACAGAACACGAACAGAAATACGACTATCGGAACTAGATCGTGAATGACAAAGTATGGGTAGAATGGCAATCCATCGATAGGATTTCCGTCTTTGTCTTTATGCTCTTTGATGCTAACACCGTCTGGGTTGTTAGATCCCACATCGTGCAGCGCAATAATATGCATAACGACCAATGCGATCAGGATAATCGGCATTGCCACTACGTGCAGAGACATAAAGCGGTTGAGGGTAATCCCTGAGATCAGGTAGTCACCACGAATCCACTGCACTATGTCTTCACCGACTACTGGAATAGCACCGAAGAGACTGATGATTACCTGTGCACCCCAGTACGACATCTGACCCCAGGGCAAAACATAACCCAGGAAGGCCTCTGCCATCAGAGCAACATAGATAGTCATACCAAAGATCCACACTAGCTCGCGTGGCGCTTTGTAGGACCCGTACATCAGGCCACGAAACATGTGCATATAGACCACGATAAAGAACATCGAGGCGCCCGTAGAGTGGGCGTAGCGGATGATCCAGCCGAGATCTACGTCTCGCATTATGTACTCAACAGAGGCGAAGGCCTGCTCTGCAGAGCCCTGATAGCTCATCAACAGCCAAATGCCAGTGATTAGCTGGATAACCAGAACCACCATTGACAGTACGCCAAAGTAGTACCAGAAGTTAAAGTTTTTAGGCGCATAGTACTCGGACATATGACGCTTCCACTCGCGCTGGAGTGTCGGCATACGCTCGTTGAACCATGCAGCGAAACCTGTTTCATTGCTCATTACGCAACCTCCGAATCTATACCAATAACCAACACATCCGCCGACTCATATTTATGGGGCGGGATTTCGAGGTTGCTGGGCGCTGGTACACCGGCGTAAACACGACCAGACAGGTCAAACTTGGAACCGTGACAGGGACAGAAGAACCCACCCATCCAGGCTTCACCACCTAGATCCTGGGCACCGACATCAGGGCGATACATTGGCGCACATCCCAGATGCGTGCAGAGGCCTACCAGCACCAGGAACTCTTCTTTCCCAGCTAGGGTTCGGGCTGAGCCAGCAACATAGTCTGGCTGTGATGCGCTTTCTGAGTCTGCATCTCTTAATATCGCGACGTCCATCGACTCGATAGCAGCCAGAGCCTCAGCATTGCGACGAACGATATAAACTGGCTTACCACGCCACTCAACTACCAGACGTCCGCCGGACTCTAATTTAGAAATATTAACTTTAACTGGGGCACCAGCGGCTTTTGCTTTAGCGCTGGGTTGCCAGGATGAGACGAATGGTATTGCTGCACCAACTACACCTGCACCACCCACTACGGACGTAGCGCCCAATAGGAAATTGCGGCGGCTTTGGTTGACACCGTCATTGCTCATGACGTTCTCCCTTACACAAATTTGGATTTAAAACACGCGGGCTCGCGTGCAATTAAAAAAGGCGCTGCATAGTAACGGAAAGCCTATTTTTACGCAATATTTAGTTGCGTAGAGATAGGTTAAGTAATTGATTTTAAAAGGCAAAAAAAAGCCCGACCAATGGGTCGGGCTCTAGTATAACTACGTCGATTAACGCTTGGAGAACTGCGGACGCTTACGCGCTTTGTGCAGACCCACTTTCTTACGCTCAACCTGACGTGCATCGCGAGTCAAAAAGCCCGCTTTGCGCAGTGATGGACGCAGATTTTCGTCGTACTGAACCAGTGCGCGAGCTATACCGTGACGGATGGCGCCAGCCTGGCCAAAGTTACCGCCGCCGGCAACTGAGATGTTGAGATCAAACTTCTCAACCATATCTACAACTTCGAAAGGTTGACGTACGATCATACGCGCCACTTCACGCCCGAAGTAGACGTCAATAGCACGGTCGTTGATGGTGATGTTACCGCTTCCAGATTTCATGAAAACGCGGGCTGCTGATGTCTTGCGACGTCCAGTGCCGTAAAATTGAGTATCTGCCATGGTCGCTTTCCGTTAGATTTCTAATGTCTGAGGCTGTTGCGCAGCGTGAGGATGATTCACACCAGCATAGACCTTCAGCTTTCTAAACATTTCACGGCCCAGAGGACCGCGCGGCAACATTCCTTTAACAGCTGATTGGATAACACGCTCAGGCGCTTTATCAATCAACTTCTCAAAAGAGATGTCTTTGATGCCACCGGGGTAACCGGTGTGCGAGTAATAAATTTTGTCCTTCGCTTTGTTGCCTGTTACAGCAACCTTCTCAGCGTTGACAATCACGATGTAGTCACCGGTATCAACATGAGGAGTAAACTCTGGCTTGTGTTTACCACGTAAACGTGACGCAACTTCGGTGGCGAGACGGCCGAGAGTTTTACCCTCTGCATCTACGATGTACCAGTCGCGTTCTACTGTTTCTGCTTTTGCGCTATATGTTTTCATCTTTTCCTACCTGGCTTTTGGGGGATCCCAAAAAAGGGGGCGAATTGTAATGACCACCGCGGTCTATTACAAGGGCTGTTTACAGCAAAATCCAACTTTTTTACGCCCGGCATTATGGACGGTGCGGACGGGCCAGATATTCACGGCTCTGCATCTCTAAAAGTCTGCTCTGAGTGCGCTGAAATTCAAACTCTAAACGCCCACCTAAATACAGTGTTTGCAGAGGCTGTGCAGCAGATAATGCCAATTTAACATTGCGATCGTAGAACTCGTCAACCAGATTTATAAAGCGTCGCGCCGCATCGTCATTAGCAACCCCGAGAGCAGGTACATTGCTTATCATGACAGCATGAAATTCCCGAGCTATGTCAATATAGTCATTCTGGCTGCGCGGACCTTCGCAAATTGCAGCGAACTCAAACCATACAATGTCCTCTGCCAGCACCAGCACAGGAATTGGCCGGCCCTCTACTTCGAGATTTACTGATCGTTTTATTTCTCCCTCAACCGGCACCAGACTGTCAAACGTTGACTGAATGGCTGAGTCAGCCTGGTCGTCGAGAGGGTAGTGATACAGTTCGGCTTTTTCTAGAGCCCGAAGGCGATGATCTATACCTCCGTCCACATTGACCACCAGGCAATGTTTATTGAGCATAGCAATGGCAGGCAAAAATCGCTGTCGCTGTAAGCCATTGTAATAGAGCTGATCTGGCACCACATTTGAGGTGGCGACCAGACAGACATCGCGCGCAAATAACTCCTGAAGCAGCGTGCCTAGAATCATGGCATCTGTGATATCACTGACAAAAAACTCATCAAAACAAATAATCCGCGTTTCGCTGGCAATCTTGTCAGCCACTTTTTTTAACGGATTGACCTGGCCTTTATAGAGCTTTAAATCTCTGTGCACCCGCCTCATAAAACGATGAAAGTGTACCCGCATCTTTTGATCGAAGGGCAAGCTCTCGTAGAAGTTGTCCATAAGATAGGTCTTGCCACGCCCAACGCCACCCCAAAAATACAGTCCCTGCACAGGCTGAGGCGCAGACTTAGCAAATTTGTTTAAAAAACCTGCCAAAATACCGGCTCCAGACGGCTTATATCTCGACACAAGTGTCTGGTAGAGCGCCTCAAGATGCTCTACTGCCTTGGCCTGTGCTGGATCTTCTACAAATCCATCTCGGCCGAGATCTGTCAGGTAGCGAAGCTTTGGAGTTAGCATAGATGGTTACAACTTTGTCGACAGAGAGAACTGTAACCAGCAAATTAATCGCTGACAACCAAAACTCTGCGGCACTATGGGATAAAATTTGCGTTACAATGTAGACAGGTAGCAAGCAGGTATCAGCAAAACCAAGCAGAGAAAAAATGAGCAGGAAAGATTCTTAGCAAGGCAGGCTGATTGCATCAACAGGGGGTTTTACTTTGACAACTTTGACCGTGGTACTAATTGCCGCTGCATTCTTTTTGATTGGCGCTGGTATCGGGCATCTTTATTCTCGCAAAACTGGCGCTAATAATCCATCAGTGCAGGAGCTAGAAAAGAAACTTGAACAGACTGAGCAACAGTTAAAACGCTACCAGCAAGAGGTCACCGAGCACTTTGTCACCGTGTCGCACCTGACCACTAATATAGCGCAGAGCTACAGACAGATTCATGAGCACCTGGCAACCAGCGCTATTCGGCTGGCCAGCCCAGAGATTGGGCGCCAACTGCTAAAGGCCGGTGGGTCAGATCTCTCCCTAGTTGACGAAGACGGTAATCCACTGATTAGCGCTGAGGATATAGAACCACCTAGGGACTACGCGCCTAAGGTGCCCGGAGGCATACTCAGTGAGGAATATGGTCTCGATGACAATGATCTGAGTAAAGGCCATCCCAATGCTGCCAACAGTGCAGAAGAGGATGAAGATGACAGCGACCCAACACACAATGTGAGTTGAGCAACCCACGAGTTTGATTAGCCAAAGGAATTGGCTTTGAACCGCAGCACCCTCTTTTCAGCGTCAACCCTCCTCCCCTCGGTCACCAACCTACTGCTGCCCGGCTATTGTATTAGCTGTAAGTTGTCCCTTGGCAATAAAGCACCTCAGGCGCACATCCACTGTCTGTGCGGGGGATGTATCCGCGCATTACCCTGGCTGAGGGGCCAGTGCCGCCAGTGTGCCATACCTATGCCTAACAATAGCCTCTGTGGTAACTGCCAGCTAAGGCCGCCGCCCTTCCGTCGCTGCATAGCCGCCTTTGATTATCTGCCTCCCGTAGATAAAATGATTCAACGGCTTAAAGTGGATATGCATGCCCCGGAGTTATATCAGCTAAGCAAGCTACTAGCGCAAACTATTTCGGCGAGCTACAAAATAAGCCAGAGGCCAAATATACTGATCCCCATCCCGCTACATTGGCGAAAATACCTTCTGCGCGGCTTCAACCAGAGCCATGGCATTGCCCATATTCTCAGCAAACAGTTACCGGGCACCAGAGTCCAGGCTGACAGTTGTCTGCGTATCAATCATGGTAAACCCCAGCACCTGCAGGGCAAGCAGCAGCGTCTCAAGGCTATGAAAGGAGCCTTTAGAGCCAAAAGAAACAAACCCTTATACGGACAGGCTGTTGCTCTAATAGATGATGTGGTAACCACAGGCGCTACCGCTAGGTCTGCAGCTCAATGCCTACTGGATGCTGGGGCTAGGTCGGTGGATATCTGGTGTATCGCAAGAACAGGCTGGCATATTGGCGCTGGCTAACTCAAAATAGCGGCGTAGACGAAAGCTTAATACACAGCCAGCAAAAGAATAGATACAACAATGGACTCAACTGACAGCATCGAGAAGACACTCCCCCGCAACGTTTGGCAACAGATAGTTAGCGAGGCTCAGCAAATCATGCAAGACGAACCTGTCTTAGCAGAATTTCTGCGCGTGACTATTCTTAACCAGGAGGACATGGGGCGAGCACTGAGCTTTCATCTTGCTAACAAGTTGGCCAGTAACATGATGCCAGCAACTCTGTTGTGTGATCTGATGCATACTGTGTTTTCTCAGCCATCTACTATCTATGCAGTGGCACGAGATATTCAGGCGACTGTAGACCGCGATTCAGCCTGTAACCTATACAGTTCGCCCTTCCTCTACTTCAAAGGCTTCTTAGCTTTGCAGGCCTATCGTGTCGCCCACCAGCTATGGTTGCGAGGAGACAGGTCTATGGCACTGCATTTGCAACACAAAATTTCCTTGGCATTTGCGGTGGATATTCACCCGGCGGCCGTGATTGGAGCTGGCGTAATGATCGACCATGCTACAGGTTTAGTGATTGGTGAGACCGCTGTCGTTGAGGATAGCGTATCCATCATGCAATCAGTCACGCTTGGTGGCACAGGTAAGGAGAGCGGCGATCGTCATCCGAAAATTCGCCGTGGAGTATTACTGGGGCCCGGCGCAAAAATACTCGGCAATATTGAAATTGGTGAGGGTGCCATGGTGGCCGCCTCAAGCGTGGTACTTAAACCTGTACCCGCACATGCCATTGTAGCTGGGGTTCCGGCCAGCGTCGTAGGTCATGCCAAATCTGATGAACCATCAAAGGTAATGGATCATTATTTTAAGTGCAGCTAACAGCGATTCCAGCTAAACGGCATAACCTCAGCAATAGAGGCCGCACCCTGCAACTGCATTAACAGCCTATCCACCCCCAGAGCCACGCCTGCGCAGGTCGGCAACCCCTGCTCTAGGGCACCTAGTAACCGATTATCGAGTGCAACAATAGGCTTGTTGGCGTCCTCTCGCCGGGCCTGATCCACCTCAAAGCGCCGACGCTGTTCGTTGCTATCTGTTAATTCAAAATAACCGTTGGCCAGCTCCATACCGTTTAAAAAAGCCTCAAAACGCCGGCTCACTCGTTGACCCTGCGAATCGACCATGGTCTGAGCCAGAGCTGCTTGGCAGTCTGGGTAATCATGCACAAACACTAACCCTGAGGGCAACTGAGGCTCAACTTTAAGGCTAAATAGCAGATCCAAACAGTTGGCTCTGTTCTCCTTAGCCCAGCTCGGTGAACCCGCCGCTGTGGCTAACGCCTGAAGATCAGATAGCGCAGCGGTATGTGGGTCTATACCCAGAACCTGCGAAAAGCACTGGGAGTATGTCCGCCTGTGAACCATCAACGATGGCAGACCCCTAGCCTCATAGAGGTGACTGATTAGGGCGCCAACTTCATCCATTAATTGATGTTCGTCCCAACCGAGGCGATACCATTCCAACAATAAAAATTCGGGGTTGTGGCGCCCGCCTGCTTCGCCATCACGAAAGGCTTTTCCAAGACAGTAAATGTCCCCGCTTCCAGCGGCAAGCAGGCGTTTAAGAAAATATTCTGGAGAGGTTTGTAAGTACGCACTATCTCCAGACACTCTGGCAGATATGCTTTCTATATTAATGTCTGTAACAGTCGAACGCCCCAGAACCGGAGCGTCAACTTCCAGAATCTGGCGCTGAAAAAAGAATAGCCGCAGCTGTTGCAATAGCTCCGCGCGGCGCTGCAACATGGCGAGACTGCAATCGGGCTGCCAGTCAGTCAATGGAAAAACCCTCTGTTAGTCTCGCACCTGCGTCAAATTTTATTTTACGCGCCCCTGGTATTCACCAGTGCGAGTATCCACTTTAATAACATCACCCTGGTCTAAAAACAGAGGGACTTTTACCGTTGCCCCAGTCACCAATCTTGCGGGTTTGCTACCACCCTGAGCGGTATCACCGCGCAAACCAGGATCAGTTTCGGCAATCTCAAGCTCTACATGGTTAGGAGGCACTACAGACAGCGGTGAGCCATTGTAGAGCGTAACAACACAGATATCCTGCTCGCTAAGCCACTGCAGCGCATCACCGACAGCATTTTCTGTGGCCTGATGCTGCTCAAAACTTTCTGGCTCCATAAAGTACCAAAAATCACCGTCGTTATAGAGATATTGCATATCCATATCCATAACATCGGCACCCTCCAGAGACTCCCCAGACTTAAACGTCTTTTCTAGAACACGGCCGCTCTTGAGGTTGCGCAGTTTAACGCGGTTAAAAGCCTGGCCTTTGCCTGGCTTGACGAATTCGTTATCCAGAATAGAACAGGGATCTCCGTCGAGCATTACTTTTAATCCGCTACGGAATTCATTGGTGGAATAATTAGCCATTGCTGAGAAATCTCGAGTTTGTTAAAGCTGGCTATGATAACCGAACTCGCAATGATTTCGACTAGTTTTGCAGACCAGTAGACTAAATATCTGGAGATAGCCATGTCTGGGCCGGTGAAACAGACTACCGGATAGTAAAAGTTGTCTACACTTTACGCATGGAAACACCAATCTGCCGCCGCCCAACTGCAGAATCTCAGCGCGGCCGATATTCAACCGAATTTACATAGCGATATCCCAACCTATGCTGGCTGAAGACCCTCTAAAAACACTTATTATCGAAAGCTCCCATGATGAGGCCAATAAAATCCTCAGTATTCTGCGCAGTGCGGACTATCAGATTGATGCCGAGCTAGCCTGCGATGCTCTGCAGTTGCAACAATATTTGTCTGAGCGAAACTGGGATC
>JABJEX010000052.1 GCA_018663035.1 Porticoccaceae bacterium
ATACAAATTCATTCCAGTCCGGAGGGTTTTGATTAAGTGTTGGCAGGCTAGAAGATAAAACACTGGTAATCAGTGTGTTTACAGCAACTACATTCTGCTTATAAGACTGTTGTTTAACCGCTAGTGATACCGCATTTTTTTTAATTGCGTAGGCTAGAGCCATGGTAACGTCCTCTGTTTTTATTGAATAAATGTGTTGCTTCATTGCTTGAGAAGCTCGGCAAGATTAGTGAGCTGGCAATGACAAAAACAGGAACGGGACCGCAGTTTTGCTGCAGTTAAACAGGGATCAGCAACAACGCACGAACGCTCTGGGACGCTGTTTGCATTGTGCTGGCAAAAATGTGATGCCTGGGGTCAGGACAAAAGAACACGACGGAGAACTTTAGGCTGTTTGAGACTGTGCCCAAACAGCCTGCTGTCTTACACTAAGAGTTTTTCAGCCTTGCAGTAATCAAGAGTCGCATCCAGCGCTATAGCGACTTTCTCTATCATTTCATCAATCTGCTGATTGGTGATAATTAGTGGTGGACAGAAACCCAAACAGGAGCCTGCCACGGTGCGTATTAGCAGACCATTATCCTGGGCCATCTTCTGAGCATATCCCCCCACAGCACCGCCGACAAAGGGCTCACCAGTCTCTTTGTTGGCGACCAACTCAAGTGCACCAATCAGTCCACTACCGCGAACTTCACCGACCAGAGGATGATCGGCAAACTTAGCTAGACACTGTTGCATGTACGCACCAGTGACCGCGGCCTTTTCGAAAATGTGATCGCGCTGATAAATCTCTAAGGTTTTATTGGCAACAGCACAGGCCACAGGATGGCCAGAGTAGGTATAACCATGACCAAAGGCTCCAGCATTGGCACTCTGGTCTATCATTGCCTCATACATATCACGGCGGATGGCGGAGGCACTAATCGGCATATAGGCCGATGATAGCTGTTTGGCAAATGTCATCATATCCGGTGATTGGATACCCATAGTGGTGCAGCCAAAGTCATTGCCTGTGCGGCCAAAACCAGTGATAACCTCATCAGCCCAAAACATAATGCCGTATCGATTCAGTACTGCCTGCACTTTCTCATAGTAGCCTGCTGGCGCCACAATAACGCCACTGGCACCAGTAATCGGCTCAGCAATAAACGCCGCAATAGTCTCTGGCCCCTCACGTAGAATCATAGCTTCAAGATTGCCAACTATTCGATCGACAAAGTCCGCTTCAGACTCATCACCCTGCTTTCCACGATAGTAATGAGGATGATCAGTACGCAGAATGCCCAGGGCATCAACCGGCAAATCAAAATGGTTTTGGGTGACCGGCAGACCGGTTAAAGAAGCAGCCGCAACCGTTACACCATGGTATGAGCGCTCGCGAGCAATAATCTTACGGCGTTCGGGTTTGCCTATAGCTTCGTGGTAATAACGCAGTAATTTAATATGCGTATCATTGGCATCGCTGCCAGAATTACCAAAGGAAAGCACCGCATCTTGCATAGGAATCATATCGGCGAGCCTATCCGCCAGGTCAATAGCTATCTGATGGGTCTTGCCGCCAAACATATGACTAAAAGTCAGCTTACTCATCTGCTCTGTGGTAGTGTCAATCAGCTCCTGATTGCCGTAACCCAAAGCAGTACACCAAAGGCCGGCTAGACCCTCTAGGTATCGATTGCCGTCTTTATCCCATACATAACAACCCTCACCGCGCTCGATGGTGATCTGTTCAATGGCTTTAAAATTAGTTGTTGGGTAGATTAAGTGGGTCATAATATTTCTCGTTTTCTTATTATTTTCAACACCAGATAGCCCGAGCTCTGCTGGGCTATTATTTAGCGATCTATGCCGCCCAGACAGATATATTTAATATCCATATAGTCATCCATACCGTACTTGGAACCCTCGCGACCAGAGCCAGATTCTTTCACGCCACCAAAGGGAGCCATCTCGTTGGAGATGATGCCCTCGTTTACACCAATAATGCCGTATTCTAGTTGCTCGGCCACACGGTGAACCCTTCCTATATCGCGAGAGTAAAAATAAGCTGCTAGACCAAATTCTGTGTCGTTCGCCATCTCTACGACCTGCTCCTCTGTTTCGAACTTAAACAGTGGTGCAACTGGCCCAAAAATCTCTTCAGAGAACACCCTCATATCTCGGTTTACATCAGTCAAAATTGTCGGTTCTATAAAAGTTCCGCCCAACTCGCTGCGACCGCCCCCTAGTTTAACTGTTGCGCCTTTAGATACGGCATCGTCGATAAATTCACAGACACCAATGGCGGCCTTTTCGTCGATTAACGGGCCCAGGGTAACGCCCTCTTCGACACCATTCCCCAACTTGAGCGATTTTACCGCCTGAGTTAATTTGGCCGTAAATTCATCGTAAATCCCGGCTTGAATAATTAGACGATTGGAGCAGACACAGGTCTGGCCAGCATTGCGATATTTCGACACCAGAGCTCCCTGCACTGCGGCGTCGATATCCGCATCATCAAAAACAATAAACGGCGCATTGCCGCCCAGTTCCATGGAGGTTCGCTTAACAGTTTGTGCACATTCCGCCATCAGCTGTTTGCCCACCGGCGTAGAGCCAGTGAAGGTGACTTTGCGAACAATAGGATTACTAGTGATCTCAGCACCAATATCTGCGGTGCGACCAGTGACCATATTCACTAGACCTTTGGGGAAACCGGCTCGCTCTGCCAATTCCATTAAAGCCAGCGCCGACAACGGTGTGGCATTGGCCGGCTTGCAGACAACAGCGCAGCCAGCAGCAATAGCTGGAGCAATTTTTCGAGTTAACATGGCATTGGGGAAATTCCACGGCGTAATACAGGCTACTACTCCCACCGGCTGCTTGATCACCATGATGCGCTTATCATTGGAGGGTTGAGGAATGATATCGCCATAGACACGTTTTGACTCTTCGCTAAACCACTCGACATAGTTAGCACCGTAGGCAATTTCGCCCCTAGCCTCTGCTAGAGGTTTACCCTGCTCTGCCGTCAACAGTTGCGCCAGATCCTCTTGATTCTCCATGATCAGGTCATACCACTTGCGCAATAGCGCAGCGCGCTCTTTAGCAGTGGTTTTTGCCCATGCTCTCTGAGCCACCTGTGCAGCCTCAATCATGCGCCTTGTCTCGGCGGTGCCACATTTGGCAACCTCAACAAGGGTTTCATGAGTAGCTGGATTAGTCACCGCAAACCTTTCACCTGAATCGGCATCAACCCATTGGCCATCTATGTAAGCTTGGGCTTTAATCAAGCTGCTATCTTTCAATTTGACTGTCATTTACGGACCCACTGTCATCTGTTTATCTGTTTTGGTTTAGCCCAAAAGAGGCCTTGGCAGTCCTGACTATAAATCATTTCACGCTATTATTGGTGTGTTTTGGTGATGGCGACAATACCCATGAGGCGGTAGTTTCTAAACTGATGAAAGACTCTGTCCGCGGTCTACAAAAACCTGTAATCTTTAGGCGCGAGGTGTCAGCGTATGTCTGAACTACAACTAAATTTTATTCGCGACGGTATCCACACCCATCTAGTGCTACCAGCAGAGGCATTGCTGTCAAGGGTGCCGTCTCTCAAAGAGTATTTTAAAGGCTACCAGTGGATCAGGGTCGGCTGGGGAGATTATCGGTACTATGGTGCATCCCACCAACCTGTGTGGTTGGGCCTGCGAGCGCTATTCTTACCTACCTCCGCGGTTATAGGCCTGCTGGGTACTAATGATATAAATCAAGAACTCAGCGATCAGGCAACCCTGTACAGCATTACCGTCAACCAGGCTCTTATGGAATCAGTTGCCCTGTTTGTAAGCCGTCACGTTAAGTTGGACAAACATCAGCAACCCACCAAGGTGCGCGACAGACATTGCGGCACACAGTTTTTTAAATCCCATGGAATTTATCTCCTTCTCAATACCTGTA
>JABJEX010000053.1 GCA_018663035.1 Porticoccaceae bacterium
AGCCTGAGATTATGATTTTTGCACTGTCGATGCCGTTGCTTTTCGGGTATACTTAACGCCTTCTCTTTTTACTCTTTAACACCTTCAAGGAATTCGCATCCTATGTTTGATCAAGACCAGACGATTGCCAAGTTTGACGCAGAGTTGTGGCAGGCCATCCAGCAGGAAGACCAGCGCCAAGAGCAGCATATTGAACTGATTGCGTCAGAGAATTACACCAGCCCAGCGGTTATGGAAGCGCAGGGCGGCAAGATGACTAATAAGTACGCGGAGGGATATCCCGGAAAACGTTACTACGGTGGCTGTGAATATGTCGATGTGGCAGAAGAGCTGGCCATAGAGCGACTCAAGAGTCTCTATGGTGCGGGTTATGCCAATGTACAGCCGCATTCCGGTTCTCAGGCTAACAGTGCGGTGTTTTTAGCCTTGATCAATGGTGGTGATACAGTTTTGGGGATGAGTCTGGCAGATGGTGGTCATCTGACCCATGGGGCCAAGCCCAACTTTTCCGGCAAGCTTTACAACTCTGTGCAATATGGCCTAGATCCTGAAACTGGATTGATTGACTATGACCAGGTTGAAGCTCTGGCTAAGGAACATAAACCAGCAATGATTATCGCTGGCTTCTCAGCATACTCAGGGATTATGGACTGGGCTCGATTCCGTGCTATTGCAGACAGTGTAGGTGCCTACCTGATGGTTGATATGGCTCATGTCTCCGGACTGATTGCGGCTGGTGTCTATCCCAACCCAGTTCCCCATGCTCATGTGGTGACCTCAACAACTCACAAGACACTGCGTGGTCCGAGGGGCGGAATTATCCTGACCAACCACGAAGATATCGCTAAAAAATGTAATTCGGCACTGTTCCCAGGAAGTCAGGGCGGGCCTCTCTGCCATGTTATCGCAGCGAAAGCTGTGGCTTTTAAAGAGGCTGCAAGTCAGGAGTTTGTCGATTACCAAAAGCAGGTTGTAGCCAACGCCAAGGCAATGGCTGCCACCTTTATGGAGCGCGGCATTAATATTGTCTCCAATGGCACAGAAAACCACCTGATGCTAGTGAGCTTGATTGGTAAAGAGTACACAGGTACAGATGCCGATCGCGCTATGGGTGAAGCATTTATCACCGTCAATAAAAATGCTGTGCCCAATGATCCGCGTTCACCTTTTGTGACCTCTGGCCTGCGCGTAGGTACACCGGCAATTACAACCCGCGGCTTTGGTATTGGAGAGACGGTTCAGCTTACTCACTGGATGTGTGACATTCTTGATAGTTTAGAGAACGGCAACTCTGAACAGGTCATTGCCGAGGTTAAGGCGCAGGTTTTGGATATCTGTAAGCGGTTCCCTGTCTACGGTTAGACTTTGCCAAGTCGATAAAAAAGCCCCACTATGTTGGGGCTTTTTTTTGATTTCTGACAATGTGCCCAACATAAGAAGGTAACTATGAAAAGTCATCAGCTTCGCCCAGCATCTACAGTGATACTTCTGCGTGACACTGATCAGGGGCTAGAAACCTTGCTTCTACGTCGCAATGCAAAACTGGCCTTCGCGGCTGGCGCCTGGGTTTTCCCCGGGGGTGCAATCGACCAGATAGAGATTCAGTCAGCTGATAACGAAATGCAGGCAGCTAAAATTGCCGCGGTTAGAGAAACCAAGGAAGAGTGTGGCGTAGATCTGGCTGCTGAAAATCTGGTGCACTTTTGTAACTGGACTACGCCCGAAGGCGAATCCCGCCGATTTGCCACCTGGTTTTTTGTGGTGCAGGCGCAAATTAGCTCGGCAGATATTATGATTGATGATGGAGAAATCCATGAGTTTCAATGGATCGGTCTTCAGCAAGCAATCGATCTGCATCATGCAGGGCAGCTCAACCTAATGCCACCCACCTACCTGAGCCTGAGGCTGATTAGGCATTATTCCGTCGCTGCCGAAGCCTGCGCGGCATTAGCTGTGCGTGAAACCTTCGAGGTAACGCCACGTATTTGTCCGGCCGATGATCAATTAGCCTGCCTCTACCCCGGTGATGCCGGCTACGAGACTTTGGATAGCACTATCGCTGGCCCGCGGCACCGGTCCACCTTTACCCAGCAGGGTACGCGTTATTTGCACTCCGGTGCGGATGTCTCGGTGCCAGCTATGGATCAACCCTAAAACTAATCCTTTTGGGTACTAAACAGAACAGGATTCAGGGGGCTTTCAAAAGCCTATCTTGTGATAGAATGTTGCACCTATTTTTTGATGTGCTGCTATGTATTGTCCATTCTGTAATACTGATGACACCAAGGTCGTAGATTCGCGTCTGGTTGCCGATGGCGGCCAGGTTCGTCGCCGTCGCGAGTGCGTGGATTGCAGTGAACGCTTTACCACCTACGAATTGGCTGAACTAGTAATGCCGAGGGTTATTAAAACCGATGGTAGCCGCGAGTCTTTTGACGAGGAAAAGCTGCGAGCTGGTTTGCAACGAGCTCTGGAAAAGCGCCCGGTTTCTATCGAGAAAATTGAGGTCTCGCTCTCGCAAATTAAGCACTTTTTACAGGTCACAGGTGAGCGTGAGGTCTCGTCACGGATCATAGGCGAGGAAGTTATGCGTCAACTCCGTGAATTAGATGAAGTTGCCTATGTTAGGTTTGCCTCCGTCTACCGTAGTTTCCAAGATCTCAGTGAGTTTCAAGATGAACTCAATCGTCTCACTGCGTTAAAACCCGCAGCGGCTGACAAGTAATGAGTGCTGTTGATCGCCAGATGATGTCGCGGGCCCTGCAGCTTGCCGCTAAGGGTCGATACACCACGTCACCAAATCCCACGGTTGGCTGCGTAATTGCTATTGATGATCAGATTGTTGCCGAGGGGTATACCAGGCCTGCAGGTGGCCATCATGCTGAGATAGAAGCATTGCAGTCAGCCGCAGATGTGCGCGGTGCAACCGCTTATGTCAGCCTTGAGCCCTGCAGTCACCAGGGCAAAACAGGCCCCTGCGCCGATGCCTTGATAGGGGCGGGCATTACCCGAGTGGTGATTGCCTGTGAGGACCCTAACCCTGAGGTGGCGGGACAGGGTATCAAAAAACTTCAGGAAGCAGGCGTGGAGGTACAGCTTGGACTTCTTGAAGATCAGGCGCGAGAGATCAACAGGGGATTTATCAGCCGTTTCGAGCAGGGTTCGCCCTGGGTAACGGTTAAGATGGCAGCAAGCCTGGATGGGCGAACGGCCATGGCCAGCGGTCAGAGCCAGTGGATTACCACGCCGGCAGCGCGGGCTGATGTGCAGCGACTGCGAGCTGAGCAATGTGCAATTATTACTGGGATTGGCACGCAAAAAATGGACGATCCTTCTCTGACTGTGCGTATAAGTCACAGCGATCTTGGTGTTGAGGACCAGCTGAGACAGCCACTGCGAGTGGTGGTGGATTCACAGTTACAGATGTCGCCGGAGGCGCGCATGTTTCAGCAGCCAGGCGATACTCTGGTGGCGACACTGGACGCTGAGGAACAGCGGCAAAAAGCACCTGTCTTAATTGCGGCAGGAGCAGAGGTGATTTTTCTGCCCGCTATGGGAGAGCACATAGATCTGCGAGCTCTGTTGGCTGATTTGGCTTGTCGCGGTTGCAATCAGGTATTAGTTGAAGCTGGTGCTGGTCTAGCTGGCGCGTTTATTGCCGAGGGGCTTTTTGACGAGTTGGTTTGCTACTGGGCACCTAAGTTATTTGGCAGTGAGGCGCGGCCTATGTTTGCGTTGCCAATCGACACCATCGATGCTCATTTGGCATTGTCAGTGCAGGATATTCGTCAGATTGGAGAGGATATTCGAATAGTGCTTAGGCCAGATAAGGATTACTGATTTTTTAGGCTGGGTACGGCCGATTCGAATCAATTGATAGAAATACATATTTACAGGGTTTATAGCTATGTTCACTGGAATTATTAGCGCCATTGGCGATATCGCAGACCTAGAGCAGCGCGGAGGTGATGTGCGTCTGACCATCCGCACTGGCAACCTGAGCCTCGCTGATGTGCAGCTTGGTGACAGTATCGCCTGCAATGGCGCCTGTCTGACTGCAGTCGAACTAACGGGCGAGGGCTTTATAGCTGATGTCTCTGTAGAGACTTTAAACCTTACCACTATTGGCAGCTGGGCAACCGACAGTCGTATCAATTTGGAAAAAGCCATGCAGGCAAGCGATCGTTTTGGTGGCCATATAGTTTCTGGCCATGTCGACGGTATAGGTGAAGTAGTAGCTCTAGAAGAGGATGCAAGATCTTGGCGCTTCAGAATTCGCGCACCTCGTGAGCTAGCAAAATACATTGCCCACAAAGGTTCAATCACCGTTGACGGCACTAGTCTTACCATTAACAGAGTCGAAGGCTCAGAGTTTGAGCTGAATATTGTCCCTCATACCATGACCCATACCATTATGGGTGATTATAAGGTGGGCACTAGAGTCAATCTAGAAGTGGATCTGGTGGCTCGATATTTAGAACGACTGCTACTGGGTGACAAAGCAGCGGATCAATAAGCAAAATTTAGCAATACGCAATACATCGGAAGAGAAGAGACAATGGTACTTAACACAGTAGAAGAATTACTCGAAGATATTCGTCAGGGCAAGATGGTTATTCTGATGGATGACGAAGATCGTGAAAATGAAGGAGATCTGGTTATGGCTGCGCCCATGGTGCGGCCCCAGGATATTAACTTTATGGCGACCTATGCTCGCGGTCTTATCTGCCTAACGCTAAACGAGCAGCGCTGCAGACAGCTTGAGCTGGGAATGATGGTTGCGGGCGACAGCAATAAGTCTAGCCACAGCACACCGTTTACGCTTTCAATCGAAGCATCCGAAGGCGTAACCACAGGTATCTCTGCTGCTGACCGCGCACGCACCGTGCAGGCTGCTGTTGCGGGCAATGCACGCCCAGAGGATATAGTGCAGCCAGGCCATATTTTCCCACTCAAGGCTCAGCCCGGTGGTGTGCTAAGCCGTGCTGGCCACACCGAAGCTGGCTGCGATTTGGCGCGGATTGCCGGCTTTGAACCCGCTGCTGTGATTGTAGAGATTATGAACGAAGACGGCACCATGGCACGCCGCGATGATCTAGAGGTGTTTGCCGAAAAACATCAGCTTAAAATTGGCACCATTGCCGATCTTATTCACTACCGTCTGGTGACCGAGAAGACTACCCAGTGCATCAGCGAGCGTCAGATCAATACACAGTTTGGTGAGTTTACTCTCAAGACCTATTTGGATAATGCTCGCAATGAAAAACATTTTGCTCTGGTCAAAGGCGATGTGACTGGCGAAGAAGCACCTCTAGTCCGAGTGCATATCAATCGCTCAGCCAGAGATCTGCTGGCGATGGAATCTGAATCAGGCTTTAACACCTGGTCATTCCATAAGGCAATGGCAGCGATTGCTAAAGAGGGACGTGGTGCTCTGGTGCTTCTCTACTACCCTGAGAGTGCTGAAGATATAGATCAAAGTATCGAAATGATTTTAAATCCAAGCAGCGGCAAGACACAGACCGCTGGCGATGTGGTTTATCAACAGGTGGGCACAGGCTCTCAGATTCTGATGGATCTGGGCGTGCATAAAATGCGCCTGATGAGTGCACCTTTTAAATTTACCGGTATCTCTGGCTTCGATTTAGAAGTTGTTGAATACGTTGACTGCGAATAGCGAGAACAGGAATTAATAATGAGTGAATTTAGGCCTGAAGAGGGCAGTTTTGACCTGGGTAACCCTCGAATTGCAGTGATAGCAGCCCGTTGGAATGCCGAGATAACTGATGGTTTGCTAGCTGGCGCTCTGCGCGCCCTAGCACGCCACAATATCAGTGGCGATGCGGTTGAAACCTACCGTGTTCCCGGTGCTTTTGAATTGCCATTGGCCGCCCAGAGAGCTGCTCGCACTGGCCGTTTTGATGCCATTATTACCCTGGGCTGTGTGATTCGCGGTGATACACCTCACTTCGACTATGTTTGTTCTGAGACCACAAGAGGTATTGGCGAAGTCGGTTTAAATGAAAACCTACCGGTTGCCTTCGGTCTGTTGACCACAGATAACCTACAGCAATCACTGGATCGCTCTTGTGATAACGAAGAGAATAAAGGTGAAGAAGCTGCGCTGACTATTCTGGAAATGCTGGCACTGTTCAAAACCATGCAGACTGCCGACTAAAGAGTGCCGACTAATATGTCCAAACCAAAGCAAAAACAGAAGGCGCGCCGGCTGCTGGTTCAGGCTTTATATTCCTGGGATGTGGGAGGCACTGACCTAATTGGTATCGAGGCTGAATTTCATGTGGACAATGATATGGCCAAGGTAGACACCCAGTTATTTCACGATATTCTGTTTGGTGTTCCCAAGCACTTGGCAGATATAGACACCTGTTATGGTCCTCATCTGGACCGCGAAAACGCGGAGTTAGATCCAGTGTCCAGAGCCGTGCTGCGCATAGCCACCTATGAAATGCTCTATAGCATCGAAGTCCCCTACAAGGTTGTAATTAACGAGGGTGTCAATCTTGCGAAAACCTATGGGCCAACGGATGCCTATAAGTTTATCAACGGCGTCTTAGACAGGGTCGCTATGGAGAAGCGCGGGATAGAAGTGGCCGCCAATAAACGCAACTAATGGACTCAAGGGACGCTCAGCTGGAGCAGCAATCGACCAATCTCTCTAGTGAGTTTTCTTTAATCGCTAAATACTTCAAAGACCTGACCGGTCAGCGTGGAGTAGAGCTTGGTATAGGAGATGATGCTGCATTGCTCGTCCCAGAACCTGGCCGCCAGATAGTGGTCGCCACAGACACCTTGGTCGAAACCGTACATTTCCCGCCCTCGGCCAGTGCAGAGCAAATTGCCAGCCGTGCACTGTGCGTGAATCTGAGTGATATGGCGGCCATGGGTGCTAAACCCAGGTGGTTTACTCTAGCGTTAACTATTCCCAAACATCTAGCAAACAAACAGTGGCTGCAGGGTTTTAGCCGTGGCCTAGCTGAGATTTCTGCGCAGTTTGATGTTGCCCTTGTGGGTGGTGATACCACTGCAGGTCCGCTCTGTATTAGCATTACAATGATCGGTGATGTTCCTGTTGGCGAGGCCTTGCAACGCAGCGGTGCCCAGGTAGGCGATGCCATTTATGTCACGGGTGAATTAGCAGACGGAGCAGCGGCACTGCAGGCAATCACCAATCCCAAAAGTCCACTTCATAATAGTGAGCGATTACTAACAAGATTTTATCGGCCTCAGCCTCAGATTGAATTGGGTATAAAATTGCGTGGCATTGCCAGTGCCTGTATTGATATCTCCGATGGTTTGGTTGCAGACTTGGGGCATATTTGTGCTGCTAGCAGCGTCAACGCTCAGCTAAGTGGTGCGTTAATTCCCGTGCATCGGGAAGTCTCAGAAAACTACCCCCAGCATTCTTTGCGCTGGGCACTGTCTGGGGGTGATGACTACCAACTCTGTTTTACAGTGCCTCAGGTGCGCCGCTCAGTCATTGATGAACTTATTGCCGAGAGTGGATTAACAGCAACTCTGGTGGGCCAGATAGTGGCGTGCAAAGTCTGTCACGAGCTGGTTGAGATAGATGGTGAGATATTGTCGCCGAACAATAGAGGATTCGACCATTTTAGTAGCTAACCCCAGTTTTAAAGAGCTTCTGCGTTCGCCTAGCCTGATGCTTGGCTTTGGCTTTGGTAGTGGGCTATCACCAAAAGCGCCGGGCACTATGGGTACATTGGCAGCAATACCGCTATGGTTGCTAATGAGTCAACTCAGTCAACCCACTTATTTGGTCGTAATCGCTATTGCCGCTGTGGCTGGTATTTATATCTGTGGGTCAGCTGCCGATAAGACGGGCGTTCATGACCATGGTGGAATTGTCTGGGATGAGTTTGTTGGCTTTTGGATCGCTATGAGCTTTTTACCCTTGAGTTACGTAACAGTAGCCCTAGGATTCGTACTGTTTAGACTGTTCGATATATTAAAGCCCTGGCCTATAGGCTGGCTAGACAAAAAAGTGTCTGGTGGTTTTGGCATTATGCTCGACGACATTATTGCTGGCCTGGCTGCTGGAGCCCTTGGCTGGTTATTGCTGCCCCTAGTATCCAGCTAACAACGATAAAAAATTAAAAGGAAATCTTGCGTGAAAGATAAATTAAAAGCCGTGGGAGTGGTACTTGCTGCTTTATTTGTAGCAGTGATGATGAATGTCTTAAAGCCAGAGACTGATAAATCACCTCAGCCCGAGGCCGCTATTGCTGTCAAAACAGCAGTGGTGACAGGGTCGCAATTGACGATGCAGGTTGGCTCTCAAGGTATTGCCAAAGCAAGAACCAAAACAACTCTAGTCTCAGAAGTCTCCGGAGCAGTCTTGCAGGTATCCAACGCCTTTGTTGTAGGCGGAACCTTTCATGCAGGGGATATTCTGTTAAAGCTAGACCCCACCGACTATGAGGTGGCATTGCAGCGCGCCGAGGCCCGGCTAATTAGCGCCAAGGCCGGTATGGAGTTGGAGCGCGCGCGGTCAGTACAGGCAGAAAAAGAATGGGCATTGACAGGCCGTCCCCAGTCAGAGGCGCCTCTTCTAGCGCTGCGCCGCCCCTATCTCTTAGAGGCAGAAGCTAATCTATTGCAGGCTCAGGCAGAAGTTCGCCAGGCCAAAATCAAGCTCCAAAAAACTGAGATTAGGGCGCCCTACTCAGGGATGGTGGCCAATAAGCTGGTTGATGTTGGCCAGTTTGTCAGCACAGGGACTCGTATTGGCGAGACCTTTGCGATTGATTTTATCGAAGTGAGATTACCACTGACTGAAAAAGATCTATCCATGATGGAAAGCCTTTCATCAAAATCTAACTTAGCAGACAAGACGGTCGTGCTCAGTGGGACTGTGGATGGCACTAACACCTCTTGGTTAGCCAGCATAGAGCGCTCAGAAGGGGTGGTGAGTGAGCTCAACCGATCTCAGTATATAGTTGCCAGAGTCGCAGATCCCTATGGCCTAAATTCAGTTGACCAGACTGTGACTGCACCTCTTAGAGTGGGCACCTTTGTCAAGGCATCGATCCAAGGCAAGGTGCTTAATAACGTCTTCAAAGTTCCCCGCAGTGCGCTTTTAGAGGGTTCCAGAGTAGGCATGGTGGGCAGCGAGCAGTTACTGGTAATTGTGCCCGTCACCGTAGCCTCTGGAGATGATGACTACTACTACATCTCCGAGGGTTTGGAAGATGGCGATGAGATTGTCATTAGTGCTCTGGGCACTCCTATCGAAGGCTTGAAGCTGCGGGTTAAAAATGATCTAAGTCTAGGTGTTGCACAGTGATAGAAAAAAAATCAAAAGGTCTGATCAACTGGTTTACCAGTAACCCAGTAGCCGCAAATCTGGTTATGGTTCTGGTGTTCTTCGCCGGAGCTTTGTCGCTATCCAATATCAGTAAGGAGATGTTTCCGCGGACTGAAATTCGCATGGTTAGCATTTCGGCACCCTATCCAGGCGCAGCTCCAGTGGAAGTTGAAAAAGGTGTTGTGCTGCCCATGGAATCGGCCCTAGAGGGGTTGCAAGGTATTAAAAAAATCAGCTCTGATGCCAACCGAAATTCAGCCCGTATTCGTTTGGAGATAGAGCCAAATGAAGATATCAACGAAGTGATGACTCAGATTGAAAATCGCATCGATGGTATAACCAATTTGCCAGATGATCTAGAAAAGCCAACGGTGCAGGGGGTTCAGCAGAATCTCTGGGCTCTAGGGGTTGCAGTTTATGGCGATATGACAGAGCGTCAGAAAAAACTGGTGGGCGATGAGATCTACGATGAGCTTTTAGAACTGGCCCCGGTGAAAGAGGTACAGCTCTGGGGTGCTGGTAGGTATGAAATATCTATTGAGGTTAGAGAGGATCGCCTTAAAGAGCTAAATCTGACCCTGGCTGAGATTGCTGCCGCGGTGCGCGCCTCATCTCTTGACCTACCTGCAGGTATGATCAGAACGGCCAATGGTAATGTGTTGGTGAGAACCGAGGGCAAGTCCTATTACGGCAGTGATTTTGAAAAGATTGTAGTGAGAAGCGAGCCTGATGGCACAGAGTTAATGCTGTCTGATGTTGCTAATGTGCGCGATGGGTTTACCGAGAGCATCTACACCAACAGATTCGATAGAAAAAATTCCTTTACCCTGGGCGTCTTCTCTCTTGAAGGCCAAAATCTGCTGAGTATTAGCGAGGCAGTGCATGAATATGTAGCCAAAAAACAACAGACCCTGCCCGAGGGAATAAGCATTAGCGTGTTTAATGACGAGGCCTACTATCTTAATGGCCGTCTGAGCATGATGTCAGAGAACCTGCTGATGGGTGGACTATTGGTCGCCTTGGTGCTGGGCATGTTCCTTAATCTAAAGGTGGCCTTCTGGGTCATTTTGGGGATTCCAGTGAGCTTCGCTGGTGCTTTCTGGTTGATGCCCTTTGGTGATATTACGGTTAATGTCCTCAGCCTATTTGCCTTTATTATGGTGCTGGGAATCGTGGTAGATGACGCCATCGTTATTGGCGAGAGTGTCTACAGTGAAATCAAATCTGATTACAAAAAAGCCCAGGCAGACAACCCAAGTCTGGGCAGTAGTTATGTAGCATCTGCTGAGACCGTGGTGAGAGGCGTGAGGCGAGTGGCTACGCCATCCACCATTGGTGTTCTCACCACCATGGCCGCCTTTGCTCCGATTATTTTTGTCGGCGGTAGTTTTGCGGGCATCACCAAAGCCATAGGCATTGTGGTAATCCTGTGCCTGACCTTCTCTCTGATTGAGTCTAAACTGATTTTGCCCTCCCATCTGGTGGGTCTCAAATTTGGTGAGAAGTCCTCCGGCCTAATGGGTGTGATAACAGGCTATCAGCGAAGCATTGCTAAGGGCTTGGAAAACTTTATTGATAACATCTATCAACCTATCTTGAAGAAAGCACTGGTCAACCGCTATATGACATTGGCCACTTTTCTTGGCATTCTCATTATTATTTTGGGCGCTACCACCAGTGGGCTAGCTAAATTTGAATTCTTCCCCAATGTGCCTGGTGACGATGTGCGTGCCAATATTGTCATGCAAGACGGTGCTTCGGCAGAGAGTTTGGAAGAGACTATCGCCGTTATCGAAGACTCAATCTATAAGATTGATCAGCAGTATCGCGACCAGAACCCCGATAGCCCCGGGCTGGTGCAGCATGTCGGGTTCTTTGTACGCAGCGACGTCAATGTAAGCTTTAGACTGGTGCTGACTAAGGCCGAGTACCGCAGTGTAAGTGCAAGGGAAATCGCGCGAATGTGGCGAGAAGATGTGGGTCTGTTGCCCAATGTTCGGGAGCAGAGATACTCTGCCAGCGAAGGGCCGTCGGGCGCTAAGATAAGCCTTTCTCTGTCAGGGTCTGACCCTGATGAACTGACCAATGCTGGTGTCGCCTTGCAGCAGTACCTCACCCAGTTCCCCGGTGTATACGATATTTATAATTCGCAGGGCTCCGGCAGTAAGGAGGTTCTGATAACCCTCAAGCCCTATGCCAGTCAAGTGGGCGTTACGCTGCGTGATGTAGCTGTTCAGGTGCGACAGGCTTTCTACGGTGAAGAGGTGCAGAGAATTCAGCGCAACTCAGACACCATTAAAGTGATGGTGAGATACCCGATCGAAGATCGTCGATCAGTGGCCACCCTGGAAAATATGCTGATCAGAACCTCTACAGGTGAAGCTATAGAGATTGGGCAGGTAGCGGATATCAGCCTCGGCTTGGGACTCACGTCCATTGATCGCCTAGATCGCAAGCGCACGGTGACCATCACCGCTGATGTTGAGGAAGACAGGGTGCAGAGTGGCGATGTAGTGCGTGATGCGCGAACCAAATTTGTCCCGAGACTTTTAGAGAAATACCCCAGTGTAGAATTTAGATTGAGTGGCGGCACTCAGGAGCAAAATGAATACTACCTGAGGATGGGCGTGGGCTTTTTGGCCGCTTTGTTTATGATCTATGGATTACTGGCTGTGCCTCTGCGCTCTTATCTCCAGCCCATAGTGATAATGTCGGTTATTCCGTTCGGGTTTATTGGTGCTGTGATCGGACATATTATTTTTGATATGTCGGTCAATATCCTGTCGATTTTCGGCATTATTGCTCTGGCAGGTGTGGTGGTAAATGACAGCCTTATTCTGGTGGAATTTGCCAACCGCGGTAAGTCAGAAGGCCTCTCACCTGATCAGGCGATCATTAATGCAGGCGTCAAGAGGTTCAGAGCTATCCTGCTAACCACTCTGACCACCTTTGTGGGCCTATTGCCTCTGCTATTTGAAACCAGTGTGCAGGCGCAATTTGTGATTCCAATGGCGCTGTCACTTAGTTTTGGAATTCTATTTGCTTCGTCAATCACATTGTTGCTGATTCCCTGTCTCTATCTAGTGGTTGAGAGAAATCAGAGATTTGTCAGTTTGATGCTGCTGATTCCGCTATTAATAGCCGCCACCTACTTCTTTGTGTTTATCGAGGTTATCTCAATGGCCCTGTTTCTTGCCATTGCTCTGCTGTTGCTTATTGTTGGCCTGGTGCTATTTTTTGCCAAATTATTTGGTTATTTCCCCGAGCCTCAAGCGGTGCCTAATCAGCTGTCGTAACTAAGTTTAGGTATGCCAACCATAGCAACTGTTTTTGCAGCTGCTATGGTTGGGCCAGCTAGATTGCATTTTCAGACTGGTAAACCGCGTATAAAATTACTGTGTCCAATGAAAACGGGCGTAAAAACCTGCACTGTGAACAGGTTGCGGCTACAATAGCGGCCTGTTAATAAATCCTACATCGGAGTTTTTTAGTGCTTCGCTATATCGAGTCATCAAAGCTGCCCACTCGCTGGGGTACGTTTGATATCCATGGTTTTGAGGACCCTTTTAAGGGAAAGGAACATATTGCCATTACCATGGGTGATTGTGCCGCCGATGAGCCATTACTGATCAGAATACACTCCGAATGTTTAACCGGCGATGCTCTGGGGAGTATGCGCTGTGACTGTGGCGAGCAGCTGCAGGAAGCCATGAAACGGGTTGCTGAAATTGGTCGCGGGGCGATTTTGTATTTGCGCCAAGAGGGTCGTGGTATAGGTCTGGTCAATAAAATCCGCGCCTATAATCTCCAGGATCAGGGAGCCGACACTGTAGAAGCCAACGAGCGATTGGGCTTTGGTGCTGATATGCGAGACTATTCTATCTGCGCGCCCATGCTAGAGCATCTGGGTGCTAAACAGGTTAGGTTGATGACCAACAACCCGCGCAAAATAGCCGCCCTCAAAGATTTGGGTATTAATGTGGTGGAGCGCGAGCCCATTCAGGCTGATAGTAATCCCCATAATATTCAGTACCTCTCTACCAAGGCTGGTAAGCTAGGCCATATGTTTAAGGAAAGCGAAGAGTGACTGCAAACTCCCGCGGATTAGCCAAGCGTATTATCCCCTGTTTGGACGTCGATAAAGGCCGAGTTGTTAAGGGCGTGCAATTTGTTGATATCCGTGATGCCGGTGATCCGGTGGAAGTAGCGCGTCGCTACAATGAGCAGGGTGCCGATGAAATCACGTTTCTTGATATCACGGCTAGCCATGAGGCACGAGATACTACATTGCATACGGTTGAGCGCATGGCTGGGGAAGTCTTTATCCCCCTGACTGTTGGCGGTGGCGTCCGCGAATTACAGGATATTCGCAATCTTCTAAACGCTGGCGCAGATAAGGTGGCGATCAATTCTGCTGCCATACATAATCCCGACTTTGTGCGCGAGGCTGCGCAGCGATTTGGTTCGCAATGCATCGTGGTTGCCATTGACGCCAAGCAGGTGGAGCAGGGTGAAAATCCCCGTTGGGAGATATTTACCCATGGCGGCCGCAAGCCCACAGGTATAGATGCCATTAACTGGGCTAAAAAGATGACTGCCTTTGGTGCAGGCGAAATACTGTTAACCAGTATGGATCGAGATGGTACCAAAAATGGTTTTGACTTGGATCTTACATCGCGCATCAGCGACGCCGTAAATGTGCCTGTGATCGCCTCTGGCGGAGTCGGAGAGCTGCAACATCTGGTCGATGGTATTACCAAGGGCAAGGCCGACGCTGTGCTTGCTGCCAGCATCTTCCATTTTGGTGAGCATACGGTTCCCGAGGCTAAACAATTTATGGCCGATCAGGGTATTAATGTCCGGCTCTAAGCTGGCTGCCGCTTCTTAAACCCCAATTAAAAAGCAAAAAAAACCGCGCTGTTGCGCGGTTTAAAGTTGTTGCTGTTTTAGGGGGATGATGCAAATTACATCGGGTTGATTCTTAACCAGGGCTTCATCAGAAAGCCGAGAGGATTTGTAAGCTTGATCGGTGCCGCCAGCGCAGACAGACAGATGCAGTCGCCATTTTGGCCGCCCATTGGTTGATGCACATCGCCGGGCTGACGCACTAGAAAGTCGCCTTCTTTGTAGACCGAGCGCTCATCGGAAAGGCTGCCTTTCAACACCACTGTATATTCAACACCACTATGATCGTGCTTGGGGGTTTTGCCACCAGCGCAAATTCTATGCAGTGCCACTTCGAACTTTTCTTGGCCAGTTTTGAGGCGCGCTACATCGACTGAACCCGACAGGCGCTTCCAGATTGGCATCTGCTCTGCTTCTTTAATCAGCTTATTCACAGTAAAGGGCATATCGGTGCCCTTTGACTTGCTTGGTGCCGCGGCAGGTGCTGCTTCTACACTGTCAATCTTGGCCATCACATCGTCAAACAGACTATCATCGACTTCAGCTGGCTCAGCGGCGCTCATTAGCTGAGACCCTATGTGGTCTAGCTGCATTAACTCTGAGCGGCACTGGCTACAAAAGTGCAGATGCGCAGAGACACAGATGGATAGGGCAGTTTCTAATGTGCCTGCCGAAAATTCCACCAACATCGCATTATCTGGGTGGAAACTTAATTGGTTACTCATGGGACAACTCATCTTGATATTCAGGAGACACTAAGATCTGCATCTTCTGGAGCGCCAATCGCACTCTGGATTTAACGGTGCCAAGAGGCAGTCCAAGCTCGCTGGACGCTTCGGCGTGAGATTTTCCCTCCAGGTAAACCTTGCGCAGGATTTCATCCTGCTCTTTGGGGAGCTGGGAGAGGCTATCCTGCACTCGGTCTTCGCTGCGTTTCTGACGCAACAGAGACACTGGCGTGTCCTCATCTGGCTCATGCCAAAAATCTTCGTTTTCTAAAGGGAGGTGTTGGGTATTACTTTTTCTGCGCAGCATGTCTATTCTGCAGTTTCGTGCCACCGTATAGATCCAGGTTGTGGCTGACGCCTTCTCTGGATTGTATCCAGCGGCTTTCTGCCAGACCTTAATCATGACTTCCTGCACCAGATCATCGCTTAACCCGGGGAACCAGCCTTCGTGGCGGCTCGCTTGGGCAAAGCTCTTGATCAGCGGCGCAAAGTGCTTGAACAGCTGAGCAAACGCTAGACGATCACGCTTTTCACCCACAGAGATTAGCAACAGGCTCCACTGGTCTGAGCGCTTCTCGGAGGTGTTTAAAACTGCAACGCGGCCCTTGGCCTGCGCACTGTTGTCTAGGGTATCGATTTGCTTTCTCAACATGACTTATTTGCCTACTGCTACTTTAACTCCTGATACGCGGGCTGTCATGGTTTGGATCAGCTTAATTAGTTGCTAAAGAGTCTTTTAATGCAGCCTTAACCCTGTATTATCCAACTCAAAACCTATGGCTGTTAGAACGATGTCTCGAAAACTTCCTTCACTAAAAGCTCTGCGAACCTTTGAAGCCGCCGCGCGTCTTTTAAGCTTTAGCAGAGCGGCTGACGAGCTTTTTGTTACCCATGGCGCTGTTAGCCAGCAAATTAAACTACTGGAAGAATATTTTGGTCAGCCTCTTTTTGTTCGCTCCCATGGTAGGGTTAGTCTCACGGGGGCTGGAGAAGAGCTGTTGCCGGTGATTGGGGAAAGTTTAGATCGCCTGGAATCCGTCAGTTCTCATCTTAGGCTAAACCGAGACACTGAGATACTCACTGTCAATTTAACAACAACCTTCGCTGCCCATTGGCTACTACCAAGACTTAACGACTTTCAAGCGCGCCACCCAGAAATATCGGTGCGCCTGTCGCCGACACCATCACTGCCGACCAAGTTGGGCAAAGAGGCCGATGTCAGTATTCGCTGGGGCGGCGTGACGGTCGCAGATGTGGTGACCGAGCAGCTTATTAGTGTCGATAGCTTTGCCGCCTGCGCACCCTCTCTGGTCAATGGCGAGCATCCTCTGCGTGAACCAGCTGATCTGGCCAACCACAATCTGATTCATGATGATAACGGCGAGGCCTGGAGAACAGTTCTTGAGCAGCTAAACGTTGCTGATCTGAGCACTGGCGGTGGTGTTTATTATGCCGACCCCGGTTTGGCACTACAGGTTGCGGTGGAGGGGCGAGGTGTCATAGTTGCGGGAAGCATACTGGCAGCTAAGGATCTTGACGCCGGACGCTTAGTCATACCATTTAACTGTATTATCCCCTATCGTAAGAGCTATCACTTCTACTATCCGAGGCAGGCTTTGGCACAGCGAAAAGTGCGCCTTTTTAGGGACTGGATTCAGGATCAGGCGGCCAGTTTTCAGAGTATTCCTGCCGACTACAGCAAGTATTTGGTTGGGTCTTAATTCTGTTAGATCCGCTAACAGCATGTAGCAAAAAAACTCCTTTGTCCCTGGGGCTATTGCAGGCGTAAGCTGCCGAATCACCTCAACCTTGATGTAGAATTTTAACTCATGCTGCAGTCTGATAGCCGTGTTTTTCACCGTATTATTCAGGGCCAATTGCCAGTCGCAGAGAGAGGCGACGGCGTTTATATTATTGATAATCAGGGCCATCGTTATCTCGATGCCAGTGGGGGTGCAGCAGTGTCCTGCCTCGGCCATTCCCATCCGCGAGTGATTGAGGCGATAAAGCAGCAGTTGGATAAACTGCCCTTTGCGCACACCTCATTTTTTACCTCTGAATCCAGCGAAAAGCTGGCGGATTTTCTGGTGCAGAATTCTCCGCAAGGGCTGGACAGAGTGTATTTTGTCTCTGGAGGCTCAGAGGCGGTAGAGGCTGCGCTAAAGATGGCTCGCCAGTATTTTGTTGAGGGCGGTGAGCCCCAAAGGTGCAAGTTTATTGCCCGCCGTCAGAGCTATCATGGCAATACCCTAGGCGCGCTGGCTGTAGGCGGTAATCAGTGGCGGCGACAACCGTTCGAGCCTTTGTTGGCTGAGGTTGAGCATATTAGCCCCTGTTACGCCTACAGAGATCAGCGCATGGACGAGACGGCTGCAGACTATGGTCTGAGAATCGCCAATGAGTTAGAAGCTGCCATTCAGCGGCTGGGCGCAGATAGAGTTATTGGGTTTATTGCCGAGCCAGTTGTAGGTGCCACTGGAGGCGTGCTGTTGCCTGTTGAGGGCTATTTTAAGCGCATTCGTGAAATCTGCGACCGTTACGGCATTTTGCTGATTCTCGATGAGGTGATGTGTGGCATGGGCAGAACCGGCTTGCTATTTGCCTGTGAGCAGGAATCTGTCCGTCCCGACATAGTGACTGTTGCCAAAGGTCTGGCCGCGGGCTATCAGCCCATAGGTGCCACCCTCTGTTCTAATGCGATTTACGACCGTATTAAACAGGGGTCTGGTTTTTTTCAGCACGGGCATACCTATATCGGCCATGCCACCGCCTGTGCCGCAGGATTGGCAGTGCAGCAGACCATTCAAGAAGAGGGTTTGCTGGATAATGTCCGCGCCATGGGAGACCTACTCGCTAATTCGCTCAACCAAAGGTTTGCCGAACATCCCAATGTTGGTGATATTCGAGTTCGCGGGCTGTTTGCGGGCGTAGAACTGGTGGCAGATCGAGCCAGCAAAAAACCATTGCCTAGCTCCTTTGCCATTCATACACTGATCAAACGCCATGCCATGGCTCTTGGGCTCGCCTGTTATCCGGGGGGAGGCACAGTCGATGGCCTAAATGGCAACCATGTACTGCTGGCGCCACCCTACATTGTTAACCATCGCCATATAGCTGAAATAACTGATAAGTTAGGTGGTGCAATAGATGCTGCCCTACAGGAGGTTGGAGTTTTATGACAGATCAGCTGAGCCCAATAATAATCGCAGTAGCCCCAAATGGCGCGCGCAAGCAGAAAACCGACCATCCGGCACTGCCCCTAACCTCAGTAGAGCTAGCTCAGACGGCCGTAGCCTGTCGCGATGCTGGTGCGAGCATGATTCATCTGCATGTGCGCGATGCTCAGGGTAACCACTCTCTGGATGTCGAGGCCTATAGAGAGGCTACATCAGCGGTGCACAGGGCTGTGGGTTCGGAGATGATTATTCAGGTCACTACTGAGGCTGTAGGTATCTATACCGTGGATCAGCAGATGCAGGTGGTAAGAGAGCTTAAACCTGAGGCGGTATCTCTGGCGATAAGAGAAGTCTGTGCGGGAGCAGAGGACGAAAGCAGGGCAGCTGAGTTTTTTGCATGGTTGTGGCGAGAGTCTATAAGCCCGCAGTTTATTCTGTATTCAGTGGAGGATGTGCTGCGTTTTGAGGCACTGCGTCGGCGCGGTGTGATCCCTGGCGATTTGGTCTCAGTGCTCTACGTGTTGGGTCGTTACAGCGGGACAGGCGCCTCATCAGCGGCAGAGCTGCTACCCATGCTGAGCGCCACAGAGTCTCAAGTCGTCTGGTCGGTCTGTGCCTTTGGTGCCACGGAGGCAAATTGTATGCTCGCGGCCGCTGAGCAGGGTGGGCACGCAAGAGTGGGATTTGAAAATAATCTGCAGTTAGCTAATGGTGAGGTCGCGATTGACAACGCTGCACTGGTCTCGGCCCTAGCCGAAGGGTTACCTAGTAAAGGCCGCAAGCCAGCTTCAGGTGCCCAGGCAAGGTTGCTTTTGGGTATGTATTGAGGTTTCATAGGCCCTTAATGGGAGGGGTAAATATGGATCTTGTTGGCCATACTTCCATTAGTCGTTTTTTCGACACCGACAATCAAAAATTTAAAATGGAGAGTATGCAATGAATTATTTTAAGAAAGCCTCGTTAATAGCGGTGGCTGTTTCCGCGGTGGTTGCCTCGGCGCAACCAGCATTTGCTCAGGGTGGAGAGTCCGCTGAGCTGGAAGAAGTAGTAGTAATGGGCAGCAGAAGCAACAAGCCTAGATCTGCAACTGATTCGACGGTTCCTGTCGATGTGTTTTCAGAGGCTGAACTATCAGCATTCGGTAACCAGGCAGATATCACTGATACATTGAAGGCTTTAGTACCTTCTTACACTGCTACGCCAGCTACAGGTGACGGCAGTGCCTTTATCCGTCCTACTTCTCTGCGTGGCATGGCACCTGACCAGGCACTGGTATTGGTGAATGGCAAGCGTCGTCACCGTTCGGCTCTGGTGCAGTTTTTTGCCCCAGCAGCAGGTAATGGTGCCCATGGTGTTGATGTGGCAATGATTCCAGGTATTGCTCTTAAAAATATTGAAGTTCTGCGCGATGGTGCTGCAGCTCAGTACGGTTCTGACGCTATTGCTGGCGTAATGAATCTGCAATTAAAAGACTCTGCTGAGGGCGGTTCGCTGCAGGTTCAGCACGGTGAGTTTTTTGAAGGTGAGCAGTCCACAAGAGTTGCAGCTAACGGCGGTTTTGCTCTGGGTGACGATGGCTTCTTGAATGTAAGCTTTGAAAGCGTTGATAACGACGCCCTGTCACGCGGTATTCAGCGTCCAGTTGGCCAGGGTCTGATTGATGCAGGCGTGCCCAATGTAGGTGCTGATTCACCCTTCGGTGATGCTCCATTTGTACAGACCTGGGGTCGTCCAGAAACCAGCGGTGATCGCCTGTTCTTCAACGCTGGTGTCACAGATCCAAATACTGGCGTAGAAGTCTATGCCCACGGTGGTTATGCAGAGACTGATGGTCGCTATCGTTTCTTCTATCGTGCTGGTTATGATCAGGATTGTTCAACTGCACATGGTACGATTCAGTCGCTTTGTCAGGATGCTAACTGGGTGCCTGGTACTCTGCGTCAGGGTTACACGCCCTACCTAGACGGCGCTCAGACTGATATCTCGCTGGTGGGTGGTATTCGCGGCGATATGGGTAATGGTTACTCCTACGATATCAGCATGGGTCGAGGTTCGAACGAACTGCGTTATATCCTTAACAACACAACAGCACCAAGCCTAGGTGTTGCCAGTGATGGTAGCTTCCAGCGCGACTTCATTATGGGTGGCTACGATCAAGAAGAAGTTAACTTCAACGCCGATTTCAACAAGACTCTAAGCGCCGATATGAATCTGGCGTTTGGTGCTGAGTGGCGTGAAGAAACATTTACTACAGTGCCTGGTGAGCAATCGGCCATCGACGGTAACACCAGTGGTATGAGCAGTGTTAAGCCTGCTGATGCCGGCTCTTTCTCGAGAGACAACGTGGCACTTTATGTAGATTTAGAGCATGACGTGAGCGACGATCTATTGATGCAGTACGCGGTTCGTTATGAGGACTTCTCTGACTTTGGTAACACTGCCAACGGTAAGATTGCTGGTCGTTACACTGTCAATGATACGCTGACTCTGCGTGGTTCTATGTCTACTGGCTTCCACGCACCTACTCCAGGTCAGGCCAATGTAAGTACCGTAATTACTACATTTGACGGTACCACTGGTCTGCAGGTTGAAGAGGGTCTGGTTCGTCCAACCAGTGAAGCAGCTCTAGCTGTTGGTGGCGCTCCTTTGAAAGAAGAAGAGTCGTTCAACATTAGCCTGGGTCTGACCACTGAGCTGGGCGATAACACTACCCTGACTTTCGACATGTATCATGTTGCAGTTGATGATCGTATCTACCGCACCGGCGACATCCCCAATGGCTCGGGTGGTTCTGTTTCCTTCTATACCAACGCGTTGGATGTAGAACATCAGGGCTTTGATTTGGTGCTGTCTTCTTCATTCGAACTGATGGCTGGCATGGACACAACCGCTAGCCTGGCGTTTAACCACAATACTATCGAAGTGACTGGACAGAAGACTATTAACGGTGTTGCACCGGTAAGAGACTCACTGGTTGAAGATATTGAGAACAACTACCCAGAGAATCGTTGGGTACTGAATACGCTGACTAATATCAACGACAAGATGAGCCTGATGGCACGACTGAACTTCTATGGTGAGCACTATGATGAGCGCGGAACCATTGGTGCTGAGTCTGACCCATCTGCACTTATCGATAGCATTGTCTATCTAGATATTGAGCTGGGCTATGATGTCACTGATAATCTGCGACTCACTGCCGGTGGCTCTAATATCCTTGACGAATATGTCGATGAGATTGATGCGCCCTATGCGAACCGTATGAGTGTTGGTCTGCCTTACCCAAGACGTACTGCAGCCAACTACGAAGGTGGTTCTTGGTACCTGCGAGCTAACTACAGCTTCTAAGGTTCCAAAGCTGAGCGGGCTCATAACAGGCCTAGTTTTTAAAGAATAAGGATTGAATTATGAGTCTGACTCAGCGAATAGTTACAGCAATGTTATTGGGCCTCCTGATGGGGGCCCTTCTTAATTTTCTCTCTAATGGAAATGTGCTTTCGGCAGGTGCCATAGCCTGGCTTGATCTGTATCTAGTCAACGGCCTATTTGACACCATTGGGCAAATCTTTGTGCGCTCATTAAAGCTGCTGGTTGTTCCGTTAGTATTTGTTTCACTCATCTGTGGTGTCTCGGCCCTGGGTAACAATTCCCGCATGGGTGCTGTGGCTGGCAAGACAGTCGCGCTCTATATGACAACCACCGCAATTGCGATTGCACTGGCCATTGTTGTGGCCGTTTTGGTGCGCCCCGGCGTAGGCATTGATTTGGCACTGGCGACCGACTTTGTGGCCAAAGAGGCGCCGCCGCTAAAAACCACCATTATTAATATATTTCCGAGCAATCCTGTCCAGTCAATGGCACAGGGCAGCATACTGCAAGTTATTGTGTTCTCTCTCTTGATGGGTTTCGCTATTTCTAAAAGTGGCGAGCAGGGGCAGCGCGTCAGCGGCTTCTTTAATGATGTTAACGAAGTCATTATGAAGATGGTGATGATCCTCATGAAACTGGCACCCTATGGTATCTTCTGCCTGTTGGCGAAGCTGTTCGCTGGTGTTGGTATTGGCATGATCTTGAGTCTGGCAAAATATTTCTTCACCGTTCTGTTCGTACTGTTTTTGCATAGCCTAGGTGTCTATTCGCTAATTTTTAAAGCCTTCACTGGTCTGAGTGTCAGGTTGTTTTTAAGTAAAATGCGCTCCGCGTTGACGTTAGCTTTTAGTACGGCCTCAAGTGGCGCGACTATGCCTGTCACGCTTCGCACAGTCGAAAAGAGACTGGGCGTTAACAACAGTGTGGCATCCTTTACTGTGCCTCTTGGTGCGACCATTAATATGGATGGCACCGCTATTATGCAGGGCGTTGCCACCGTCTTTATCGCGCAGGCCTATAACATTGGTCTTGGCTTGGATGGTTATCTTACTGTAGTTCTCACTGCAACTCTGGCATCTATTGGTACTGCAGCAGTGCCTGGTGTTGGGTTGGTTATGCTGGTTATGGTGCTCAATCAGGTGGGCCTGCCGGTTGAGGGTATTGGCTTGATTATTGGTGTTGATCGACTGTTGGATATGACGCGTACAGCGACCAACGTGACTGGCGACGCCATGGTGACCACCGTTGTGGCCAATAGCGAAGATCTTCTCGACAAAGACGTCTTTAATGACCCTGAGGCTGGGGTGATAAGAGAAGTTTAGGCGCCACTTGTAACTGAAAGAGCAAATTTAGCTGAAAGAGCAATTTGCTTCCCCAAGATTTCTGATTTGCAGAGGCTGTTTAGAGTCTCTGCAATTACTCATTCCGGTAGTTTCTGAACATTGCAATTACTCTTTAAAGGGTAATTGCACATCCACTTATTCAGGCTAAACTGTCGGCAGTCAAAAAGATAACTGAGGAATAAAGTCCCATGATGGTTGATCTCTACAAGCAGCACCTCGAAGAAAAAATGCTGCGTTTTCAGGCTATTTTAAAGGCTACAGGTTTTGACGAGCTTGTGATTGGTTCAGGTGAGATCAAGATGCAATTTCAGGACGATATGGCCTATGGCTTCAAAGCAAACCCATACTTTAGAGAATGGGTTCCTCTGGCCACTAGAGCTGGTTGTTATCTGCAAATTGCTGCGGGTGCCACGGCACCTAGGCTGTTTTTGCTGAATGTTGAGGATATCTGGCACACCGCTCCTGAAACCCTACCCGAGGATTTTGAGCGGGGTCTTGAAGTTATCGAATACGAATCGCTGGATGAACTTAAAAAATATCTAGGTAAGAGACCTGGTGGCACTGCGTTTATCAATGAAACCAATGAATTGGAGGCAATATCTGAAACTTGGAATCCTCAGTCAGTACTGCACCAAATTGACTTTCAGAGGCCTGCTAAGACAGTTTTCGAACAGGCAGCTGTAAGAGAGGCTAATCGTCGTGCTGTGCCTGCTCACCGAGCAGCTGAAAAGGCCTTTATGGCTGGCGCTTCTGAGGTGCAGATTGCAGCGGCCTACCTGGCAGCCTGTGATTGCCGCGAGAGTGAAATGCCCTACGGTATTATTGCTGGGGTCAATGAGCATGCCGCCGTGCTGCACCATCACAATTTATTTAAGCAGCCTCAGACACCGCGTAGCTTTCTGATTGACGCTGGCGTTGAAGTCTATGGCTACGCCTCAGATATTACTCGCACCTATGCCTACGACTCGGGATCTGACTTTGCCGCCATGATTGAGCTTATGGATACCAAGCAGCTAGAGCTCTGTGCCGCTGGTGGTATAGGCAAAAGTCCGGTGGATTTGCACGTGCTATCGCAGCATAAAATTGCCGAGGTGCTGATTGATTTTGGTATTTTGAAAATATCGGCCGAAGAGGCAGTGGCTACGGAAATTACCAGTTCTTTTTACCCCCACGGTTTGGGTCATCACCTCGGCTGCAATGTCCATGATAAGGGTGGCCAGCTAGCCAATGCCCAGGGCGATCTGATTCCGCCGCCTGCTAAGTACCCCAAGCTGCGCTCTGGGGCACCTATGGTTGCCAATCAGATTCATACGGTTGAGCCCGGCCTGTATTTTATTCCGGCCTATCTGCAAAAGCTGAAAGCCGGTGAGCACAGCGCAGCGATTAATTGGTCAAAGGCCGAAGCGTTTGTGCCCTTTGGTGGAATTCGAATCGAAGACAACATTATTGTGCACAGCGATGGGACATTGGAAAACCTAACGCGCGATGCCTTTGCTTCGGTAGCCTAATGAAGCTTCAGATTTTTACCACTGGCGGCACCATAGATAAAATCTACTTTGATGCGCTCAGTGAGTTTCAAATAGGTGAGCCCGTAGTAGGCGAGTTGCTTGCGCGATTCAATGTAGGTTTTGAGTATCAGGTTGAGGCTCTTATGGGCCTCGATAGTCTGGATATGACAGATGATCATCGCCGCCAGATCCAGCGGGCGGTCGAAGCATCTGATGCGGATAGAATTCTTATCACCCATGGCACGGATGGCATGGTGGAAACCGCTAAATGGTTGGCCAGCATTCCAGGCAAATGTATATTTTTAACCGGCGCATTGCAGCCTGCGGCATTCTCCCGCACCGATGCAGTATTCAATATTGGCTGCGCTATAGGTGGCCTGCAGTCTCAGCCTCCCGGAGTTTATATCGCCATGAGTGGGTTGGTTTTTGCTGCGGATCAGGTGGTAAAAAATCATGCCCAAAGCCGTTTTGAGGCGCGAGATTAGATTTTTTTGTGGCTCGTTTTAGTTAGAAAGTTAGGGATCTAGTTTAAGCATTAATATAGCCTGCTGCCTGATGTGAAGTTTGTAAATTTTTTCAGAAGCTGTTCTCGGTAATAGGCTATCGGATATTTGGAGGTATCTGGGGATTTTGAACTTCGCCAGTCTGGTAGCTAAAAAATCCCTGAGTTCAGCCTCATCTATCTCTAGACCATCAGTAAAAATGGTTGCGCCCACTTCTTCACCTAAGCGCTTGTCCGGCACCGAGTAAACTGCGGCCTCACGGATTTTTGGGTGCTCAAGTAGGGCAGCCTCGACCTCTCCGCAGCCTATGTTCTCGCCGCCACGAATAACCATATCTTTAATGCGATCGACGATATACAGATAGTCTTCTTCATCTAAGTAGCCCACATCACCCGTTTTAAACCAGCCATCAATATGGGAACTGGCTGTCGCCTCTGGGTTGTCCCAGTAGCCGCGAAACATACTGGCGCCTCTGATCTGCACCTCGCCGCGCTCTCCGGCAGCCATAATATTACCCTCTTCGTCAGCAATGCGGATATCCAGAATAGCAGCGGGTTGGCCTGAACTGCCGGGACGCTCCAGATAGTTTGGCCCTGCTATGGTAGTGCCGATAGCATTAGTTTCGGTCATACCCCAGCCAGTATTAGGCATGGCATTATCAAATACGGCATCTATACCCCTTACCTGCTCTGGTGATCTTGCTGCGCCGCCACCGCCAACCATTTTAAGTGAGGACAGATCATGGCCACCCTGCTGTGCGCGGTGGACAAGATCCGCGGTCATGGCCGAGGGGGCGGTAAAGGAGCTTATCTTTTCTTTTTCGATGAGCTGCGCTGCCTGCTGAGGATCCCATTTTCGCATCAGCACCAGTTTAGTCTGAGAGCGAAATGCCATCAGGAACATGGCATGACAGCCAGTAACATGAAACAGTGGCACGGCTAACAGTCCAGCGGGTTGATGTTCTGAGGGTGGCGGTATCTCATCCAGCATCAGCAGCCAGCTGGTAATTGCCAGCTCCCAGCTTAGCAGGGCACTCATAATCGCGAGATGACTCGAGACTACTCCCTTTGGATGGCCTGTCGAGCCCGAGGTGTACATAATAATGACATCATCGGTGGCGGCAATCGTGGCCGGCGGCATGGAGTGCCCGAGAAATTTTTCTAGCAGATTTTCCCAGCGTGGTAGATCCCTGTGTTGATCGCCACGCACCAGCAGACTATTGCAGCTCAGTCTGATGCCAGCCTTTACAATAAGGTCGAAACGCTCCTGATCAGCAATTAATAGCTTGCAGCCACTGTTTTGTAACCCGTAATCAATCTCCTCTGCCTGCCACAGTGAGTTCATGGCCACGGCAATAGCCCCTATGGAGGTGATTGCTTGAAAGGCAATAATCCACTCTGGAAAGTTGCGCATACAGATAGCGACTCGGTCTCCCTTCTTAACGCCATAGTCGCACACCAGTCCCTTACCTATGGCGCTGGACATGGCCCAGGTCTCTTTGAAGCTATAGCGTTGTCCCTCAAATACGATAAAGGTTTCGTCCGTCAGAGTCTGCTCAAACAGCTCGCGCAGGCTGGACGGTGCATTTTTATAGATGCGGCAGCTATTGCCATAAACATTGGCTTGCACTATTTCAAGCGGCTGGCCGGGAGCTGTTAGGGTTGCTAGTGCTTCTTGGCGATTCATTATTATAGTTATCCTGGGCTACTTAGATTTGTCGAGCCAACCTGGTGTGGTTTGTTGCCTAGATCAACTTCAGCATCTAGCGCAGTGCCTAAAGAAACTGAATTTCGACTCCTACTATAGCCTGAATTGCAGGCCCCATGTGACACCAATTTTACAGCCGGATAGTGCTACAACAGACAGCAAAAAAAGGCACCTTTTGAAGGTGCCTTTTAGGTTTTTACTCTGGATACACTGGGGCTAGTACTGCGACTCAGGCAGATGCACCACCATGCCTTCCATAGCTGCGGTAACCTTAACTTGGCAGCTAAGGCGGCTAGTTTCTGAACGACTGTCGATCATTTCCAGCATTTCGGCTTCTTCCGCTCCGGCTGCACCTGCGACCTCGACCCAAGCTGGGTCGATCATACAGTGGCAGGTGCAGCACACACAGCAGCCACCGCACTCAGCGACAATGCCGTCAATCATATTGTCTAGGGCACCCTGCATAAGGCTAACGCCCTCTGCGATATCGATGCTGTATTCAGTGCCATTGGCTTCTATATAGTTAATCACTGGCATGTTAGTGCTCCGTTAGTAATGTTTTTAGTTCGGTTGTTTCATCGGCCAGAATCACTGGATCGATTTGAGCGTTGTGTAAGATCAGTTTTTTCGCCAACATAAAATCTTTAGGGCGGTTAATACAGTCAGCGGCGATAATCACGGTATCTTTGATGTAAAAAACGCTAAAGCTATGGCTGGTTATATCGCCTCTGATAATTGCATCTGTATAACCCTGATTCATTCCGGCAATTTGTAGTTTGACATCATATTGATCGGACCAGAACCAGGGTAGCTCTGCGTACTGTTTTTGCAAACCGCAGATGCTGGCGGCCGCAGCCTTTGCCTGCTCGGTGGCATTGGGTACAGATTCCAGACGCAGTGTTCGACGAAGGAGGGGGTTGAGGTGACTGGTGCAGTCCCCGGCTGCCACTATGTCGGGGTGGCTGCTCTGGGCAAATTCATTAACCAGAATACCATTATCCACCTCAAGCGCCGCCGCTGAGGCTAGCTCGGTATTGGGAATAACTCCAATACCAATAATTACCATATCGGTCTCAATACTGTCGCCGTCCGAGCAGACCACCGCCTTAACTCTGGTGTCGCCCATCAGAGCGCTGGCCATGGCATTGCATCTAATTGTGACGCCGTTTTCTTTATGCAGTCGCTGATAGAAGTCTGAGGTAGGTTGTGACGCAACTCTCTGTAAGAGTCTAGGCTCGGCCTCTAGCAGAGTCACGGCGATACCCTGTTTAGTCAGTGATGCGGCAGTTTCTAACCCTATATAGCCACCACCAATAATAACCGCAGTTTTTGCCGAGACGGCTGATTGCTGAATACCTTTCACATCATCCATGTTGCGCAAATAGTGGACACCCTGAAGATCGACACCAGCAATGGGTAGTGTTCGAGCTCTGGCTCCGGTACACAGCGCCAGCTTGCTAAAACCTAGGTACTCACCGTTATCTAGTCTGAGTCGATGGTTGTCTGTATCAATGGCCAGCACAGTAACACCTAGTAAAAAACTGACATCCAGTTTGTCGTAGGCAGCGCTGGCGCGCAGAGCGAGTTGTTCTTCTGCTATATCACCGGCCAGATAGGCTTTCGAAAGCGGCGGGCGCTGGTAAGGTAAATAGGGTTCGTCACTGACTACGGTGATACTGCCTTGCCAGCCGTTCTGTCTTAGGCTAATTACCAGCTGCACTGCGGCATGACTGCCGCCGATGACGACAGCGGATTGATTGTTGCCCATAGGAAAATTCTTTTTTATGTTTGCCGGGAAGTGTAATCTGAAATAGCCCTAAGAAAAACGGCTTAAAACAAATTAATCCGTTATCAGAGGCACAGTTTTTATGGAAATAGATTAAAATACTCAGAACGTTTTAACCCCTTCTAGTGACAGGTTCATGCCCGAAAATTCGCAACACTCAGATGCCAGATTAGGCATTGGAATAGATTTTGGTACCAGTAATAGCGCAGCTGCGGTATTTGATGGAGAACAGGTAATGCTGGTGCAGCTGGCCGTGCCTGAAAGCATTATGCCGTCGGCCAACTATATAGACAGGCAATATGTCTCGGCCATAGGCCAGAAGGCAATCAACGACTATATTGCAGGTAATCGTGGACGCAAGGTAGAGCTCAGCGCCGAGCTGCTTGGTGAGGCCCGCACGGGCACCGGCGGTGGTGAGAGCGCCATGGGTGGCCTAGGTGAGTCAGACACCGCCAAGGTATACGGTCAGTCCTTCAACGACGGGAGTCTGCCAGGAAGGCTTTTTCGCGGTACCAAACGGCTGCTAGGCAACCGCTTAAATGACCGTATCGCTATCTTTGATCGGTCATTTCGTTTAGTAGCACTGGTCACGCCTATCTTGGTGGGTATTCGAAAGGCTCTTGAGGCGGCGATTGGTAAATCTGCTAACCATGCCTGTATTGGCCACCCGGTGAACTTCGAGGGCAGTGGTGGTGAGCGCAATAGAATTGCTCTCGATCGCTTGCGTGAGTCCTATGGCTATGCGGGTATTACACAGCAATCATTTTGCCCCGAGCCAACAGCGGCAACGATTAGCTACCTGCACAACAATCCCCAGAGTTGCGACGAACTGGTTCTGACCGTAGATTTTGGTGGTGGAACTCTAGACTTCAGCGTATTGCGGCGCAGTGGCTCCAGCTTTGAGGTTGAAGCAACCCATGGCATTGGGCTAGGCGGTGACCGAATTGACCAATGTATCTTTCAGGAACTGATATTTCCCCTGTTGGGCAAAGGGGAGCGTTGGAGTAGGGTGGTGGAAGGTTCTCCCGTGGATACGCTCTTCCCCTTTGGTGAGTATGAGGAGCTGTTAATTAACTGGCCTGTCAGCTACATGCTCAATCAGAACAAATACACGGCGCCAGTCATGCAGCGTATGGTGCAGAAAGATTCCGCTGCGGATAAATTTAGACGACTCTATGATCTGATCCAGCAAAATTATAGCTATCAGGTGTTTGAGGCGATCAAGGCATTTAAGGCGGAGCTGTCAGTAAGCGAATCAGCTGTCTTAGATATCCCGGAAATTGATATTCAGGTTGAGGTTGAACGCTGGGAGTTTGAGGCCATGATCGCACCGCTATTATTTGAATTTGAACAGGCGATTTCTAAAATTCTCGACAGCGCCGGTTATCAGGCAGGAGATATAGACTTAGTATTGCGAACTGGTGGATCCTCGTTGATTCCGGCAGTAAAAGATATTCTCGACAACCAGTTTGCAGGCAAGGTGGTGGAGCACGACCCCTTTACGAGTGTGGCTGCCGGGCTCGCGATCGCCGATTATCATCAGTATGCAGAGGCTGAGTTGAGCTAAACCAGCCTTTTGGACAGCCAAGTTACTTGCGTGCAACAAGCAAGAATAATAAACTCTGCCCCTGCCCCTGCCGCTGCGGGCTTCACGATAGCCGCAGGCGTATGCCGAATCCTATGGAGACTCTATGAGTAACACCTCAGCTAAGGCCGTTGCCGCACCCTCTAATTCAATGAAAGCGCAGGAGAAAATCCCGCTGCGTTTTGTTACCGCTGCCAGTCTATTTGACGGCCACGATGCCTCGATCAATATTATGCGACGAATTCTGCAGGGTGCTGGTGTCGAGGTTATTCATCTGGCCCATAACCGCTCGGTGGCCGAGGTGGTGGAGACTGCGCTTCAGGAGGATGCTCAGGCAATTGCCATCAGCTCTTATCAGGGCGGTCATGTGGAATATTTCAAATATGCCGTAGACCTGCTGAAAGAGGCGGGTGCTGAGCATATCCGTGTCTTTGGCGGTGGTGGTGGGGTTATTGTGCCAGCAGAGATTAAAGAGCTTCAGGACTACGGTGTGGAGCGTATTTACTCGCCCCATGACGGTCAGAATATAGGCCTGGTAGGTATGATCGAGGACATGATTGCGCGCTGCTCTCCAACCTCTAGCGCTGCCATTACCACTGTGCCTAAGCACCTTGATATAGCTGCAGGTGGTCTGCGAAATCTGGCGACTCTGATCACTGCCATTGAGCGCACAGAGCTGGGTGAAAAGCAGCTAAGCTCTCTGCGCGAGCAGGCGCAAATAATGGTCAATTCTGTGCCAGTGCTCGGTATAACCGGTACCGGTGGTGCAGGTAAGTCCTCACTAACCGATGAATTAATTCGTCGCTTTCGTCAAGACAGCGCCGACAACTTAAAGATTGCAGTGCTGGCGATTGATCCCACCCGACGCAAAACAGGCGGTGCTCTGCTAGGTGACCGCATTCGCATGAATGCTATCTACTCTGACAATATTTACATGCGTTCGATTGGCACCAGAGGGGCCAGTGGTGAGGTCCCTGAGTCCCTAAGGGATATTATTGGTACTTTGCGTCTGGGTGGATTTGATCTGGTGGTAGTTGAAACGCCAGGTATTGGTCAGGGCGATGCTGGCATTGTGCCCTATGTGGACGTACCTATTTATGTGATGACTCCAGAGTTTGGTGCCCAGAGCCAGTTAGAGAAGATTGATATGCTGGATTATGCCGAGCTGGCGATTATTAATAAATTTGACCGCAAGGGCAGTGAAGATGCTTACCGAGATGTTTGCAAGCAAATGCAGCGCAATCGCGAGGCCTGGGATCAACTGCCTGAAACTATGCCTGTGTTTGGAACCATCGCCTCTCGCTTTAATGATGACGGCGTCACTGCCGCTTATCAGGAGCTGGTGCGACTTTTGCAGGCCCGAGGTCTCAGACAATTCGAGCGTCAACTGCCCGCTGTGACTATTCGCAAGTCCTCAGAGAAATCTGTAATTGTGCCAGCCGAACGCCAGCGCTACCTAGCAGATATTGCTGCTGGGGTTCGCGACTACCATCGCCAGGTAGCGGTGCAGGCCAATCTGGCAAGAGAAGTGCAGCAGCTAGCTGCTACTAAAGCCATGCTCAGTCTTTCGGGAGCGGATGCGCCCACTGAAATCGACCAGTTAATTAGCCTGCGAGAAAAAAGCATAGATAGCGGAGCTGCTGACTTATTGAAGGCCTGGCCGGCGAAAGTTGAGTCCTATTCGGGTGATGAAAAAGTAGAGCTGCTACCCAATGGTAAGCAGGTCACCACTAGATTGAACAGCCTATCTTTGTCCGGCAATAAAATTTCACGAGTATCTCTGCCACGTATGCAAGATCACGGGGATTTATTAACCTGGTTGATGCTGGAAAATCTCCCTGGAGAGTTTCCCTATACGGCGGGGGTATTTCCTTTTAAACGCGAGGGTGAAGATCCGGCGCGGATGTTTGCCGGTGAGGGTGATGCCTTCAAAACCAATCGACGCTTTAAGGCGTTATCGGAATACAGTGATGCCAAGAGACTGTCTACAGCTTTTGACTCTGTAACCCTGTATGGCTGGGATCCAGATGAGCGTCCGGATATCTATGGCAAGATAGGTAATGCTGGTGTCTCTATCTGCACCCTAGACGATATGAAGGCGCTCTACGACGGCTTTGATCTCTGTGATCCGATGACCTCTGTGTCCATGACTATCAATGGACCAGCACCAACTATTCTGGCGATGTTTTTAAATACTGCAATCGATCAGCAGGTCGAGCAATTTGCGACGCAGCGGGGTCGCCAGCCTGATCAGAGCGAGTATGCTGAGCTGCGCACCAATGCCCTGATACGTGTGCGGGGCACAGTACAGGCGGATATTCTTAAAGAAGACCAGGGTCAGAATACCTGTATTTTCTCTACCGAATTTAGCCTGCGCATGATGGGTGATATGCAGCAGTACTTTATTGATAATGCGGTGCGTAATTTTTACTCCGTCTCTATCTCTGGCTATCATATTGCCGAGGCTGGAGCCAACCCTATCTCTCAGCTGGCCTTTACCCTGTCTAATGGATTTACCTTTGTTGAGGCCTACTTGGCTCGCGGTATGAATATTGACGATTTTGCCCCTAATTTATCGTTTTTCTTCTCTAATGGGATGGATCCGGAGTACACAGTGATGGGGCGTGTGGCGCGACGTATCTGGGCTACATCGATGCGCGATCGCTACGGCGCCAATGCGCGCAGCCAAAAACTCAAATACCATATTCAAACCTCCGGTCGGTCTCTGCACGCTCAGGAGATGAACTTTAATGATATTCGCACGACTTTACAGGCGCTTATTGCTATCTACGATAACTGTAATAGCCTGCATACCAATGCCTATGACGAAGCTATTACCACGCCTACCGAAGAGTCGGTGCGCAGAGCTTTGGCTATTCAGTTGATTATTAATCAGGAATGGGGCCTGGCCAAAAATGAAAACCCCAGCCAGGGAGCATTTATTATTGATGAGCTGACCGATTTAGTGGAGGAGGCCGTACTGCAGGAGTTTGAAAAAATATCTGACCGCGGCGGTGTCCTGGGCGCCATGGAGACAGGTTATCAGCGCGGCAAGATTCAGGAAGAATCGATGTTCTACGAACATAAAAAGCACAATGGCTCGCTGCCTATAGTGGGCGTGAATACCTTTCTGGCCGAGTCCGAGTCTGAGCCGGCTGCCATTGAGCTTGCGCGTTCGACCGACAAGGAAAAACAAAGCCAAATTGCCCGTTTAAGGCAGTTCCAGAATGAGCACAGCGGCGAAGCCGAGGCCATGCTTAAACGCCTTCAAGATGCTGTACGACAGGGCGACAATGGCTTTGAGGTGCTTATGGATGCAGTGCGCTGCTGCTCGCTGGGGCAGATTACCAATGCGCTATTTGAGGTTGGTGGGCAGTATCGCCGCAATATGTAATCGAGCTAAAAATAGGCGTTTAAAAACCAGTTAGCCGGTCCGCAACAGAGTAAACAGTGGGAGTACAACAATGGCCAAGGCCCTGAGACTTACCCAGGTCGAACGCAAAGAAATTTCTGACGCCAAGATGCTAGAGGCGGCAATTGCGTTGATTGTTGAGCGCGGTGCAGAGCAGACTACGTTGAAAGATGTGGGTGAAAAAGCCGGATATTCTCGCGGTTTAGCCGGTTATAGATTTGGTAACAAGGCAGGGCTGTTTGATTTTGTGCTGCGCTCTGTGGGTGATGAGTGGCTGGCAGAGCTAAAAGGTGTAACCAGAGGTAAAAATGGCTACGAGGCCATGGCGGCAGCTCTTGATGCGCACATCGCTTTTTGTGAAGAGGCACCCCAGCATGTCGAGGCTTTTTATCGGCTCTGGTTTGAGTCGCTGACACCAGATTCGCCGCTACAGACAGTCATTTTAGGTATCCATGACCGCCGCCGTGCCGACGTGATTATTTGGATTAATCAAAGTATTGCCGAGGGCAAGGTGGCGGCCTCAATTTCTGCAGAAGTAGTTGCCGACCAATACTGCGCCTCAGTCATTGGTATTGTTTACCACTGGATAAGCGATCCAGACAATCTTGATGAAATGCGGGCTAGGCACAACGGATTAAAAAAGGTCATGGCGTTGATTTTGCAGCATCCGACGGTGCTGTAAATTTTAAAAGGAGATAAAGCAGCTATTTCTTGCGACTAAAAAGCCCGCCCCGGCTATTCATGTCTTGCAAGGGTCAAGGTGCCTATTTACCCTTACCTGTGTACATAACAACTATAAAAACATTGTGGGAAGGGGAAGATCATGGCTGGAGCAGCACCGGAAACGTCGCAGGCATCAGTAGTTGGGCATCAGGAGAGGGAAACACAGACCTTTGCGTTTATCGCAATGACCTGCCTGTTTTTCTTCTGGGGTTTTATTACTGTTTTAAATGACATTTTGATTCCATTTTTGAAGGAATCTTTTGATCTCAACTATGTGCAAGCCATATTGGTGCAATCCTGCTTTTTTGGCGCTTACTTTATTATCTCTCCCTTTGCTGGAAAACTTATCGACAAGGTGGGTTATCAGCGAGGTATTGTTCTTGGTCTACTAACTACCGCGTCGGGCTGTTTTTTATTCTACCCTTCGGCGAGTCTCAATCTGTACGTTCTTTTCCTAGGTGCGCTATTTGTTCTCGCCAGCGGTATTACTATTCTACAGGTTGCTGCCAACCCCTATGTTGCAGCACTGGGGCCAGAAAAAACCGCCGCTAGCCGCCTTAACTTGGCGCAGGCCGCTAATTCTCTAGGTACCACCGTAGGGCCAGTTATAGGTGCCATGATGATTTTGGGCGCTGTGTCCGCCGATGCATCCGCTGTGCAAATGCCCTATATGATGATCGGAGCCACGCTGGTTTTAGCGGCGTTGTTATTTAGAAATATCAAGCTACCCGTGTTAGCCCATGTTGAGAGTCCAGCCGAGGAAAGTGACGAGAGTGTCTGGGACCGCCGGCCTCTAGTGCTTGGTGCACTGGCTATCTTTCTCTACGTTGGTGGCGAAGTGTCCATCGGCAGCTTTTTGGTCAACTATTTCTCTGAGAGTTCAATAGCTGGTTTAAGTACTGCAGACGCGGGTGAGATGGTTGCCTATTACTGGGGCGCTGCAATGGTTGGGCGCTTAGTGGGTGCCGGTATTATGAACTACATAGCACCGACTAAGTACCTGGCATTAAATTCTGCCATAGCCGTGTTAATGATTGTGATTAGTATGAATAGCACTGGTCATTTAGCTATGTGGTCTATTTTGGCAGTGGGTTTCTTCAACTCCATCATGTTCCCAACTATCTTTACTTTGGCAGTCAAGGGTCTTGGCTCCATGACTAGCAAAGGTTCGGGTCTGGTCTGTCAGGCAATCGTTGGTGGCGCTATTGTGCCGCTGGTGCAGGCAGCCGTGGCCGATTCTGTGGGTCTGCAGCTGAGCTTTATAGTTCCCCTGGTTTGTTACATCTACATCGGCTGGTACGCTCTTAGAGGCGCAGCCCGAGTCTAGTAAGTAATCTCTCTGCGATGGACTTGGTAGCTCCAAGTCCATCGAGAACTCTAAAATTTCTTCAAAAACCGCTTTAACCGTTAGTTCTCATATCTAGACGTCGCTCTGGGTGTTGATGAAACGTCTCGATATCTGTACTGTCTAGTGCTTTGTGGCCATTGGGAATCTCAGCCAAATCGGTATTTGGCCACTAATCATTATAATAAAAACGGGAGATGGGTAAGTGGGGGAGTCTAGTTCAAGTCAAGTGGTGGCTATTGAAGTTGAGAAATCTGGGTTTTATCAGGGCTTCAATGTTTTTGTAGCGGCTATTCCCAAGGTGCTTATCATTGCCTTGATATTATGGGTTGGAACCTCTCCAAAGCGAGCCGGTGCGCAGCTTTTAGAGCTACAAAATTGGTCGATCTCTTCGTTTGGTGGCTGGTACATGTATGTCACCGCATTCTTTACGCTAGCCTGTGTGATATTGGCGCTATGGCCGCGCACGGGCAAGGCGGTGCTGGGTAATCCGGGGGAAGCACCTGAATTTTCACTGTTTACCTGGCTGTCAATGATGTTCGGCGCAGGCATTGGTGTTGGTATGCTGACCTACTCGACTGCTGAGCCTATATTTCACTTTGCCAGCAATCCGGATACCATCCAGGGATTTAGCACTGGCCTAGATGCGGACAATGTCCGCAACGCATATAAATGGGCGCTTTTGCACTATGGTTTAACACCCTGGGCCTGTTATGGCGTCGTGGGTATTTCTCTCGGCTATCTGAGCTATGGTAGAGGGATGCCCCTCACTATTCGCTCTGGCCTGCAGCCTTTGTTCGGCCGAGCCATGTCTGGTTGGCTGGGGCATTTGGTGGATGTGGCAGCTATTTTGGCTACTCTAATTGGACTGGGTGTCACCATTGGCTACGGAGTGTCGCAGTTCGCCTCCGGCATGTTCAATATTAGTGGTATGCAGTGGATTGTAGATCAGGCCGGCAAGCCTACGCTGGGCGCGCAGATTCTGGGGCTGGTGATTATTGTTGGCGCCTCCTGTCTGTCGGCGCTGTCTGGCTTGCAGCGGGGCATCAAATGGCTGTCCAATATCAATATGGGGCTGTCGATTTTTCTGGTGCTGTTTTTTGTATTATTTGGCGCCACTATCTTTGCGATTAAATCCTTTGGCTATGCAATTTGGGACTATCTATTGGCCTTGCCAGCTATGTCATTGACTGTCTGGAACAATCCAGAGACGGAGATGGGTGCTGCGCTACAGAATTGGCAGGGGGCTTGGAATATATTTTACTGGGCTTGGTGGATTGCCTTTGCGCCCTTTGTTGGGCTGTTCTTAGCTCGAGTGTCGCGTGGCCGCACCGTAAGAGAATATGTGCTGGGTGCCATGGTTATTCCCTCGATGATTTGCCTGACCTGGTTTACCTTTGTAGGAGCTACTGCCATTGATCTTGAACTCAGTGGTGTTGCTCAGGGTGCTATCGTTAATGCAGATATTTCGGCCCAGCTATTTGAAACCATTAATCTCATGCTCTCTCCGGAGTTGGCTGTGGCTCTGTCCGTGGTAGTGGTAACACTGCTTCTGACCTTTTTAATTACCTCTGCTGACTCGGGAATTTTGATAATTAACACGCTGGCGTCCGGTGGCGATCAGACTCAAAAGAAGCCGATTCACGTTATTGTTTGGGGTGTTATCTTTACGCTGCTGGTGGCTGTGTTATTGGCCGCTGGAGGTATGGGTGCACTGCGGTCGGCAATGATTGTCGGCGCATTACCTTTTTCGCTTGTGATGGTGCTTATGACGATCTCAATGATCAGAGCCCTAATGAGCGATAGGCGCTAGCTACTGATTAAAAAAACCGGATTGGGCTAAGTTCAATCCGGTTTTTTTGTTGGTGCTGACTAGTTGTTGTTTAGCTATTCTCTACGATGCGCTTCATATCCGTCATATAGCCGCGTAACTCGTGGCCGATAATCTCTACATCATGATCGCGGATCGCGTCATTCACCGCAATTAGACGCACGTTGTCTACCGCATTAGAGTTGTCCGCTAGGCCCTCACCCAGATCTTCCAAAGTCAGTGAGTCGGCATGTTCCTGAAGCAGGGGTACAGCCGCATGACTAAACAGGTAGTTGCCGTACTCAGCGGTATCTGAGATAACAACATTCATTTCATAGAGCTTATTACGGGCAATACAGTTCGCAATTAGTGGTGTTTCGTGCAGTGATTCGTAGTAGGCCGACTCTTCGATAATTCCAGAGGACACCATGGTCTCAAAGGCCAGTTCAACACCAGCCTTGATCATGGCGACTAGGTAAATGCCTCGATCGTAAAACTCCTGCTCAGTGATTTCAATATCGCAATCTGGAGCCTGTTCGAAGCTAGTGTTAGCAGTTTCTGCACGCCATTTAAGCAGATTGGCATCATCATTTCCCCAGTCAACCATCATGGTGCGTGAGAACTCTCCCTCGATAATGTCATCCATATGCTTTTCAAACAGCGGGCGCAGAATGACTTTGAGTTCCTCAGACATGTCGAAGGCGCGGATTTTTGCTGGGTTGCTAAGACGATCCATCATATTGGTGATGCCGCCATGTTTTAGACCCTCAGTAACCACTTCCCAACCGTACTGGATAAGTTTGCGAGCATAGGCTGCATCCATGCCCAGTTTTAACAGCTGCTGGTGACCCAGAATGGCGCCGGTTTGCAGCATTCCGCAGAGAATAGTTTGCTCGCCCATCAGGTCAGATTTCACTTCGGCGATAAAGGATGACTCTAGAACACCGGCGCGGTCACCACCAGTCGCAGAGGCGTAGGCCTTGGCAATAGCCAAACCATTGCCATTGGGATCGTTCTCAGGATGGACAGCAATCAAGGTGGGAACACCAAAGCCGCGCTTGTACTCTTCGCGCACCTCTGTGCCCGGACATTTAGGAGCAACCATAACTACCGTTAGGTCTTCGCGCACCTGCATGCCTTCTTCGACAATGTTGAAGCCATGAGAGTAGGCTAGTGTAGCGCCCTGCTTCATCAGCGGCATAACCGCAGTCACCGCTGCCGTATGCTGTTTATCTGGGGTCAGGTTGAGTACCAGATCCGCCGTGGGAACTAACTCTTCTGCAGTACCTACTTTGAAGCCATTTTCGGAAGCCCACTGAAAAGACTGACGCTTTTTGGCGATCGCCTGTTCTCGCAGTGCATAGGAAATATTTAAGCCTGAGTCACGCATATTGAGGCCCTGATTGAGACCCTGGGCGCCACAGCCAATAATGACAATATTCCAATCTTTAATAAATTCGCAACCATCGGTAAATTCGCTACGATCCATAAAGCGACATTTGCCCAGCTGGGTCAGCTTGTCGCGCAAGCTAAGGGTGTTAAAGTAATTGGCCATCTTTGATCTCCGAGTACCGTTTTTGGTAAGTTGCTATATTGAATTCTGGGGCGCAGTTTACCTAGTTTTTTGTGTTGCTTAAAACGATATATCTTCATCATAATGTTGCATATTTTGCAATGTAAGCGGTGACAGGTTAAGGTGCCCTTATGGATATTCGATCGCTTACTCTGTTTCAGCACCTGGCCAATAGTTTGCACTTTGGTAAAACCGCCGCTGCCTATCACCTTAGCCCTTCGACTCTAAGCCGAGCCATTCAGAGGATCGAGGATCAGCTGAGCAGCCAGCTGCTGATTCGCGACAATCGCACCGTGGTGCTGACCAGCGAGGGTAAAAAGTTTCTCGCCTATGCCGACCAACAGATAGCAGAGTACGAAACCCTCAAGCAGTCGCTAAACCAGTCTCAGCAAAAGCTCTCTGGCTCTTTAAAACTTTACTGTTCAGTGACAGCCTCGTACTCTTTTTTACCGCCACTGCTCGAAAAATTCCGCCAGGCCCACCCCAATATTGATATTAATCTGGATACGGGAGACGCTGCTGATGGTATAGACCAGATTAAGAGCCAGCGGGTAGATCTAGCCATCGCAGCGCGCCCAGACGATCTAGCATCCAGTATCCACTTCCAATCAATTGCCAGCGTGCCCCTTGCTATTACTGCCCCTGCAATTAACTGCGCTGTCAAACGCGCCCTGCAGCAGGAGCGAGTAGACTGGGCGAGCTTACCGATTATTTTGCCAGAGCACGGTGTGGCCCGAAAACGCTTCGAGCAGTGGTTTCGCCGTCAGCACGGGGGCAAGCCCAATGTCTATGCTCAGGTGTCAGGTCAGGAGGCTCTAGTGAGCATGGTAGCCCTTGGGTTTGGTATAGGCCTGTCGCCTATTGTGGTGGTGGATAATAGCCCGGTGAAAGACCGTGTTGAACTGCTGCCGGGCACCAGTATTCCACCCTTTGATTTAGGGCTCTGTTGCTTTAAAAAGAAATTGGACGATCCCATCGTGGCAGAGTTTATGGCCATGGCCTCTGAAGCCTAGATTAGCAGTCTGTAAAGGGGCTATTTTCAGCCCTAAACAATGTTATTCTATAGCCGTTTAGCGCAGATGATTTTAAACTGTCAGCGCCTAATTTATGTAGATTCAGGATAATGAATAATTCCAATTAAGGAGTCATAGCTATGTCTGCAAATCCCCTTCAAGCTAGTCTTGATATGTTAATTTCTCCCAATATCGCCCTCCCGGCAGTCAAGGACAAAAAAGGCTGGTGGCTGGTGCCGTTTTTGCTCTGCACCGGCAGTATTATCTCTTTGTTTTTATATTATTTTGCCACTGTTGATTTTGCCTGGTTAAAGGAAACTATGCTCGACCAGATGGCGGTCCAGGGTGATATGAGCGAAGAGGAGCTGCAAGCGGTTTCTGAGTACCTCACCAAGACACCTATGGTATGGTCTAGCACCATAGGCGGCAGCCTTAGCCTTGTGGTAATGAACATTATTTTGGCCCTCTACCTGATGATGGTAACCAAGGCTAACGCCAGCAGTAACTATGGCTTTGGTGCCTGGTTCGCCTTCAGCTGGTGGATCAGCATGCCTCACGTGGTTGCTGCCCTGATGTCCATGTTGATGCTGATGTTTTCTAGCTCGGGAATGATCCCACTTGAGGGTCTGGGAGTTACCACGCTCAACAGTCTGATCTTTGGGGTTGATTCAAGCAGTGCCTGGTTTGGCTTTTTGAGTGGTCTGGATGTCTTGATGTTTTGGAGTATTGCCCTTATTGCGATGGGGCTGAGCTCTTGGTTGGGCTATGACAGTAAAAAGGCGGCCACTATTGCCTCCGCCCCCTATCTGTTAATTTATGGCAGCTGGGCTCTCTATATTCTGTTGGCTTCTTGATAAAAAGACTAAAAACGATGAAAAAAAATCTCATAATTTTGGGGGTTGTTGTTGCCTTGGTGGCACTGGCCTATTTTAAAAGCAACAGCGCTGGCGAGGTGTTTCAGGTAAATCTTGCCAATGCTGAGATACAGGAAATCAAAAGTTCAATTCTTGCCTCAGGCACACTGATCTACAAAGAACAGGTGGAGCTGCGCTCTGAGGTGATTGGCCAGGTTAGCGAGGTGCTAATAGAGGAGGGCGATCAGGTCAGCCAGGGGCAGGTTTTGATGCGTCTCGAGCCGCGGACCTTTGCCGCAGATGTTGAGCAGCAGGCAGCCTATGTGCGCATTCAAACTATTGCTATCGAGCGGCAGGAAAAGCAATTAGAAAACATTGCCTCGCAGTGGCAGCGCAACCTCAATCTCTACGAGCGCAAAATGATCGGTCAGGACGCATTTGAGTTGATCGATAACCAGTATGCTCTGGCTAAGATTGATCTGCGCTCTCGTGGCGAAGCACTTCTGCAAGCACAGGCTACCTTAGATAAAGCTCAGGAACGTCTCGACAAAACCGTGTTTCGTTCGCCGATTAATGGCGTAGCGACCTCTGTGGATATCAAGGTGGGTGAGACCGCAATTAGTGGTACCACCAATATCGCCGGATCTAACCTGATTACTGTGGCAGATCCATCATCGATACTTGTGGAAGTCGAAGTCGATGAAGCGGATATAGCAAATATAGAGCTGGATCAGCGTGCCGATATATATGCAGTGGCTTTTCCGGATACAGCGCTGAGTGGCGTGGTGAAAACCATTGCAACCTCTGCCAAGCGCACGGATCGGCGTCAGGGGCTTAGCTTTACGGTGAAAATACTTCTGGACGGTAATGACGATATAGCTATTCGTCCTGGCATGAGCTGTCGAGCAGAGATTTACACCAATATGAAGGGCGACACAGTGGCTGTGCCCATACAGGCCGTTGTCTTTGAAGACGAAACCGAGGATTCAGTCAATCTAGATACTGAACAGGACGAAGACTCTGTCTCCGTGGGAGCGTCCAGTGTCGCCGTTAGCAAAAGCTTTGTTTTTATTATGGTCGATGGTCTAGTAGTAAAGCGAGAAGTAGAACTGGGGATTTCCAACGACCAGCTGCAAGAGATTATTTCTGGGTTAGAGGTTGGCGAGCAGGTGATTACTGGCCCAGCCCGAATACTTAGCAAGCTCAAAGAGGGTTCTACCGTAAAAGAGATTGAGAAAGATCAAGAATGAGTTCTCAGAAAACCGTTATTGAACTGAGGGATATCGCAAAACACTACATGATGGGTAGTGAGGGTTTTTACGCGCTCAATCAAATTGATTTAGATATTCATCTCAATGACTACATTGCCATAGTAGGCTCCTCCGGCTCTGGCAAGTCAACACTCATGAATTTGCTGGGTTGTCTTGATTATCCCAGCGATGGTGAGTACCGGCTCAAGGGCACCAATGTTGCAACGCTGGACGAAAACAGTCTGGCCGACATACGCAACCGTGAAATCGGTTTTATCTTTCAGAACTTCAATCTACTGCCCCGCGCCTCGGCTCTGCAAAATGTTATGCAGCCGCTAGTCTATCGGGGTATGCCACTGGCCGAACGCAAAAAACGGGCTCTGGATGCACTGACTATGGTAGGGCTGAAAGATCGTGTTGGCCATGTGCCAAACCAGTTATCGGGCGGACAGCGCCAGCGCGTAGCCATTGCCCGAGCCCTGGTGACAAAACCAGCGATTTTGTTGGCCGATGAACCTACAGGTAATCTGGATTCCTCCACAACTATTGAAATTATGGCGTTGTTTGATCAGCTGCACAGGGATGGTCAGACCCTAATTATTGTTACCCATGAGCAGGAGATTGCCGATCGCTGCCGACGGGTTATTACCCTTAGAGACGGGCGACTGATTGACGATTTTATGAATCCACTCTCGGAAGAGCAGGAGGGAGCGAATGGCTAATCTAAGTTTTAAAATTATTGAGGGCACTCGCTCCGCAGGCCAATCGATCTTTGCCCATGGCTTTCGCAGCTTCTTGACGACCCTGGGTATTATTATCGGTGTGGCTTCGGTCATCGCCGTCGTGTCTGTGGTGCAGGGATTTAGTGCCAGTATTTCTCAGCAATTTGACGGTATGGGCACCAATGTCATCAATATTGAGCCCTACACACCCCGCAAGGCTCGCTTGCAGGGCGTGACAGCCAAGATCAGCTACGACGACTTTCTAGAGATAAAACACCAGGTCAAAGGTATTAGCAATGTCACTCCCACAGTGCGAGTATTTGGCCCCAATGCGGTTGCAGCCTATCGAGGTCAGTCGACCAGCACCATGGTGATAGGCACGGCCTCCACCTATCAAAAACTCTACACAGTCTATCCAGATTTTGGCCGTTTCTTTAACCTTAGCGATGATAAAAGTCGTCGCCGTGTCGCCGTTCTCGGCCCATCAATTATTAACAAGCTGGATATTAAAGGTGACCCTATAGGCCAGCACCTGAGTGTCTCCGGTGAATGGTTTAAGGTTATTGGCATAGCGGAAAAGCGCGGCAAGCTTTTTGGCTTTGATCAGGACGATTTTATCCTGCTGCCCTATAGTACGACCCGTGCTTTGCTGGGCGGCGCTGAGGAGCCTAATATTTCGATCAGCCTGCAGGTTGACGATATGAATAATATCAGTCAGGTAAAGCAGCATATTAAAAACCTGCTGCGTCGCAATCATAAACTGGCTAAAGATGCGGCTGATGACTTTAAGATAGCCACAGCGGATCAGATGCTGGACACCTTTAACCAGATTATCGGCAGCACCACTGTTGTGCTGGGTGGGATTGTGGGCATCTCTCTTTTGGTGGGAGGCATTGGCATTATGAATATCATGCTGGTGTCGGTGACCGAGCGCACCCGTGAGATAGGCATTCAAAAAGCGCTGGGAGCCACACGCTTCGATATTTTGTTGCAGTTTTTAATCGAAGCTGTTTTTCTCTGCTTGCTTGGAGGCCTGATTGGTCTGCTATTAGGGTTTGGCGCCGGTTCGCTGATAAGTGTAGCCACCGATTTGCCGCCTGCGGCGGTGCCAATGTGGGCTGTATTATTGTCATTTGGATTTAGTGCAGGCATAGGGCTGTTATTTGGGATTATTCCTGCAGCCAAGGCGGCCAATTTGGACCCAATAGACGCGCTACGCTATGAATAGAGTGCTCCAGCACAGGAGTCTATTATCGACGAGCTTATTTTAGACTGGCTAAACGCCAACAAAAATACTGCCTGGGTACTAATACCTCTGTTGGCCTTTCTGGAGGCCTGCCCGGTGGTAGGGCTATTTGTCTCTGGGGTTATTCTTCTGACTATCTCCACTGTCCTCTATACAGGCGAGTTATTGAGCCTGACCTCAATTATGGCTCTCGCATTTGTGGGTGCGGCTATTTCAGATCATTTGGGCTATTACCTTGGGCGAATTTTTGGGACCTCGTTTCACAGTACTAGCTTTGCGGTCAAACGTGCTGATCAACTCAACAAAGCGGAACGATTTATCGCTAAATATGGTGCCGCCGCCATTATTGTCGGACGTCTAATGACCGCTGTAAGAAGTCTGGTTCCCGCTTTGGTTGGTGTTAGTGGCATAGATCGTATCAAGTTTACCCTTATCGATTTACTTGCCTGCGCCATCTGGTCGGCAGGGTTGGGGTTGTTGGTGATTGGTATCGAGAGCTTTACTAGCTAAGGTGACTGGCGCTCTAAGTTAAACTTTGGAGCCCAAGGTTGCGTAAAGACAGAAGATCTTACTAGGCTCGACAATAAAAATTAATGGAAGGGGATGACAATAAAATGAAACTACAAAAATTCGGTGCTGCGGCGCTGTTATCTGTGCTCCTCGGTTGCGGCGGGAGTGGTGGAGGCTCTACAGCAGTGCCGCCCGTTAACAATACTCCAGCACCTGAGCCAGACGCTGAAATTATCCAGCTAGAGTCCTCATTAGCTATTGGGCAGTCCACCGAGCTGGTACTGTTATCTGACAACGATCTTTCAGGTATTAGCTGGCAACAGACTTCAGGTCCCGCTGTGACCTTTTATGCGTCAGACAGTAAGGTTATTGGTTTTACCCCCTCACAGGCAGGTAACTACAGTTTCACTGTAGACTTTACTGTGGACAGCGCTCAGTCAGAAACCCTGAGCCATGATTTTATTGTCACTGATGATCAGGCTCAGCTAACAGTTCGCCTAGGGCATGTTGCTGTAGAGGGCATTCCTGTATCACTGGTCAGCTATGCCAGTGGCGATGATCAATCAACAGCCATAGACAAGAGCTCTTGGAAATGGACCCAAACACAGGGGCCAGCAGTTACCTTTACCGATACCTCTACGGATGGAGATGTCGCTGTCTTTTTTGATGCGCCCTCGATAAGTCAGGATACCCTGTTGGTCTTTGAGCTATCCGGCGATATCAACGGTCAGGCCCATGCCGATAGTGTCGCTGTGCTTGTGGAGAACAGCGCAGTTGAGGTTCCAGAGTCTGACGCACCCTTTACCGACCGCATCGCCGATGTCTTTCTCTACAATGCCGATTCCCCGGCAGGACAAAGACTGATCGACTGCGTGTATTCCAATAATTCTAGATATGACGACTGTACCTTTGCGGACTCACCATTAATTGCTCAGATTAGCACCGCGCCGACCACCGATGACATTATGGATAGAGTGATAGTCTCCCATCGATGGATGGGTGATCAGTTCAAGAAATTCCTAGAAGACTACGATCCCAATGACGACTTTAAAAACCTACTGCGTGCTAATACGGCAGTAGTGATTTCTTATGATATACGCCCATCGTTTTACAGCCCTACCACCGCGGCTATCTACCTCGATCCCAGCGATCTTTGGGTAACGCCAGAGCAGCGTGACACCATCAATCAGGCGCCTGATTACCGATCTAGTTTTGGTAATGAGCTACAGTTCGAAATGCCCTGGCGCTATGTTAAAGACAATGATTATGCCAGTTACTATGCACCTATAAGGTATCGCCTCTCTCGCACTCTGGCAGACTCTCAGTACGACTTTGCCTCGCTGCTCTATCATGAGCTAGCGCATGCCAATGACTTTTTTCCTAGCACTGACTGGCTGTCTCACAGCAACTCAAGAACCATCTATGATGCTGTGGTGGAGGTCTACAACGCGCAGGAAATCCAGTCTGACTTTCTGCAGGACAACTATCCACTCGACAGCCTCTACGCCTCAGGCGGCCAAAACGAGCTGACCAAGTTGGCACAGGTCAGGTTTAGAAATCCAGATTTAATTACCGAGCAGCAAATTGCCTACAGCCCGCAGAACATTGCAGATATGTTCATGACCGAGGGAGCGCCGCAATTTTATAGTTACAGCTCTACCCGCGAAGACTTAGCGATTCTGTTTGATGGTTTTATGATGCAGGCTCGCTATGGTGTAAGCCGAGATGTTGCGGTCAGTGACCAGGCCTATACGGATATTGTTTGGGGCCAGCGGGGCAGGCTGAGCGAAAGCTGGATTAAACCCAGGGTAGCATTTGTTGCCAGCAGAATTCTTCCAGAATTTACCGATTCCGCTACGGTAATTGAAGCTCTGGCTCCACCGATGGCTTTGGATGATTCTAAGACTTGGCGTAACAGTGTGGTTATCGATGCCTCTGGTAAAGGTTCTGTACCCGCAGGTGAGAAAGTCCGGGATCAGCGATTAATCCCTGTAGACGGTGTTCACCGCCACCCTGTTCTAGATACTAGAGGCTCAGGCGTTAGTAGTCGCTAATTGCACCTGGTGTATGGGAGTGGCTGTGCCACTCCCGGTCCAGCTTCACAGGCAGCCTAGTCCGCTGTCTTGGCAAACATTAGCTCTAGCTCTTCTAGGGATTTATCCTTAGTCTCAGGCAGTAGCCAGGCCACCAGCACCAAACCTATCACCGCAAATACGCCGTATGAGAAAAAGGTCAGAGCGGCACCTAATACACTGAGTTCTAAAGGGAACAGCAGCTGCACCAAAAAGCTCACCAGACTGTTGATCATACCGACAAAGGAGATTGCTACTCCGCGCAACTGATTGGGGAAAATCTCCGCAAATAGGGCCCACATCACCGGCCCCAGCGACATGGCAAAAGAAGCCACAAAGCCCAGAATGCCAACCAGAATTAATACTGCATTCATGTTGCTAGCTAGCTTAATAAACTCACTCTCGTAGCTGCGCGCCGCCGTGGCTCCTATATTCTCAGTGAGAGCATTTTTAAATTCGGTATCACTTTGGTACACCTTGCCCAGCATGCTCTGTAGGTCTGCGGTATCAAATCTATCGTTGATATTGTCCATCTGTTCGATCTGCGCCAAGCCCTGCGGCGTCAACTGATAGGTGGCCTGAGCAAAGCCATAGGTGCACAGCGCCATGCTGATAGCGATACCGGTTAAGCCGACTAAGAGCAGGGGTCGACGCCCCCAGCGATCAATCAGAGCGATAGCGACTAGCGTAAAGACCACATTGATAACACCAACTAGCGCTGCCTGTGCGAAAGCTGCGTCAGTGCCAATGCCACTTTGCTCAAAAATTGTTGGCGCATAAAAGAAGATCGCATTGATCCCGGTAATCTGCTGAACCACAGCAACGATAATTCCGACCACCAGCGCTAGCCGCATCTTGGATCCAAAAATGCCCTGAATACGTTTCCACAGAGACTCACTGTCGCTGTCGTACCCCTGTTTCATTGTCTCAATTTCTGCGTCTACCTGATCAGCGGGCAATAACTTGCTCATCACCGTGCGTGCTTCGGTTTCGCCCCCCTTGAGCATTAACCACCGAGGACTGTCTGGAATAAAAAATAGGCCAAGGAAAAAGATCAGTGCAGGCATAACTTCAATACCCAGCATCCAGCGCCAAGTATGCGCATCTACGCCCCAGTTGCTGGCCCACTCGGCGCCAGAGGTGCTGGCATTGAGAATAAAGTAGTTTGCAAAATAGGCGGCTGAAAGGCCGATTACAATATTGAGCTGATTGATGGATACCAGTTTGCCGCGCAGTTTCGCCGGTGCGATTTCGGCTATGTACATAGGCGCAATCATTAGTGAGGTGAAGGCAAGTCCTCCTAGGGCTCTTGCCGTGACCAGCATAATATAGCTCGAGGCAAATGCAGATGCTAGGGCTGACAAGAGGTAGAGAAAGGCAATCATGATAAGCACTTTTTTACGACCCAATACATCGCTTAGTGGGCCAATGACCAGAGTACCAAAGACACCCGATAGCGTTGGCGCTGCCACTACAAAACCAGACTGAATCGGCGTCAAATCAAATTCAACAGTAACAAACCCAACCACGCCTGAAATTACTGACGCATCGAAGCCAAAGACAAAGCCGCCAAGCGACACAATAACTGCGCAGTAAAGAGCATAATAGGTACGGTGTTCCATTAGATATCCATTTATAAGTGAGGTTGAGTTAGATTAAGTATTGGAAATTATTTTTGTTAGTTATTGTTAATGTTGGTGTCTGAGTTCCACCTAAAATGTCGTTTTTATCTGCGCCATGTGGCGTTGAAAGGCGCGACTATCATCCCAGCTAACCACTGATGGCTGGACTTCTCCAGCTAATATTTCACAGCTTACCTGTTCAATTTGATGATTGAAACCTTGCTGGGTCCGCTCTTCCGTGAATCGCTCAATGCATTCATGCCCCCGGTACAGTCGCGCTTCGCGAGCGGCCCAGTAGTCAGCTATGGTCACTGTACCCTGATCACCAATCAGCGTGAGGTAATTATTAAGCTTGCAGCGAAACGAGGTAGTCAACTGCGCTGTGGCCTGACCTCCATAGCTATTAAGAATCACTACATCGTCTTCAACACCATTCTCAGCCTTATGACACCACACCGTTTGGCTGTGAGGATCCTGCTGAAAAAATAACCAAGCCATAGCAATGGGGTAGATACCCATTTCCAGCAGACAGCCACCGGCGAGACGATTATCGTATTCGCGCAGATCAGGGCTGTAGGGCAACGGAAATCCAAAATCTGCTTTTACGTGGCACAGTTTACCTAGTCGACCACTCGTGACCCAGTGATGAGCCCGCTGAATAACTGGCATAAAATAACTCCACATGCCCTCCATAAAATAGCGGTGTTGTTGCTCTGCTACCGCAATTACTTCTTCGAGCTCTTCAGGGGTTACTGTTGCAGGTTTTTCGCAAAGCACATGTTTTCCCGCTCGCAATGCTGCAATGGCTTGATCTTTGTGGTGACTGTGTGGGGTGGCTATATATACGGCATCAATATTGGGGTCGGCAAACAGCTCTGCGTAGCTGCCGTAGGCCTGTGGAACCGAAAATGACTCAGCAAAGGCCTCCGCTGAGCTCAGCTGTCGAGACGCTATACCATACAGTGAGGCATGCTGGGCGTGCACAATATCTGTTGCAAAGGTTCTAGCAATGCGACCCGCGCCGATAATACCCCAGCGCAGGGTTTGACTCAGTGGTTGGCTCATAGCTTTCTCTCTTCAATAACAGTCTGGGTCGAAAATTGATAACGCATATTTCTGTAGACACAGATGTCGGTGATGTCGTTTGGCGTATGGGCCGGGCAGCAACGATAGTTTGCTGAAAAACGGTATGGGCCACTCACGGGTAGCACTCGATGCCAGAGATGTCCATGGATCAGAATAAGCGTACCTTTTTTGGGGCTCAGCACTATCTGCTCTGGAAAATCTTGGTCAATCTTACCAACAGTGATAGGTCCGCCGCGGTGGCTGCCGGGTATGACCAGCGTCTCACCGCCAGTCCGCTGGTCTATATCCATGGTGTAAACCAAACGGTTTAAATTAAACTGAGACTTGTCTTCTGGGGGACAATCTTGATGCCATGCCTGCCCTTTGGAACCTTGATGACTATACATCACCATACTGTAAAGACTGGACCAACCGGCGCCAAGAATCTCGTCAGTAAGCTTTATTAGCCGTTGATCTTGTTCGGCGACATCAAATGCATGGACTCCCTCCAACTGAGGGAACCAGGGAATGACATCAGTATCAGATTTTTCTAGAAATTCTGCACTGTGAACAAACGCCGAATTCTTCCCAAAGTGCTGGAGTACATGACTCTGGTAGGTATCCATTAATTCTTCCCCAAAAAAGTTATCAATGGATAAATACCCTTGTCGCCAAAATTCATTCGCCAGAGCCGATAGGTTCATAAACAGTTCCTTAGATATAAATGCTGTTTTTAGCAGTCGAGCAGTAACTCGGCAGAGACTAAACCATACATTATTTAATGGGTACAGATATGAATTTTGCAGTTATAGCTAAATCACTCAGGATATTGCCGCTGAAAAGAGTCGGGCAGTAACCTTCGCTAGCACCGCCCCACCGTTTTGATTGTTTACACCTTTCGAGTCACAAGGAGGCAGTCTACGAAGTTCTTGTTGGTCAGGCGGTGGATAACGATAATTTTGGATTAGGGTATCCGCTACCGAACGATGTCGCCGTGCTGAAAGAAGCCTACATGGCGAGAATGGAGCGTGTCTCTGGGAAAAGAGGGTTTGTTGAAGTCATATCTGGCAAATCATTTTTACGGTCGACAAAAGATAACCCAAATGATGGAAATAGTTATACGAAGTGTGATCAGGTAATTTTTTGGCGAACAGAACTCGACAACGCAGATAAATCAATTTTTGATATAGATAGAATTACATGTGATCAAAGAGATACCCTGTTTAGATTTGAAAATGGTCGATTTAGTACATCCACAATTGGGTCTTGGCACAGTGACCCACGGTCCATGCCAGATTACTATGGGGATTCATCCTCATTTAGTTTTGGTACATGTGAACTTTACTACGATTAAAAAACGACAATAATGTTAGAAAACCCCATCCAGTCAAATCAGGGCTA